>URKH01000050.1 GCA_900548255.1 uncultured Collinsella sp. | reverse complement strand
GGGGCCGACCGTTTGATTTTTGTAGATTCCGCACGAGCCGAAGAGCACTTAATGTGCTCTTCGAGCGAGCCCAGGACCTGACCGAACAAAAATCAAACGGCCGGCCCCGGGCATGGCGTCGAGTTTAACGAGCCGCCAGGATGGCGTCGATGAGCGTCAGTACGCCCCCGTCGTTGTTACTCGGAATACGCCACTTGGCATGCGCGTTCATATGCTCCTCGGCATTGTCCACGATAAAGCTGTGACCGACGCGCTCAAGCATGGGGATGTCGTTGTACGTATCGCCCACGGCAGCGGCGTCGGCGATATCGATGCCCAGGCGCTCGCAGAGATGTGCTACGCCCGACCCCTTGTCGACGCCCAGATTCATAAAGTCGATCCACTCGCGGCCCGCATTGGTGACGTAGAGTTTGTCCGAGAACTCGGGGCTGTAGTCCTCGCGAAACGCTGGCTCGGCATCGTAGGCGGGGAAGAAGATCGAAATCTTGTTAGACTCGATGTCAATGCCCTCAAAGCTATCGACGTAGTTGATCGTGTTGTAGTAGACGCTGATCTCGTCGTGGTATTGATGATCGCGGGCAAGTACATAGAACTCGTCGAAGCAGCACAGGACGGGGACAGCGCGCGAATCCTCCGAGGCGCGGCTCAAGACCTGCTGATACAGCGCCACGTCGATAGTGCTCTTATAGATATAGTTGCCGCGGTAGATAACGCACGCGCCGTTATCGGGGCAAAAAGCGATGCGGCTCTTGATGTCCTCAAACATCTCCTCGAGTTTGGGGGCGGGGCGTCCGCTGGCGGGGCAGAACACGATGCCAGCCTCGGCGAGCTTGTCCAGGCGCTCGTCGAGGCCCTGAGGCAGCACGCGCTCGTCGGTCAGTAACGTCTTGTCCATATCGACAGCGAGAATCTTAATGTTGCCGATGTTGGCGTCTGATTCGTAAGTCTGCATAAAACGCGCCTTTCGGTTTCCAGAATGTTTCGGGTGATTGACCCTCTACTTGATAGTCGGGCGTATTTTCGCAGGATTGGCGCATATTTGCATCATCATTCACAAAGTAATGAAAAAACTTTTCAGAAATTTGAATTTGTCGCTTGTACAGCAGGCACTTTAGCGTAATATAGCGACCATCGAAAACGGAGACGGAAAAACAACCGCTTACCGAGGAAAAGGTACCGTTTACGATATTAGAATTGCGCCCGGCGATAGGTGAAAGGAGAGGCAGATGCAGTTCGTAAAGATTATCACTACTGCAGACAATGCCATCCGACGCCAGCGCGCAATTTCCCGACGACGATAACAATCGTCTCTGTCCGCATGGGGCTAAATGCCCCAACAGAGTCATTTTGAGGTCGTTGGGTTTTAGCACGACATTGCTGCATGTTTCTAGGGCATGTATGTGCTGATTTTTGCTATTTAACCTGATATTGCACGGTTTTTGACCTCGAAATGACTTGCAACTGACCGATGTTCTAACTAGCTACCAAGGGCGAAAGGAAACAGCCATGAGCAAGGAAAAAGTCGTTCTCGCATATTCCGGTGGTCTTGATACATCCGTATGTGTCAAGTGGCTTCAGGACGAGAAGAATCTTGATGTCGTTTGCGTCTGCGGTAACGTGGGCCAGGAGGAGACCGGCCTGGATGCCAAGAAGCAGAAGGCGCTCGACCTGGGCGTTCTGGATTGTCAGGTGCTCGACTTGCGCGACGAGTTCTCCGATGAGTTCCTGACCAAGGCCATCGCGGCCAACTCCATGTACGAGAACAAGTACCCGCTGCTCTCCGCCCTGTCCCGCCCGCTGCTCGCCAAGAAGCTCGTCGAGGTTGCTCACGAGTTTGGCGCGACCTACGTCGCCCACGGCTGCACCGGCAAAGGTAACGACCAGGTCCGTTTTGAGACTGCCGTCAAGGCGCTCGACCCCGAGCTCAAGGTTATCGCCCCGGTTCGCGAGTGGGATCTGAAGTGCCGTCCGGACGAGGTCGCCTACGCCCACGCCCACAACGTGCCGGTTCCCGAGGGTACCAACGACAACCCCTATTCCATCGACGACAACCTGTGGGGTCGCGCCATTGAGTGCGGTCACCTGGAGGATCCCTGGAACGAGCCGCTCGACGACGCCTGGGTTATGACCAAGAACCCCGAGGATACGCCCGACGCCCCGACCTACACCGAGATTGAGTTTGAGGCGGGCAAGCCCGTCGCCGTCGACGGCAAGAAGATGAAGCTCTCCGAGATCGTCATCGTCCTTAACAAGATTTCCGGCGACAATGGCTTTGGTCGCCTGGACCTGGTCGAGGATCGTCTGGTGGGCCTCAAGAGCCGCGAGTGCTATGAGGTCCCCGGCGCCCTGACGCTTATCACCGCCCACAAGGCGCTCGAGGACATTTGCGTTGAGGGCGACCTGCTCAAGGAGAAGATTAAGCTTGAGCAGGATTGGGCCACCGCCGTGTATAACGGCCAGTGGTACAGCCCGCTCAAAAACGCGCTCGATGCCTTTATGGCCGACACCCAGAAGTTCGTGACCGGCACCGTCCGTCTGAAGTTCTTTAAGGGCAACTGCCATGTCGTCGGCCGCAAGAGCCCCTTCAGCCTCTACGATTACGGCCTGGCCACCTACGACCGCGACACCACGTTTGATGAGAAGGCCAGCGCCGGCTTTATCGAGATCGATACGCTGTCGCTCAAGACGTGGGCTAAGGTCCAGGGTCCCAGCTCCGCTGCAGCCCAGGCCTAAGGCTTCTCTTCCTTGGTATCCGCGCGGCCCATCCGCGTGATACATAACGGGCGCACGGGGTCCCTACCTTTCGTTATGCTTGCTGACACTTCTTAACATCGGTGGCCCCTACGTTCCGCCCGCATATATGATGCCGCATCTGCGGCTGAGTCCGAGCCCCGCCGGGGTTGTCCGGCGGGGCTCTTTCTATCAATTTGGCGGCTCTGCGCCTATATATATCTGAGGAGTACCTACTATGTTTGACGCTATTGCACACTCTTTGCTTTCTCTTGCCCCCGAGCTCGATACCGCCAAGGTGGAGGAGGTCCCCATGAGCCTGAAGGCCTGGATTGACGCCTCGCAGGGTAACCTCAGGAGGGAATCCATGGGCGCCAAGTGCATGGTGCGTCACTTCTTCGCTATTTAGCTTGTCAGCCTCGCGCACGGTGGGGAATGTGTAAAACTAGCGGTTGATAAATCGCTTTAGCGATATGGCGCATTGCTTTGGGCGCTTGTTTTGGTATTTGGAGAAAGGGGACGGTTCCATGGCTCTTTGGGGCGGTCGTTTTGAGGCGGGCGTGGCCGAGGTCACGCAGGAGTTTGGCGCGTCGCTGCCGGTCGACAAACATCTCTATAAGCAGGATATCGCCGGCTCTAAGGCGCATGCCAAAATGCTGGCGGCCCAGGGCATCATCAGTGCCGAGGACGAGCAAGCGATTGCCAAGGGCCTGACTGGAATCGAACAGGATATCGATGCCGGCAACTTCACCTTCGACATCAACGACGAAGACATTCATATGTCCATCGAGAGCGAGCTGACGCGTCGCATCGGCGAGGCCGGTAAGCGCTTGCATACCGGACGTTCGCGCAACGACCAGGTGGCGACCGACACACGCCTGGGCGTCAAGGCGCTGGCCAAGGAGCTCATGGAGGCCAATCTTGAGCTGCGCCATGTGCTGGTGGATGCGGCTAAGAAGTACGACAAGGTGATTCTGCCGGGCTACACGCACATGCAGCACGCTCAGCCCGTGCTGCTGTCGCATCATCTGCTGGCGTATTCCTGGATGTTCGCGCGTGACTTTACGCGCCTGAAGGCCGCCTTTGATGCCGCCGACAACTGCCCGCTGGGTGCTGCCGCGCTTGCCGGTACGAGCTATCCGCTCGATCGTCAGATGACGGCTGCCGAGCTTGGCTTTGCGGGCGTGATTCCCAACTCGCTCGATGCGGTTTCCGACCGCGATTTCCTGCTCGATCTGCATTACGCCGGCTCCGTCATGGCCATGCACCTGTCGCGTCTTTCCGAGGAGATCGTGCTGTGGTCGAGCTCCGAATTTGGCTTTATCACGCTTTCCGACTCGTACTCCACCGGCTCGTCCATCATGCCGCAGAAGAAGAATCCCGACTTTGCCGAGCTTATCCGCGGCAAGAGCGGCCGTGTGTATGGCAACCTGGTGCAGCTGCTCGTGACCATGAAGGGCCTGCCGCTTGCTTATAACAAGGACTTGCAGGAGGACAAGGAGGGCGCGCTCGATACCGCCCATACGCTCATGCAGTGCCTGTCGGTTATGGCCGGTATGATTTCGACTTGGACCGTCAACGAGGATGCCATGGCGTGCGAGTGCGGCGTGGGACACCTTGCCGCCACCGATGTTGCCGATTACCTGGCTAAGCGTGGTCTGCCGTTCCGCGAGGCACATGCCGTGGTGGGCCATCTGGTCCTGATGTGTGAGAAGCGTAGCTGCAATCTTGAGGACCTGCCGTTTGAGGTGTTCCAGGAGGCAAGCCCGCTCTTTGAACGCGATATTACCGAGGCGCTCGACATCCCCTCAATTGTCGCCGCGCGTACGACCGAGGGCGGTACCGCCCCTGCCGCCGTTGCCGTACAGCTGGATCGTGCCGAGGCACAGCTCGTGGCCGACGAAGGCGTGTTTGGATCGCTGACCAAGGTCTTCGAGATGGGCCACGGGGCAAAGTAAGAGTCTGGCTAAAGCTGCTTGGCCATTTATTGATAAATCGTTTTTGCTTTTACGGGCGTCTGCTGATGTGGGCGTCCGTATTTTGTTGTAATGGGGGAGGGGCTTGTCGAGAACTTCTGTAGGACCTTTGGGCAGGTTGTGAAGGGGGTACGTTCACAGGCGGCAACCGACCGTCCGCTCGGTTCGGTGCGGTTGATGGGCAGTCGGATGGTACTCTAATCGGGCTTCGAAACAGAAGTGACACATATGGAACGCTTCAATTAATTGCAGCGCTTCAATAAACAGCTTTTTGTTTAACTGCAGCTAAAACTCTGTTACGATGCAGTCCAGGCGAGTGCCGGAATGGGACTTGGGCACGCGCGAACCTACTTGAAAGGCTACCTTATGGCTATCGAGAAGACCTTCATCATGATTAAGCCCGACGCCGTGCGCGATCGCAAGATCGGCGAGATCGTTGCTCGCATTGAGCGCAGCGGCCTTGTCATCGAGCGCATGGAGATGACTACGCTCGAGCGCGCTACCGTCGAGGAGCACTACGCTCATCTGGCCGACAAGCCCTTCTTTGGCGGTCTCTGCGACTTTATGACGAGCGGTCCGGTCGTCAAGATGGTCGTTTCCGGTCTCTCCGCTGTTTCCAAGATGCGCACCCTTATGGGCGCTACCAACCCGCTTGATGCTGCGCCCGGCACCATTCGCGGCGACTTCGCTGTCGATGTCAACGCCAACGTGATCCACGGCTCCGACTGCCTGGAGAACGCCGAGATCGAGATCAAGCGCTTCTTTGGCTAAACCAGCTTTGACTCCTTAAAGCTGTTAGCGTGTGGCTTGGGCGCCGCGGAATTCCAACCGCGGCGCCCTTTTATTCCGGTAGATTTTTGGTAAACGCATAGAAAACTACTAAAGAGCCCCGTCCGGATGTTTCTTCCGGGCGGGGGCTGGCGCTAGCGTATGGCTTTGTAAGTCTTTAGGCCTCGTCGACAATCTTTAGTCCGCGGGTCTGGTCGATCTCGTTGAGGAGATTGACGCGACGCTCGTGGCGGCCGCCCTCAAACTCGGCGTCGAGCCATTCGTCGACAATCATCTTGGCGAGCTCGGAGCCCACGACGCGGGCGCCAAAGGCCAGCACGTTGGTGTTGTTGTGCATACGGGAGAGCTTGGCGCTGAAGGGCTCGGAGCACACGACGGCGCGTACGC
Source organism: uncultured Collinsella sp. (assembly GCA_900548255.1). GTDB lineage: Bacteria > Actinomycetota > Coriobacteriia > Coriobacteriales > Coriobacteriaceae > Collinsella. The sequence goes on along the minus strand of URKH01000050.1, from coordinate 9,059 downwards.
CCTCGACCTTGTTGGCAGCCAGGCTAATCCCGACGCCGGTACCGCAGATCAAGATACCCAGGTCGACGTCACCGTTGGCCACGGCCTTGCCCACCTTGTAACCGGCGATGGGGTAGTCGAAGCTCTCGGAGGTGTCGGTGCCATAGTTCACGACCTCGCAGCCGCGCTCCTTCAGGTGCTCGGAAATGATGTTCTTGAGCTCGACGGCGGCGTGGTCGTTACCGATACCGATCTTCATGAGTGGTTCCTCTCTGGTCCGTGCGGCGGAATTGCTATAGGTTTTACCGCGTTCGACTGCATGATAGCGCGACTTTTGTGTAAACGCTCGGGCGTTTTTTGGTCAAACGCTTTAGCATGCAACAAGACTAGCTTTTCATGAATGAATGCCGTCAGATTGCGCTTGAACGCCGTCCGTCGGAACCATGGTTGCGGTTTTTGATGCATTGTTATCAAATAAAAGAGCTAACTATTATCGAGAGCCCAGTCCGTTATGTAAGCAGGAGATTCCTATGCCTACCGATTCCATCCGCGATGCCGCTTTTTGCGATGTCTTGAACCGCGAGCTTGTCTGCGCACTTGGCTGCACCGAGCCCATTGCCGTTGCCTATGCAGCGGCGCTGGCGAGCCAGACGCTCGGTTGCGAACCCGATCATATGGATGTTGCCTGCTCAGGCAACATCATCAAGAACGTTAAGAGCGTGACCGTGCCCAACTCGGGCGGCATGCACGGTATTGAGGCCGCGGCCGTGCTGGGCGCCGTGGGCGGTGACGCCAAGAGCGCGCTCGAGGTGCTCGAGAGCGTTAACGATGAAGACCGCGCTCGTGTGGCCGAGCTCCTCGCCGACGCTGGCTACTGCGATGTGTCGCTTGTCGAGGGTGTGCCCAACCTCTACATCAAGGTGACTGCGACGGCCGGGGGCCATACCGCGGTCGTCGAGATTACCGATCACCACACTAATGTCACGTGCCATACGCTCGATGGTATTCCGGTATGCGGCAAGTCGGCGGGGGAGTGCGCCGCCTGCGCCGAGCGCGTGGTGGCCGAGCGTGCGGCAGATAACGCCGATACGCCCATGTCCATTGATTCCATCATCGACTTTATCGAGGACGGTGACATTGAGGGCGCCCGCGCTGCCGTTGAGCGTCAGATTGAGCTGAATGGCGCAATCAGTGCCGAGGGCCTTGCGCACGCTTGGGGCGCCGAGGTGGGTCGTACGCTGCTGGGTGCTCGTGCCGATGACGTCGCCTGCCGTGCCCGTGCCCGTGCGGCCGCCGGGTCCGACGCCCGCATGAACGGTTGCGCGCTGCCGGTCGCCATTGTGTGCGGCTCGGGCAATCAAGGCATTACCTGCGCATTGCCCGTCATGGAGTATGCCGAGTACCTGCGTTGCGACCACGAGCGTCTGGTGCGCGCCGTGATGCTGTCCGATCTTATCGCCGTGCATATCAAGAGCTATATTGGTGCGCTTTCGGCGTTTTGCGGTGCTATTTGCGCCGCGTGCGGCGCCGGCGCTGCGATTACCTGGCTGTGCGGTGGCACGTGCGAGCAGATTGGCGCGACGGTCTCGAATACGCTCGGTAACGTGGGCGGCATCGTGTGCGACGGCGCCAAGGCGAGTTGTGCCGCCAAGATTTCGGCTGCCGTCGATGCGGCGATTCTGGGACATGACATGGCCATGCAGGGGCGTGGCTTCCGTGCCGGCGAGGGTTTGATCCAGGATACCGTCGAGCAGACGATTGCCAGCATGGGCTACGTGGGCCGCGTGGGCATGAAGGACACCGACGTCGAGATCCTCAACATCATGATCGGCAAGACTCGAGTCTGTTAGGACAACTCTTCCGCTACTTGGTGTTCGTAGAAGGCTTCTACTACGGCGTTAAAGTCGCGGGCGAAGCCTTCCATGGTTCCGCGCCAGGTGACTCGGTTGGGCTTGCCCTGGCCTACATAGGCAGTCTGAATGCCGCAGGCGGGGCTAGGGAAGTCGCGTTTGGGATCGTTGCCCACCATAAGGACCTCGTGCGGTTCGAGCCCCATCACCTGAAGCTGCTCTAGATAGTAGGTGGCATCAGGCTTGCAGCGGGTGGCGTTTCCCATGTGCGTGACGAGCTCAAAGGGGGCGTCGGCCAGGTCGCCCCAGCCCATGCGGCACTCGATGGCCCCCTGCGGAAAGCTGGGGTTGGTAAAGAGCGCGCAGCGCAGCCCTGCGTCCTGTACGGCCTGGAGCGCGGCGTGTGCGCCCGGCATGGCATGGGCGTTGATGAGTTCGTCATTCTTGTACGGAAGAACTTCGCGGTCGTAGTAGGTAAACGCCTCGTAGATAAGTGGGTCCGAGAGGCAAATCCCGCATCGGCGCTCGACCTCTTCTTGGTAAAACTCAAGATTGGTGCGGTTGTCCGTGCCGCTGCGGCGATTGGCGTTGAGGTCGACCAGGATGGTGCCGAGGCGTGCCATCGTGCCACCGCGGCTGCGGCGCCCGATATCCGCGAGCATCGAAGAGACATCCTTAAAATAGCGAAGGATGAACGCGTTGAGGTTGATGCTAAGAAGCGTTTCGTCCATATCGAAAACGACTGCTTTGAGCACGCGGGCACCTTTCTCGAAAAATCGTTCCAGAATCGTATGTCTGGGATACTTTACCCCAAAGCCGAATGCCTGGCTGGTTATCGTCAAGTTGCGGAGACGTGTGTTCATAAGATTACGAAAAAGTCTCCACACGATTAAAAAATCGCAGTTCACGCTTGAAATCGAACTCATTTCCCCGTAACCTATACGAACGTGATTGCATAAGCGTCACATTAGTATCTGTCGGCTCCCGAGTGTTCCTAAACGTTGTGTGCTTGTCGCACCCTTCTGTAGGTCCTAGCAATCGGGGCCCCGTAGTTCGAAAGGGGTCCACCTTTGAGTGAGATTCAGAACTCGTCCATTTTCTCTCTTGACGATGTCAACGAGGAGGAGATGAACAACCTCATCGACGGTACGATTACCGACTTTGATGAGGGCGATCTCGTTAACGGCACTGTCGTTAAGATCGAGCATGACGAGGTGCTCGTTGACATCGGATTCAAGTCCGAGGGCGTTATCCCGGTCCGCGAGCTGTCCATCCGCAAGGACGCTAACCCTGCAGACATCGTTGCACTCGGTGATCCCATCGAGGCTCTGGTTCTCCAGAAGGAGGACAAGGACGGTCGTCTGGTCCTGTCCAAGAAGCGTGCCGAGTACGAGCGTGCTTGGAACCGCATCGAGGAGAAGTTCAACTCCGGCGAGAACGTCGAGGGCGAGGTTATCGAGGTTGTCAAGGGCGGCCTGATCCTCGACATCGGCCTGCGTGGCTTCCTGCCCGCTTCCCTCGTTGACCTCCGTCGCGTCAAGGACCTCACCTCCTACATGGGCACCCGCATCGAGGCCCGCGTTATCGAGATGGACCGCAACCGCAACAACGTCGTCCTCTCCCGTCGCGTCGTGCTCGAGGAGTCCCGTAAGGCCGAGCGCTCCGAGATCCTGTCCAAGCTCAAGTCTGGTATGCTCTTGAAGGGCACCGTCTCCTCCATCGTCGACTTCGGCGCCTTCGTCGACCTCGGCGGTATCGACGGCCTTATCCACATCTCCGAGCTCTCTTGGAACCACGTCAACCATCCTTCCGAGGTTGTCAAGGTCGGCCAGGAGGTCGAGGTCGAGGTTCTCGACGTCGATCTCAACCGCGAGCGCATCTCCCTGGGTCTCAAGCAGACCACCGAGGATCCGTGGCGCGCACTGGTCAAGAAGTACCCCGTCGGCGCTATCGTCGAGGGCACTGTGACCAAGCTTGTCCCGTTCGGCGCTTTTGTCGACCTGGGCGAGGGCATCGAGGGCCTGGTGCACATCTCCGAGATGGCCAACAAACACGTCGACCAGCCTTCTCAGGTTACCCACGTGGGCGACAAGGTTCAGGTCAAGGTCATGGAGATCGACCTCGACCGTCGTCGTATCTCCCTGTCCATGAAGTCCGCTGCTGAGACTCTGGGCGTTGAGATCGAGGTTACCCCGCTGCCTTCCGAGAAGAAGGACGAGGAGACCGACGCCGAGTAAATCGGTTTGACGATCACTTGTTTTAAGGGATCCGTCCGTAATGGACGGGTCCCTTTTTGCATTTGCTGCTGAGGTGCGCGATGTCGTCCGCGCGCAATGCTGTCCGAGCTGTCCACAGGCTATTAGGTTTTCGGTGCATGAAAAAATGCCGACATCCCGCCTCGGGGAGGAGGCGGGAACGCACCGAGTAGACGGAGGGGTGCGGAGCGCGGTCGCGTCTCGACTGACGACGTTGCCCATCGACAGGACCATTGTAGCGCATGGCGGTTCTTGGTTTATCGTGTCGAGCGTTTGCGTTGTGCCATTGCCTGCGGCAACGGTGTGTTACACTCTTGCACTGCTGAGTGGGCCAGACGGTCGCGCGATGTGCTGCTTGCAGTACGCGTGAGGAAAGTCCGGGCTCCAGAGGGCGGGATGCCGGCTAACGGCCGGGCGGAGTGATCCGACGGAAAGCGCCGCAGAAAAGAAGACTCCCACCTGCGCCGCAAGGCGTAAAGGGAAAAGCTGAAACGGTGGTGTAAGAGACCACCAGCGTCGTGGCAACATGGCGGCTTGGCAAGCCCCATCCGGAGCAAGCGCGAATAGGAACGCTATGGGCCGGCCCGGTCCGCGTTCGGGTAGCGTGCGTGGAGCTGCACGGTAACGTGCAGACAAGATAAATGACCGTTCACGACAGAACCCGGCTTATCGGCCCACTTGGCACTTTGTTGACGCTGCGAACCCGTCAGCGCGGCAATCTGCCTTTCAAACCTTCGGGCATGACCATAAGGTCAATGCCCTCGGCTTTCAAGGCACCTTGCTCGCGCTGACGGGTTCTCGCTTTCGTTGACGGAATCATCGGCGTTGCCATTCTTTTTACTAGGGTTATCGTATTATTGAGGCTGTTTGTTGCCGCGCTTAGTTTTGTTGAGGGGCTTTGTTGGACAGCTATTTTACTCTGCAATCGAATATTGAGGTTTCGGGCGAGTTTGTGGACCGCAAGAGTCGGTTTATTGCCCAGCTGGTCCATATTGAGTCCGAGGACGAGGCGAATGCCTTTATCGAGATGGTTCGCAAGCGTCATTACGACGCTCGACACAATGTTCCCGCGTGGATTTTGGTCGATGGACGCGAGCGCCAGAGCGATGATGGTGAGCCGAGCCGCACGAGCGGTATGCCGACACTCGAGGTGTTGCGCGGTGCGGAGCTCAAAAATGTTTGCTGCGTAGTGACACGCTATTTTGGTGGTACGTTGTTGGGGCCCGGTGGCTTGGTACGCGCCTATACCGCGGCGACGCAGGCGGCGGTGGCCGCGGCTCAGGAGGCCGGGCAGATCGTCGAGATGACGAGTGTCGTGCCTGTTGACGTGCATGTGGCCTATCCGCAGTATGAGCAGGTGCTTCGCTTGGCCCAGGATTCCGGTGCCAAGGTTTCGGATACCGAGTACGCGGATGCCGTGACGATTCATTTGGTGTTTAAGGCGGGGGAGCAGGAGCCGTTTTGCGTTAAGATGCGCGAGCTTATGGCGGGGCGCGAGGAGATTGAGGTCGGCGCTCCCGAATTTGCCGAGTTCTAACGACGGCGGCCGGCGTGCTTTTGGATGAATCCCAAGCGCGCCGGCCATCGTTTTATGTTGTCGCCGTTTACTCGGCGAGCTGCTTTAGCACATCGCAGGCGATGTCGACGGCGTCGTCGATGCAGCCGGGGCAGCTGCGGAGCGGACCCTGGTCCGATCCGACGCCTTTGAGCGTGCCGCAGACGGTCGTGGTGTTCTTCTCGCCAAAGCGCTTGGCAATCTCGCGCGACAGCTTGTAGGTCTGGCCCTTGGTCTTGGGGTTCTCCATACCGTCGCTCATCACAAAGCCCATGATGGCCACGGCGCCCGAGATGGCGCCGCAGGTCTCGGTCATGCCGCCCATGCCGGCGCCAAAGCCCTCGGTGAGGGTAAAGGCGATCTGGGGGTCGAGCCCCACAGCGGGCGCGAGCGTGCAAGCGACAGCCTGGGCGCAGTTAAAGCCGCGGGCGTGGTACTCGGCAGCCTGAGCCTGACAGGCGGTGATGTCGAGCTGGGTTGTATCGATTTGCTTCATCGGTGTCTCCTTGATTACGGTGTACCCGCCTATGGTACCCTTGCTGGCGCATTCGCTTATCGAGACCGCAGTGCATATCTCATTGTTTTTCGCCATCGAACACTTTCTTAAGATTTGGGACAAATAAACCTGATTTATTTGTCTCATAACCTATCGGCGGGATGGGTTGAGAGGGGTGCGGGGTAGCGGTATTGTGAACCGAATAAAAATGTAACCTAGGCAAGGGAGCTAGATATGAGCAAGCAGACCATCGGTACCACGTGTGTTCAGGGCGGCTATCGCCCGGGCGATGCGGAGCCGCGCCAGGTGCCCATCTACCAGTCCACCACGTGGAAGTACGACACGTCTGAGCATATGGGCAAGCTATTTGACCTGGAGGAGTCGGGCTACTTCTACAGCCGTCTGCAGAACCCCACGTGCGATTTGGTTGCCGCTAAGATCTGCGAGATGGAGGGCGGTACCGCTGCGATGCTTACGAGCTCGGGCATGGCTGCGAACTTCCTTGCGATCTTTAATGTTGCCGGCGCCGGCGATCACGTGGTCGCAAGCTCTGCCATCTACGGCGGTACCTACAACCTGCTTGCCCACACCATGGGTCGCATGGGTGTCACCTGCACCTTCGTCGCTCCCGACTGCACCGATGAGGAGCTCGAGGCTGCCTTTGAGCCCAACACCAAGCTCGTCTTTGGCGAGACCATCGCCAACCCTGCCCTTGCCGTGCTCGATATTGAGCGCTTTGCCAAGGCCGCGCATGACCACGGCGTGCCGCTGATGGTCGACAACACCTTCCCGACGCCCGTGATGTGCCGTCCCTTTGAGTGGGGCGCCGACATCGTTACGCACTCCACCACCAAGTACATGGATGGCCATGCGGCCTACTTGGGTGGCGTGATCGTCGACCACGGCCAATTTGACTGGATGGCCCATGCTGACAAGTTCCCGGGTCTCACCACGCCCGATGAGAGCTACCATGGCGTGACCTATGCCGAGAAGTTCGGCCGCGAGGGCGCCTTCATTACCAAGGCCACCGCGCAGCTTATGCGCGATCTTGGTCCCATGCAGAACCCGCAGGCGGCGTTTTTCCTGAACAGCTCGCTCGAGAGCCTGCATGTGCGCATGCCGCGCCATTGCGAGAACGGCCTGGCGGTCGCTAAGTTCCTGCAGAGCCATCCCAAGGTACGCTTTGTGAGCTATCCGGGCCTGGAGGGCGACAAGTACTATGACATGGCTCAAAAGTACATGCCCAACGGTACGTGCGGCGTCGTGAGCTTTGGCTTTAACGGTGGTCGCGCGGCTGCCGAGACCTTTATGAAGAGCCTCAAGCTCGCCCAGATCGCCACGCATGTTGCCGATGCCCGCACCTGCTGCCTGCATCCTGCTAACGCCACGCATCGCCAGATGAACGACGAGGAGCTCATCGCCTGCGGCATCTCTGCCGACATGGTGCGCCTGTCGTGCGGCCTCGAGGACACGGCCGATCTGATTGCCGACCTTGGGCAGGCGCTCGAGCAGTGCTAGGCTAGCGTTCGTGCAAGGCGCCGATGCCGACAGAAGGCTTCGACGACCTTTTAAGTTCCGATTCCGTAGGCGGGGCCCCAATCGCGACTGTTTGCAGGCGATTGGGGCTCCGTTTTTGTGTTGCGCCACTCGAAAGGATAGATATGGAGAAGACCGCAGAGCAGCTGCGCCGCGAGCGCATTGCCCTTGAGGGCGACACCCATGGCAAGAACAAATGGGCGATTCTGTTTACCGTGCTCATCATGACGTTTATGTCGTGTCTGGATTCGACCGTCGTGACCGTGGCGTTGCCCGTGATGCAAAAGGAGCTGGGCGTGGGCCTCGACCGCATTCAGCTGGTGAGCTCGGTGTATCTGCTTGCGACGTGCGTGGCTATGCTGCCGTTTGGCCGCCTGGGTGACGTGCGCGGCAAGGTGGGCGTTTTCCAGCTGGGCGTCATCGTCTTTACGGTCGGCTCGCTGCTTTGTGGTCTTTCGGCCTCGCTCGAGGTTCTTATTCTGGCGCGCATCGTTCAGGGCGTCGTGGGCCCGGTCCGGGGTCAGCTTCAGCAATTCCATCGCCCGCTCCAGGGAGCATTGCCGGTCATCCCGCATGATCTCGTGGCCGAAGATCCGCTGCAAATCATAGCAGCAGGGCATCTCCGCGTCCATTCCGTGCATCAGTAGGTTATCCATCAGCACCGGGATGTCGTCCGGTCCCCAGGTACACAGGCAGCAGTCCTCCCCGCACCATTCCATGAACTCGGCATAGGCCCGGGGAAATTCCGGGGCCTTTTCCAGATCCTGTGCCCGGATCTTCGTCAGCTGCACCACGTCGCCGTTCATGTGGGGATAAAACCGGGGGCGGATGAAGGTCTTGAAGCTGCCGGTTTCCCGGAACCGCTCATCCAGCCGCAGGGCCCCGATCTCGATGATCTCCGAGTCGAAGAAAAACGGCTCCCGTATGGCGCTGTCCGGATTCAACGGCTGGTTCCACTCCAGGTCCAGAACGATATAGGAAAAATCAGCCACGTCTGGCAGCTTCCAGGGCCTTGCCCTTGCGCTCGGCCTCCCGGAACTCCTCCTGGGACTGGGCCATGGCCTGGGCCAGCAGCTGATCGGCCACGGACTTCAGGTCCATCTTCAGCACCCGGTCAATGACCTCCTGCTGCTTTTCCTGGTCCACGCCGTAGATGGTCATGCCGCAGGACAGGAACCGACGCAGCTTCTGCTCCATGGTGAAGCTCCGGTCGCACTTGCGGGCCATGAAGCTGCGCAGCATGCCGGAGGTAGCCAGCTCCAGCTCATAAAAGTCCTGCCGGGTATAGCCGGGATGCTCCTTCCCGAACAGCTCCACCAGCTTGTCCGTCACCACCTGATGTATATAGTTGGCGGTGGCCGCATAGGAGTACGAGGAGACATACAGCT
>URKH01000049.1 GCA_900548255.1 uncultured Collinsella sp. | reverse complement strand
AACGGCTCGACGCTGCAAACGCCCCTAAGCGGCAATCTGACGTTCAATCGTCGGGCATGACCAGAAGGTCAATGCCCTCCTCTTTCACGTCACCTTGCTCGCTTAGGGGCGTTTTCGCTGACGTATGCTCAACCTGTGGCGGGGCACTCATTGGGGACAGACTTAAATGAGTAGTCGTTGGGGACGTTCTTAAACGACTAGTCGAATAAGAACGTCCCCAATGACTAGGTTGGGTAAATTACTAATTGAATTTATTTAATCTGCTTTGTTGGAAATTAAGCTATTTACCTGCTTTAAGAAATTATCGGCATTCATCTGCTATTGAAAATATTGCTCCAAAAATCGTCCGAGAAGTCGCGGGGCGATTTTTGATGGGTCGCGCGTCAAGTGATTTGGCAAGTTCTTGGTTAGATATTGGTCAGTTTTGGGGCAACCTTGCCAAAAGCTTGACGGATGCAGATTTAGACGTCGACGAATGAACACTCTAGGCAGGCTCCAAGCAAAATTCTGGGCTGATTCTCGATAATCGCCTTCAATCGTCCCTTGCCAAGCGCTGGCCTCGCTTACAATCTGCTCCGACATTCGCGCGCCGCCCGGCGCTTAAGAGGGGAGGGCCCCATGGCAAACGAGATCTGGACCATCAAGCGTTGTCTCGAGTGGACCAAGGAGTACCTGGCCGAGCGCGGCGAGGAGCATCCCCGTCTTTCCGCCGAGTGGCTGCTGTGCGCCGCCACGGGCCTGGCGCGCATTGACCTATATATGCGTATGGACGAGACGCTTAACGCGGCCCAGCTCGAGACCATGCATGCGGCCGTCGTTCGTCGCGCCAAAGGCGAGCCGCTGCAGTACATCACCGGCAGCACGCAGTTTCGCATGATTGACGTCGCGTGCGCTCCCGGTGTGCTCATTCCGCGCCCCGAAACCGAGATGCTCGTCGAGGAAGTCCTCAATTATCTGGATGCCGAGGTGCTGAGCCCCGAGGCTGCTGCCCGTCAGCGTGTTGAGCTGCCTTGGAACGATGAGGTCGAGGAGGCACGCAAGGCCGAGGCCGCGCTGGCAGACGAACGGGCGACTGCCGAGCGCCGTGCCGCTAATCTGACGGCTGCCGATGAGGCGGCGCTAGGCGGCGACGTACTGGGCAGCCGTGCCTATGCCGAGGAACTGGCCGATCGCGAGGCCGAGGAAGCCGCCGCGCAGGCAGCAGAAGCCGAAGCCGCGGAAGCCGCCGAGTCCGAGCTCGACGAATACGGCGTCGCCATCGAGGGTGCCGACCAGGAGACGGTTTCAGCTCAGGATGCCGCTGCGCCTGCCCCAGCCGAGCCCCGCACTGCCCGCGTTCTCGAGGTCGGCTGCGGCACGGGCTGCATTTCGCTCTCCCTTGCCTGGGAGCGCCGCGGCCACGTTACCTGCACCGCCACCGATATCGAGTCGCGCGCCATCGATCTGGCCACCAAAAACCGCGACACCCTCGGCCTCACGGCAGATGAGGTTGCCTTTAGCCTCACCAACCTGGTGAGTTCCATTCCCCGCGAAGAGTGGGGCACCTTTGATGTGCTCGTCTCCAACCCACCTTACATCCCGACCGACGTCATGCGCTCGCTGCCGCACGAGGTCAAGGACTTTGAGCCCGACCTGGCGCTCGAGGGCGGCGCCGACGGCCTCGATATCTTCCGCCGCCTGCTCAACGCGGCGCCTTACATGCTGCGCGCCGGCGGCCTGTTTGCCTGCGAGCTCTACGAGGGTACCCTCGATGCCGCGGCCGAGCTCTGTCGCCAGGCAGGCCTTTCGGACGTGCGTATCGTCCATGACCTTACCGATCGCCCCCGCATCGTCCGAGCCATCGTCACCGAGCCCAAGCAGCGCCAGTAATATTTATTAACTGGTTAGCAAAAATTATAAATTAGTTTATAATTAGGACGGCTGAAAGAGGTCGGCCCATGCAACCTCCTACCTTTCGGGAAATCATTGCCCTACTCAAGCACGATGGATTCGTGAAGGTCGCGCAAGTCGGTAGTCATGCTAAGTATGTTTCTGGTGACCGTGTTGTCACCGTGAACGGCTCTGGTGGTGATCGACCAAAGAAGGGCACGTGGGCAAGTATTCGTCGCCAAGCTGGATGGTAGTTGGAGGCAAAATGAGGCAGCGATTTACCTATGACTGCGTTCTCATAAAAGAAGACGACGGTTACTGCGCTAGCTTCCCGCAGATTCCCGGCGCCTTTGCCGATGGCGATACGCGCGAAGAAGCGATTGCCCATGCTACCGAGGCACTGATGGCGTTTTTGGCCGACGACCTCAACAACGGTTTGACTCCGGCAGGGTACGAACGCTCGGCCGAGGTCGTGGCCCTTTCAGTCGAAATCGACCACGAGGACGCTCGGGAAGCGGCGTGCCGAACATTTAAAGACGCAGCGCTGGACCTCAAAGTCTCCGCTCCGCGGATTACCGCGCTGGTCAAAGCCGGAAAGCTCGATGTTGAACTCGTCGACGGCCGTCGGATGATAACGATAGACAGCATCGAGCGCTACGCCGCCCAAGAACGCCACGCCGGCAGGCCAAAGAAGTTCGTAGCCGTCCAATAACCCCCTCACTTTCACCGACTACTAGAGCCGCTCACCAAACCAACATGCGCTCTGGGCAAATAGGTTGAACGTTTCGTGCGAGAATGCCCCACAGTAAACAAACTTGCACCAGAGCGTAAGGGGCTGGCATACACATGCAGACGGTCTATCGGGTATACGAGGGAACGCGCGAGCCGCATCGGCTTGCCGTCGAGCGCACGGCCGAGGTGCTCGGCCGCGGCGGCCTGGCTTTGATCCCGACCGAGACCGTCTACGGTGTCGCCGTGGCAGTCAACGCCTTCTCGGACGCCGTGCCCCAAGATACAAGCGAATTCCCATCGTGGCCGCGCGATCCGCAGGCTGCCGTCAATGGCGCCGCAGTTCCTGCGCTCGGCACCGGCTATCGCCGTATCTTCACTCTCAAGCAACGTGAACTCACGCAAACCGTCGCTTGGCTGGTCGATGGCGTCGAAGCACTCGACCGCTATGGCGTGGATATCCCGGAAGATGCCCGCATACTCGCGCGACGATGCTGGCCGGGAGCCCTGACTATCGTGGTCAAGGCAGCCCCCTGCGTGCCGACCTTTATGCGCGCTGCCGACGACACGGTGGCACTTCGCGCTTCGGCCTCGCCCGTGGTGCAGGCGCTCATTCGCGCCTGTGGCAGCCCCCTTGCCTGCACCAGCGCCAACACGCATGGCGCGCCCGCGCCGGCAAGTTTTATCACGGTGGAGGGTCGCATCCTGGAGGGGGTCGATGTTGCCGTCGACGCCGGTGAGACCCCGTGTCGCGACGCCTCGACCATCGTGTCGTTTCAGCACGGCGAGCTCCAGCTCCTGCGCCAAGGCGCACTTCCCGCATCAGAGATCGAACGGGTCCTGTCCGACCCGATGCAATAGAAAGGTTTAAGCGATGTCGTTGAATCTGGGCAGCCTGGGCATGGAAGATGCCTCGTTTGACTTTGGCGGTTCCTACATCATGGCGCTCGACTGCGGCACCACCTCGGTACTTGCGACCATCGTCGACGAGTACGGATGCATCGTCGCGCAGGCACGTCGCAGCGTCAAAACCAGCTTCCCGCGTCCCGGCTGGGTGGAGCAAGACCCCATGGCGGTCCTTGCTAGCCAGATCGCCGTCATGATGGAAGTCCAGTTTAAGAGCGGTATCCACTCCGACCGCATTGCTGCCATCGGCATCTCCAACCAGCGCGAGACCACGGTGGTCTGGGATCGCGTGAGCGGTCAGCCGATCTATAACGCTATCGTATGGCAGTGCCGCCGTACCGCACCTCTGATCGACGAGCTGGTCGAGCAGGGCGCAGAAGAGCTGGTGCGCTCCCGCACGGGGCTTACGCTCGACCCGTATTTCTCGGCCTCCAAGGTGCAGTGGATTCTCGATAACGTCGACGGTGCGCGTGAGAGCGCGGCGGCGGGTGACCTCATGTTCGGCACCATCGACACCTGGCTCATCTACAACCTCACCGGCGGTCAGGTCTTTGCCACCGACTACACCAATGCCAGCCGCACCGCACTCTTTAATATCCATACGCTCGATTGGGACGACGATCTGCTGGCGCTTTTCGACGTCCCGCGTTCCATGATGCCCGAGGTTCGTTGGAGTTCGGGCGACTACGGTCGCGTCGCGAGCGACATCATGACCAACATGCCACCCATCATGGGCGTGGCGGGCGATCAGCAGGCGTCGCTGTTCGGCCACTGCTGCTTCCGTCCCGGCCAGACCAAAAACACCTATGGCACGGGTTGCTTTATGCTCATGAATACCGGCGACGAGATCGTCGAATCCAAGAACGGTCTGGTCTCCACGATCGGTATCGCCGCTGACGGCAAGATCAGCTATGCGCTCGAGGGTTCTATCTTTGCCGCAGGCTCCACCATGAACTGGCTGCGCAACAACATGGGCATCATCTCGAGCGTGAGCGAGTCCGCGCAACTCGCCGCTTCGATCAACGACAACGAGGGCTGCTACTTCGTCCCCGCCTTCGCAGGCCTGGGCGCTCCCTGGTGGGACCCGCATGCTCGCGGTATCGTGTGCGGCCTGACCGGTGCCTCGAGTCGCGCGACCATTGTGCGTGCGGCCTGCGAGTCCATGGCCTATCAGAGTTATGACGTGCTGCGCGCCATGGAGCAGGACGTGGGACTTTCGATTGAGCGTCTGTCCGTCGATGGCGGTGCCTCGCGCAACGAGTTCATCATGCAATTCCAGGCCGATCTGCTGGATATCCCCGTGCTGCAGTGCGAGACGGTGGAGACCACGGCGATCGGCGCCGCGTACTTGGCGGGCCTTGCCGTCGGCTACTGGGAGGATTTGGAGGAGCTGGAGCAAAACGCTCAGATCGTCAAAATCTTCCATCCTCATATGTCCGTCGAGCGCCGTGAGAGCAACCTCGCTGGTTGGCGTGATGCCGTCAAGCGTTCGCTCAGCACCGTTCAGTAGGGTTGCGACGGGGCGCTCGATACAACAAACCGTTAAACTTATGCACGGCGCGCGGCAACAACGTCGCCGTGCGCCTTGTCAGCAAGGCCATCTTCCGGCCGCAACGAAAGGGGCTTCAACCCATGACCGTCACCTACGATACGTCCCGTGTGACCCTTGTCGATCACCCACTCGTCCAGCACAAGCTGTCGATCTTGCGCGACAAGAGCACCGGCACCAATCAGTTCCGCCAGCTCGTGCGCGAGCTTGCGCTTTTTGACGGCTACGAGGCCATGCGCGACCTGCCCATGGAAGACGTCGAGGTCGAGACCCCCATCACTGCCGCCACGTTCAAACAGCTCGCCGGCAAGAAACTCGCCATCGTGCCTATCCTGCGTGCGGGCCTTGGCATGGTCGACGGTATCCTCGACCTGGTGCCCTCTGCTCGCGTGGGCCACATCGGCATGGAGCGCGACGAGGTCACCCACGAGCCGCATGAGTATTACTGCAAGATGCCCAAGGATATCGACCAGCGCATCTGCCTGGTCGTCGACCCCATGCTCGCCACGGGCGGCTCGGCCGAGATGGCTATCAGCTATCTGCGCGAGCGTGGCGTCAAGGACATCCGCATGCTGTGCATCGTCGCCGCGCCCGAGGGTCTCAAGTCGCTGACCGAAAAGGACCCCGACGTACATATTTATACGTGCGCCATCGATGACCATCTCAACGAGGCCGCCTACATCGTTCCCGGCCTGGGCGACGCCGGCGACCGCATCTACGGTACGCTCTAGTCGTTGGGCCTTGTCGGCTACGGTCACAAATACGAAGAAATGGTGCGCGCGGGCGAGCAAAAGTCGTCCACGCGCACTTCTGTTAACGGACGTTTTGCGCTGAGGGGTTCGAAAAAACGTATTACCGTACCTGCGGCATAAAGAAGGCCTTAAGAAAACGTACAGGTGCGTATTAACCGTTTGTTTTACGGTTGTACTTTAGCGATTGGCTCGTACAATAGTCACCAATGTTTGGCTGGGACTGTGCTGTGAGGCGTTAAAAAGGAAAGCGAGGAAGCCAGTGTTTCAGATAGCCGATCTGCTCGCTATCGTTGCAGGCGCCATCGCGGGCGCAATTGCCTTCCTTCCCTTTGTTTTTACGCTCAAGCCGGTTCTTGACGATAAACAGAATGCGGACATGCTCAGGGGCATGGTGAGTCTCGCGGTCTCGGCGATCGCGTTGCTTGTCTTTACCTTGGTTGTGTTTGCGTTGTTCGGAGAGGCATTTCGTATGTTCCTCCTGGGCGAGGCGATCGGCTTCGTGGCCTTTATGGCCGCCTGCACGGTTCGCGTCGCCAAGGCGCTGCGAGATCCTCATGAGGTCGAAAGGTAAGTCGTGGAAATTTTTGAAAAGCTGCCTGATGAGATTAATCATCTGGTCAGCGAGTTCAGCTCCACCCCTGTCGTGGGCGATCTGAGCTGCGGCATCACGCAGTACTCGTTTTGGCTGATCGTCTCCACGATCGTGCTCCTGATCGTCCTGGCCGTGTTCAAGAAGAAGCAGACCCTGGTCCCCAAGGGCTTCTTCGTCAACGGTTTCGAGTACATCATCGAGTACGTCGAGAACGATATCGGCAAGGGTGTCGTGGGTGAGAACTGGAAGAAGCACTTCCCGTTCCTGTGCTCGCTTTTCCTGTTCATCCTGATCAATAACATGATCGGCCTGATTCCGGGAATGAAGCCCGGCACCGGCGCAATCGGCTCCACCGCCGCACTCGCCATTTTCGCCTTCGTGTACTTCATCTACTACGGATGCAAGGCTCACGGCGTGATCGGCTACATCAAGAGCCTCGCCCCGCAGGGCGTGAGCTTCCCGATGAACGTGCTCGTGTGGGTCGTCGAGCTTTTCTCGACCTTCCTGCGCCTCATCACGCTCGCCGTCCGTCTGTTCTGCAACATGTTCGCAGGACACGTGGTCATGGGCTCGTTCGCCATCATGGCGAGCATGTTCATGCAGCCGCTGCTTCAGCAGGTTTCCGCGGCCCACGCCGTTGGCGCCCTGCCTTCGCTGGCCTGGCTTGCCATCCTCATCCTGATCTATGCGATCGAGCTTGTGGTCGGCGCCATCCAGGCTTACGTCTTCACGGTCCTTACCGCCGTGTATGTCTCCGAGGCAGAGGAGGTCGCGGAGGAGGAGTAGTCTTCCGTTCGCGCCTTAAAGGTAAGGTAATTCGTTAAACCGCCGGTGCCCGTACCCATGGAGCCCGGCAGTTATAAAAAGGTTATCCTGCGTGAAATAAGACACGCACGACAAAGGAGGAATCGTGGGAGTTATCGGTTACGGTCTCGGTGTTATCGGCGCTGGTCTTGCTATCGGCCTGTCTGCTCTGGGTGCTACGGGTGCTATGGCCCGTCAGCCTGAGGTCCAGGGCCGCGTGTTCACCGTCTTCATTATGGGCTCCGCCTTCGGCGAGGCTCTGGCTCTGATCGGCTTCGTTGTCGCGCTGATCGTTAAATAGCACGGAGCGTCAAGTATGAATCTTTCATCCCAGAAGAGCGCGATCGCACTCTCCGCGTCCGCGGCCGCGCTGCTCATGCCGGTTTCCGCGTTCGCCGAGGACGGCGCTGCCGGTGCGGACATCCTCATCCCTAAGATGGCGGAGTTCATCCCGGCGCTTATCGCCTTCCTGATTATCTGGATCGTGCTGGCCAAGGTCGCCCTGCCGGGCATCATGAAAACCATGGAGGAGCGCGGCAAGAAGATCGAGGAGAGCCTCGACGAGGCCGAGAAGACCAAGCAGGAGGCTATCGCCAAGCGCGCTGAGTCCGACTCGATCGTCACCGACGCCCGTCGTCAGGCTGCCGACATCGTTCTCGAGGCCCGTAAGGACGCCGAGTCCGAGCGCGCCCGTATCATCGAGGCTGCTCACAAGGAGGCCGAGGAGATCATCGCCAAGGCCCACACGACCGTCGAGGACGAGCGCAAGTCCATCTACGCCGGTGCCGCGAGTTCCATCGCCGACCTGTCCGTTGCCGTCGCCACCAAGATCGTGGGCGAGGCACTCGACGACGAGGCCGAGCAGAAGAAGCTCATCGAGCGCTACATCCAGGAAGCAGGTAGCCTGAATGCCGACTAGCCGCTATCAGGACAAGGTGCTCGAGACCTACGCGCGCTCCCTTCTGGAAGCCGCCAAGGCCGAGAACCATGTGTTCGAGGACCTCGAGATGATCGAGCGCCTGGCTAGCGCCAGCCCCGAGATCATCGCCGTGCTCGACACCATGTCCAAGCGCGACCAGCTCGACCTTCTTCCCAAGGTGGCAGCTGCCTTTAAGTATGTTGCCGAGGAAGACGAGGATGTAGTGGGCGTGACCGTCACCACGGCGATCCCGCTCGACGACGAGCTGCGTCAAACCATCACTAAGAAATGCGAGCAGGACTTCGGCCGCAAGGTATTCCTTATCGAGCAGGTCGACCCGTCTATCGTGGGCGGCCTGGTGCTCGAAGCCCGCGGCGAGCGTCGTGACATTTCCGTCAAGACGCAGCTGCGCATCGCGCAGGAGACCCTCGCAAACTCTGCTAATTCGTACGGAGGTGAAGCCTAATGTCCGAAACCCTCAATGCCCAGGATATCGCCAAGAAACTGCAGGAGCAGCTCACGAGCCTCTCCGCGACGGTCGATACGCATGAGGTTTCAACGGTCGACGAGGTAGGCGACGGCATCGCGCGCGTCTCCGGCCTCAAGAGCGCCATGGCAGGCGAGCTTCTGGAGTTCAAGAGCTCCGATACCGGTGAGACCGTCTTCGGCCTTGCCCAGAACCTTGACCGTGACGAGGTCGGCGCCGTTCTGTTCGGTGCCGTCGACGCCATCAAGGAAGGCGACGAGTGCCGCACCACTGGCCGCATTATGGATATCCCTGTGAGCCGCGCCATGCTCGGCCGCGTCGTCAATCCGCTCGGCCAGCCTATCGACGGTTTGGGTGACATCGTCGCCACGCACCGTCGCCCCATCGAGTTCAAGGCCCCCGGTGTCATCGACCGTACCCCGGTGTGCGAGCCGGTTCAGACCGGCCTGCTGGCCATCGACTCCATGGTGCCTATCGGCCGCGGTCAGCGTGAGCTCATCATCGGCGACCGTAAGACCGGTAAGACCGCCATCGCCATCGACGCTATCCTCAACCAGCGCGGCAAGGGCATGGTCTGCATCTATGTCGCCATCGGCCAGAAGGCCTCCACGGTTGCCAACATCCGCGAGACCCTCGCTCAGCACGGTGCGCTCGACTACACCATCATCGTTTCGGCCACCGCTGCCGATTCCGCCCCTATGCAGTACATCGCGCCTATGGCCGGTGCCGCTATCGGCGAGTTCTTCATGTACAACGGCGAGGACGGCAAGCCCGCCAGCGAGACCAACCCCGGCGGCCACGTGCTCGTCATCTACGACGACCTGTCCAAGCAGGCTGTGGCCTACCGTCAGATGTCGCTGACGCTGCATCGTCCGCCCGGACGCGAGGCCTATCCTGGCGACATCTTCTACCTGCACTCTCGTCTGCTCGAGCGTGCCGTCAAGATGTCCAAGAAGAACGGTTACGGCTCCATGACGGCACTGCCGATCATCGAGACCCAGGACGGCGACGTCTCGGCCTACATTCCGACCAACGTTATTTCCATTACCGATGGTCAGATCTACCTGCAGTCCGAGCTCTTCTTCCAGGGTCAGCGCCCGGCAGTCGACGTGGGCATCTCCGTGTCCCGCGTCGGTGGCGATGCGCAGACCAAGGCCATGAAGCAGGTCGCCGGCAACCTCCGTCTGGACCTCGCTTCGTACCAGGAGCTCGCTGGCTTTACGCAGTTCGGCTCCGACCTCGACGAGGCTACTCAGAAGCAGCTGACCCATGGTGCTCGCATGACCGAGCTCCTGAAGCAGCCGCGTTACAAGCCGTTTGAGGTTGGCGAGCAGATCGTTACGCTGTTCGCTGGCAACGAGGGCTTCCTGGATGACCTGGAGATCGCCGACGTGCTGCCCTTCCGTGCCGAGCTCATCGAGTACATGGACAATGGCTTTGGCTCGCTGCTCGACAAGGTTCGCGCCAAGAAGATCGATGATGACACCAAGGCTGAGCTCTTGCGCGTCATCGGCGACTTCAAGCAGCAGTTCATGGCCAAGCACCATTCGGATGTTTCTGGATCAGAGGAGAACTAAGCCCCATGGCCAACCTTCGCGACATTAAGAAGCGAATCTCCTCGGTTACCACGACCAAGCAGATCACGCGCACGATGGAGATGGTCTCTACGGCCAAGATCCGTCGTGCCCTCGATCGCTCCAAGCAGGCCGAGCCCTATAAGGAGGCGCTGACCGACGTCATGTTGACGGTCGCCGGCGACGCCTCCTGTTCGGGCACCGATCCCATGCTGCAGAAGCATGAGAGCGTCAAGCATGGCCTGATTGTCGTTATTGCCTCGGACCGCGGCCTTGCCGGCGGTTTCAATACGACGGTGGAGCGCACGGCCGAAAAGCTCGCCGCTTCTTGGGCGAACGACGGCATCGAGTGCGAGATCATCGCGTGCGGGCGTAAGCCGGTCACGTATTTCCGTGACCGCGCAAACGTTGTCATGCACTTTGAGGGCAACTCCTCTGAGCCCGATTTCAATCAGGCCCGCATGATTTCCTCTCATATCTGCGATGCGTATCGTGCCGGTGAGCTTGACCGTGTCGAGCTTGTCTACCACCACGCCAAGAACCGCGTGGATCAGGAGCTTCGCGTCGAGCATCTGTTGCCGCTCGACCCCGAGATGATCGCTATGGCCCACGGTCCGCGTAAGAACGAGACCGACGCCCCTAAGCGCATCTCGTCCACGTTCGAGTTCGTGCCCTCTCCCGAGCATGTTCTCGGCAAGCTTGTGCCGTCTTATATCCTGACGGTCATCTACCAGGCCCTGATCGATTCGGCGGCTGCCGAGCAGGGTGCACGCCGCAAGGCCATGCACTCCGCGACGGAAAACGCCACCGCGATCATCTCGACCCTTACCCGCACGTATAGTCGCGTGCGCCAGGCTTCGATCACGACCGAGATCAACGAGATCGTCGGCGGAGCCTCAGCATTGGAGGAACAGTAATGGCTAATAACACCGTAAAGCTTGCGGTCGAGGAAGCCACCAAGAAGACGACTGCCGGTGATGGTCGCATCGTGCGAATCATCGGCCCTGTCGTCGACGTCAAGTTTGACGGCGCGGTGCCCCCGATCTACAACGCGCTCACGGTCGAGGCCGAGACCCCGATCGGTCATCTGAGCACGATCCTTGAGGTCGAGAGCCAGCTTCCGGGCGGCGTCGTCCGCACGGTCGCCATGTCCTCGACCGACGGCCTGCAGCGCGGCCTCATCGCCACCGATACCGGTGAGCCCATGAAGATGCCCGTTGGTCCCAAGACGCTCGGTCGCATTTGGAACGTCATGGGCAAGCCCGTCGACGGCAAGCCCATGCCCGAGGTGGAGGAGTTCTACCCCATCCACCATGCAGCGCCCCGCTTTGACGAGCTCACCACCAAGACCGAGATCTTCGAGACCGGCATCAAGGCCGTCGACCTGCTCGAGCCCTACATCCGTGGCGGCAAGACCGGCCTGTTCGGCGGCGCCGGCGTCGGCAAGACCGTTCTGATTCAGGAGCTTATCAACAACCTCGCCCAGGAGCACGGCGGCACCTCGGTGTTCACCGGTGTCGGCGAGCGTACCCGCGAGGGCACCGACCTGTTCCTCGAGATGAGCGAGTCTGGCGTTATCGACAAGACCTGCTTGGTTTATGGTCAGATGAACGAGCCGCCTGGAGCGCGTCTGCGCATCGGTCTGGCCGGCCTTACCACCGCTGAGTACTTCCGCGATCGCGGCCAGGACGTCCTGCTGTTCATCGACAACATCTTCCGCTTCTCCCAGGCGGGTTCCGAGGTTTCCGCACTGCTGGGCCGTATGCCGTCCGCCGTTGGTTACCAGCCCACGCTGGCTACCGAGATGGGTGACCTCCAGGAGCGCATTACCTCGACCAAGACGGGATCCATTACCTCCGTCCAGGCTGTCTACGTCCCCGCCGACGACCTGACCGACCCGGCGCCTGCCACGACGTTTACGCACCTCGACGCTACCACGGTTCTTTCGCGTAGCATTTCGTCGCTCGGCCTGTTCCCGGCTATCGACCCGCTCGCGTCTTCCTCCGACGCTCTCGATCCCTCGATCGTCGGCGAGGAGCACTACCGTGTCGCCGTCAAGGTCCAGGAGCTCCTGCAGGAGTACTCCGACCTTCAGGACATCATCGCCATTCTGGGTATGGACGAGCTGTCCGAGGAACAGCGCCTTACGGTCAACCGTGCCCGTAAGATTCAGCAGTTCCTCTCGCAGTCCTTCCACGTCGCCGAGAAGTTCACCGGTAACCCCGGTGTCTACGTCCGCGTCGAGGATACCGTCCGCTCTTTCGCCGAGATTGTCGACGGCAAGGCCGATGACCTGCCCGAGCAGGCTTTCCGCTATGCTTCCACGATTGAGGACGTGCGCGAGCGCGCCCGCAAGATGGGGGAGAAGTAGGTTATGCGTATCCGCATCGTGTGCCCCGTGAGCTGCGCCTATGAGGGCGACGCTGCGTTTGTGTCGATTCCGTCCACGGATGGCGAGTTTGGCGTTCTGCCTGCTCACTCCAGCGAGATCTGCACGATCGACCGCGGTTACGTTCGCGTTTCCGATAAGGCCATGGGCACTGTCGACCACACGTTTGCCGTGGCCGGCGGCTATGCCCAGGTTGCGGACGATGTCGTGACCGTTCTCGCCGAGCGCGCTTGCGATTTGGCGACCGTCGATGCCGACAAGCTTAAAGCTGATATTCAAGGTTTTGAAGAGAAGCTGGGTAATTTGTCGGAGGATGATGCACGCCGCGCCTACCTCTATAATGAAATCGCATGGTGTAAGCTCAAGCTTGCCCAATAGTCAAACGTTTTAGCGTTCGACCATTTGCGAACACATCATGCCCGGGATGGCCCAGCCACCCCGGGCATGCTTTTTGAAAGGGTAGACCTTGGATATTATCCGCGTTGAGGGTGGCCACGCCATCGGAGGTTCCGTGCCTGTTTCGGGCGCCAAGAACTCCGCGCTCAAACTCATGGCGGCAACGCTTCTGGCGCCGGGCAAGACGACGCTGCAGAACGTGCCTGATATTTCCGATGTCCACGTGATGGGCAAGGTGCTCAAGGGTATGGGCGCCACGATCGATGTTCTCGACGAGCACACGCTCGAGATCGATACCTCCCAGGTCGATTCTTGGGAGGCGCCCTACGAGCTCGTTGCCAAGATGCGTGCTTCCACTGCCGTGATGGGACCACTGCTGGGCCGTTTCCATCGCGCCAAGATCGCCATGCCCGGCGGCTGCAACCTGGGCGCTCGCAAGATCGATATGCATATCTTGGGTCTTGAGGCCTTGGGCGTTGAGTTCGATACCGCCCACGGCTATATCAACGCCAATGCGCCTCAGGGCCTGCGCGGTACCACCGTCACGCTCGAGTTTGCCAGCGTCGGTGCAACCGAGAACCTCATCATGGCATCCGTGCGCGCGCAGGGTACCACGGTTATCGACAATGCCGCACGCGAGCCCGAGATCGTCGATCTCGCCAACATGCTCAACGAGATGGGTGCCAAGATTGTTGGCGCGGGTACGCCTGTCGTGACCATCGAGGGCGTGGAAGAGCTGCATCCCGTTACCCATCGCGTGGTGGGCGACCGCATCGAGGCGGGTACCTTTATCGTTGCCGGCGCGCTGATGGCAGACGATCGCGGTGTCGATGTCACGGGCTTTTGCCCCATTCACTTGGGCATGGTGCTCAAGAAGATGGAGCTCATGGGTATCGACTGCGAGCGCGTCGAGGATGGCGTCCATGTGAACCGTGCCGAGCGTATCAAGCCGGTCGACATCCAGACGCTTCCGTTCCCCGGTTTCCCGACCGACATGCAGGCGCAGATTATGGTGCTCTCCGCCCTTGCCGACGGCAGTTCCGTTATTACCGAGAACATCTTCGAGAATCGCTTTATGTTTGCCTCTGAGCTGGTGCGCATGGGTGCCGACATTCGTATCGAGAGCCATCATGCCATGATTCATGGCGTCAAGGGCTTCTCGGGTGCACAGGTTACCTCGCCCGATTTGCGCGGCGGAGCGGCCCTCGTCGTAGCGGGCTTGATCGCCGACGGGACGACCGAGGTTTCGGCTATCCATCACATCAAGCGCGGCTACGAGCAGTTTGTCGAAAAGCTGCAGGCGCTCGGCGCGCATGTCGAGCATGCTACCGTCCCCGATCCCGTCATCTACTAATACAGGTTGCCTATGTTTAATAAAAAGCCCCTCGCGGATACCACCACCCGAAGACCCTCAACTGGTGCGCAGGCCAAGATCTACAGTCGCGATAACGTGGCTCGCTATTCCGAGCGCGCTCGTCAACGCCGCCGTAGCCACACGATTCGTCACGTCGCGCTCATTGTCGTGCTTGGCGTGCTGCTGAGTGCCACTACCGCTGCCGGCCTGTGGTTTGCCACCATTATGGGCAAGCTCGGCGATTCTAATGTCATTACTGACAATCTGCGTCGGGTTCTGGTTGACACCGATGAGGCAAAGGATCCGTTCTACGTGCTGCTTCTTGGCACCGACGGCCGTCCGGGCGAGGATACGTATCGTGCCGACTCGATTATCCTGGCACGCATCGACCCCACGCAAAAGCAGGCGACGCTCATTTCCGTTCCGCGCGACACCAAGGTCGAGTACAAGGGCGAGACCATGAAGATCAACGCCTGCCATACCGTTGGCGGCGCCGAGGCCATGGTCGAGGCGGTCAACGAGCTGTGCGGTGTTCAGATTTCCCACTATGCCGAGGTTAGCTTCGACGGTATGCAGGCGCTGATTGATTCGGTTGGCGGTATCGACATTAACGCAACCGATGATGTTGACGACCCCGAGCACCTGGATATTAAGATTACCGCTGGCCAGCAGCATATGGACGGTGCCACCGCCCTTACCTATGCCCGCTGCCGCTACACCTATGCCGACGGCGATTACACGCGCATGCGCCACCAGCGTCAGGTGCTTGGCGCCCTTGCCAACCAGATTCTCAATAACTTCGATGCCACGAAGATCTTTGGCCTGGTTAATTCGCTGTCCGATATGCTTGTAACCGATATGAGCGTTCAGGATATCGTGGCTACGGTCAACGCCATGCGCGGTATGGATGTCGACGGTATCTACTCGGCCAACCTGCCCTCGTACGCCGACGACAGCACCATGATCGACGGTGTGAGCTACGTCTTTGTCTACGAGGACGAGCTCAAGGAAATGATGGAGCGCGTCGATGCTGGCAAGGATCCCAAGGGTCCCAACACCATGGGTCTTTCCGACGGTTCCAGCTCTACGATCGGCGACCTGAACAACAACACGTCTGACGATTACGCAAACGGTACCGCAACCTCATCGGTCAGCTCTGACGATTCCGATGACTCAAGCGATTCGAGCGATTCGGACTACTACGAAGAGCCCACCGGCGACGGCAACGGCTACGAAGCCAATTATTAGGGTTACGCGGGCTTACCAGCCCGCGTAACCAGTTGACGCTGCAAACCCGCCAGAGCGGCAATCTGCCTTTCAACTTCGGCGGCATGATCAAAAGATCAATGCCGCCTCGTTTCAAGGCACCTTGCTCGCTCTGGCGGGTTTTCGCTGTCGTTGCCAAAACATCGGCGTTGCCTTGGTCCGGACTAGTCGTTGGGTAGTCATTGGGGACGTTCTTAAACGACTAGTCAAACAAGAACGTCCCCAATGACT
>URKH01000048.1 GCA_900548255.1 uncultured Collinsella sp. | reverse complement strand
GGAGTGCGGCTGTCAGGCAAGACGGGGAAGAGGTCTTCTCATGGCAGTTTCCTTAGTTCTTAACCAGTGGTCCCTGCTGATGCTGGATTATCGACATAATATGCGAAAACCGCCGCAAAGGTGTCTGTCCCTTTGCGGCGGTTTTAACGTTTGCGCAGGTAAAACCTACCAAAATAAATCTGTCTCTTTTTGGCAGGTTTTAGCTCAGCAGCATGCGGTCGTTGGCGAGCTCGCCGCCCGAGACCTCCTCGAACTTCTGCAGCAGGTCGGCCACGGTGAGCGACTTCTTTTCGTCGCCTGCCACGTCGTAGATCACGTGGCCCTCGTGCATCATGATCAGGCGGTTGCCCAGACGGATGGCGTCATTCATGTTGTGCGTGACCATGAGCGTGGTCAGGTGGTTCTCGTCGACAATCTCCTCGGTCAGATTGAGCACCTTAGAGGCCGTCTTGGGGTCGAGGGCCGCGGTGTGCTCGTCGAGCAGCAGCAGGCGCGGCTTGGTGAGCGTGGCCATCAGCAGGGTGAGTGCCTGGCGCTGCCCGCCCGAGAGCAGGCCGACCTTGGCGTTGAGGCGCGTGTCCAGACCAAGGTCCAAGCGCTTGAGCAACTCAACGTACTCGTCCTTCTCGGCCTTGGTGACGCCCCACGAAAGACCGCGACGTTGGCCACGGCGCTTGGCGAGGGCCAGGTTCTCGGCGATCTGCATGTCGGCTGCGGTGCCGCGCATGGGGTCCTGGAACACGCGGCCCAGGTACTTTGCGCGCTGCGACTCGCTCAGGCGCGAGATGTCGGTGCCGTCGAGCTCGATGACACCCGAATCGAGCGGATACACGCCGGCGATCATATTGAGCAGCGTGGACTTGCCGGCGCCGTTGCCGCCGATCACGGTTACAAAGTCGCCATCATTGAGGGTAAGGTCGACGCCGGTAAGCGCGCGCTTCTCGGTGACGGTGCCCTTGTTAAAGGTCTTCTTGACGTGCGAGAGCTTAAGCATCTGCCTCATCTCCCCTCGTATAGGAGCTGCGGAGCTTGTAGCGCTCCCAAACCACGGGCACGCACAGGGCCACGGCGACGATCACGGCGGAGAGCAGCTTCATGTCGTTGGCGTCCATGCCCAACTGCAGCACGATGGCGCGGATGAGGAAGTACACCACGGAGCCAAAGACGGCGGAGGCAAGACGGACGCTAAACTGCGTGAGACCGCCGGGCAGCAGGCGGCCGAGCACCTCGCCGATAACAATAGCGGCAAGACCGATAACGATGGCGCCGGTACCCATGCCAATGTCGGCATACTTTTGGCTCTGGCAGATAAGCGCGCCAGAGAGGCCGATGAGGGCGTTGGAGAGCACGAGGGCGATCATCTTGGTGGAGTTGGTGTTGACGCCCAGGGCGCGGATCATGTACTCGTTGTTGCCGGTAGCGCGCAGTGCCGAGCCGATCTCGGTGCCAAAGAACCAATACAGGATGGCAACGATAGCCACGGCGAGCAAGATGCCCAAGATAATGGCAACGGTGGACTGCGGCAGGCCGGTCATGTTGCTGACGGACGAGAAGATGGTGCCCTTGGCGAGGATGGGCGTGTTGGACTTGCCCATGATGCGCAGGTTGATGGACCACAGGCTGATCTGCGTTAGGATTCCGGCAAGGATTGCGGGGATCTCAAAGACGGTGGTCAAAATGCCCGTGACGGCACCGGCGATGGCACCGGCGCACATGCCGGCAAGCACGGCGAGCAGCGGGTCGACGTTATTGTTGACGATGAGTACGGCGCAGACACAGCCGCCGAGGGCAAAGCTGCCGTCGCAGGTCATATCGGGGATGTCGAGCAGGCGGAACGTGATAAACACACCAAGCACCATAATGCCCCAGAGGACGCCCTGCGAAACGGCGCCCTGCAATGCAATGAGCATGCTTCATACCTCCTAGGATAGGGTGGACACGTGAGTCACCATGATAGCGGTAACAATGCATGAAAGAGCTGTGGCCGGATGTTTTGTCTCATCCGTAACAAGCAGGGCGAACGCCGGTCTTTGGCGTTCGCCCCTGTGGCTCAGATGTTGAATAACACGGCAACGGCGCGAGTATGGGCCCTAGGCACATCGCCGCGCATGCCGTTACTCGTCCAGAGCGGAAAGGTCGATGCCCAGAGCCTCGGCCATCTCGTCGTTCTTGACGACGACCAGGTCCTTGCTCGAGAGGTGCTTGATCGGCATATCCTCGGGCTTGGCCTCGCCCTTCAGGATCTTGACGGCCATCTCGCCCGCGGCGTAGCCCAGATCCTCGTAGTTGATGGAGAGGGTGAACAGGCCACCGGCCATGCACATGCCCTCCTCGCCAGTCACGTAGGGAAGCTTGTTTTCCTTGCAGATCTGGCCCACCTGCGAAGCGCCCGCGGCGATGGTGTTGTCGGTGGGGGAGTAGAGCGCGTCGACCTTGCTCACGGCGGACTCGACGACGGACTGGATCTCGTTGGAGCTCGAGACGGTGAAGTCGGTGTACTCCAGGCCCAGCTTGCCGAGTTCCTTCTTGGCGGCCTTGATTTGGACGTCGGAGTTGGACTCGGCGGTGCAGTAGAGCAGACCGACCTTCTTTACATCGGGCAGGACCTTCTGCATCATCTCGAGCTGCTCGGCGACCGGGGTGAGGTCGGAGGCACCGGTGACGTTGGTGCCGGGCCTGTCGTTGTCCTGGACCAGGCCGGAGGCGGCGTAGTCGGTGATGGCGCAGCCCACGATGGGGATATCGGCCGTGGCGCCGGCGGCGGCCTGCGCGGCAGGCGTGGCGATGGCGTAGATCAGGTCGACGTTGTCGCCCACAAACTTGTCGGCGATGGACTTACACGTGGACTGGTCGTTCTGGGCATTTTTCTGGTCGATCTTGACCTTGAGACCGCTCTTCTTGATGGCCTTGACAAAGCCGTCGTTGGCGGCGTCGAGTGCGGAGTGTTCGGTGAGCTGTAGAACGCCGACGGTGTAGTCGGAACCGGCGGCAGCGGAGCCGGAACCAGAGTTGCCGCCGCATCCGGCGAGCGGAGCGAGCGCGAGCAGGCCGGCAGAGACCAGAAGGCTCCTGCGGCTGATGGTGATGTCCTTCATATCATTACCCCCAGTATAGAAATGGCTGGAAACACTGCACTGGGACAAAGTGCAAGTGGAACTATAGTAGCGCTGATGTCCATTTTTACAACAGCCTGGCGGGTTTTTTAATACAGAATCGGATGGGCGGTACGGGTAGTCGAATGGGCGGCGGAGGGTCTTATGCGGCGGAGGAGGCATCGTCCTCGTCCAGGACGGCGAAGAGCTTCTTGCCGTCAAGGAGACGTGTGGTGACGTTTCTCATGCGGCCGATCTCAACGGTACGCAGCGTGTCGTCGGCGCCTCGCGCGTCATAGACCGTTCCCAGCAAATACGAGATGCCGTCTCGTTGCTTGATGGCAAAGGGCCGGAGTGTCATCCGTGCCACTTCGACCTCTCCGCGTGCCGTGACACTCGAAATATCAAAACTCACCGTGGTTCCGTGGTCGATGGCCTGCTCGATGAGCTCGCAGGCATCGATGCGCTTGACGGGCGTGCGTGTGGCCTTGGTGGATTTGTCGCCTGCGCTTGGAGCAGGCTCGGGTGCATCGAGGTAGCCGCGAACGTCGGCACTCGCCATGGCGACCAGGTGCTGCGCCATGCTCTTTCGAATGGCGATGGGCGTGGAGCGGTTGCGCATGACCATGCCGTGGAGCCGGATGATCTCTTCGTCGGTGAGCGGACGGGTCAAGAGTCGATAGCCCACGCCGCGCTTGTACTCAATTTCGTATCCGGCATGGCGAAGTGCGGAGATGGCGGTGTAGATGCTGCGCCGCGCCGCCGAGATGGGCATGCGGGCGGGGTCGTCGGGATGGGCGAGGCGCCGGATCAACTCATCGGAAAGCATGGCCTTGTCCTCGCCGGTGTTTTCGCTTAATAGTTGCAGGATGCGAACGGCGCGATAGGCTGCCATCGAGGCGGCGCCCCTCGTCGTGGTCTCGTAAGTATCAACAGCGGTTTCGGTCATGGCGCCCACGTCCTTTCCGTTTTGGGTGGCGACGGTATGGAGCCTAGGACGCGGGGCTTTCCCAGGGGCGCAGAGCACTCTGGGCGGTCGGTGGCCGTCGGCAAGCGGCGGGTCGAGTTTTCAACAGCCCTGCCCAACTGACCAAAAACTTGCCAAAAGCTTGACGGATGCTGTTGAAAAAAGCGCCCCTCGGCTTGCCGAGAGGCGCTGGCGTGATGCGCTGGAACGCGTTTGGTGGCGCTGTGGCGATTAGAAGTCGGCGTTGCCCACGGTGCGCGGGTGCGGCAGGACGTCGCGGATGTTGCCCACGCCGGTGAGGTACATCACCAAGCGCTCGAAGCCCAGACCGTAGCCGGCGTGCTTGCAGGAACCGTAGCGGCGCAGGTCAAGGTAGTACTTGTACTGCTCGGGATTCATACCCAGATCCTTGATGCGGGCCTCGAGCAGATCCAGGCGCTCCTCGCGCTGGGAGCCGCCGATAATCTCGCCGATACCGGGAACCAGGCAGTCGGCGGCGGCGACGGTCTTGCCGTCCTCGTTCATGCGCATGTAGAACGCCTTGATCTCGGCCGGGTAGTCGGTTACGAAGGTCGGTCGCTTAAAGTGTTCCTCGGTCAGGAAGCGCTCATGCTCGGTTTGCAGGTCGATGCCCCAGCTCACGGGATAGTCAAACTTGTGACCGGCGGCGACGGCCTGCTCCAGGATTTCGACGGCCTCGGTATAGGTGACGCGGGCGAAGTCGGAGTTGGCGACATGGTCCAAGCGCTCGAGCAGACCCTTGTCCACAAACTTGTTGAGCATATTGAGCTCGTCGGGGCAGGTGGCCATAACATCCTTAAGGACGTACTTGAGCATGGCCTCGGCGTTATCCATGTAGTCGTTAAGGTCGGCGAAGGCCATCTCGGGCTCGATCATCCAGAACTCGGCGGCGTGGCGCGTGGTGTTGGAGTTTTCGGCGCGGAAGGTGGGGCCAAAGGTGTACACGTCGCCAAAGGCCATGGCAAAGTTCTCGGCATTGAGCTGGCCGGACACGGTAAGGCTCGCGTGCTTGCCAAAGAAGTCCTGGCTCCAGTCGACCTCGCCGGACTCGGTGAGGGGCGGATTTTTGGGGTCGAGCGTGGTCACGCGGAACATCTCGCCGGCGCCCTCGCAGTCACTCGTGGTGATGATAGGGGTGTTGACGTAGACAAAGCCCTGCTCCTGGAAGAAGCGGTGGATGGCGGCAGCCGCGACAGAGCGGATGCGGAACACGGCGCGGAACAGGTTGGTGCGCGGGCGCAGGTGCTGCTGGGAACGCAGGAACTCGACGGTTGCGCGCTTTTTCTGCAGCGGGTAATCCGGGGCGCTGACGCCCTCGACCTCGATGGAGGTGGCAGAAAGCTCGAAAGGCTGGGGCGCATCGGGGGTCAGCTTGACGGTGCCGGTGCAAATGAGTGCGGCCGAGACGTTTTGATGGGCGATCTCGTCGTAGTTGTCGAGTGCCTCGCGGTTCATGACGACTTGCAGATCGCGGAAGCAGCTGCCGTCGTTGAGCGTAACGAAGCCAAAGTTCTTCATGTCGCGGACGGACTTGACCCAGCCGGCGACGGTGACGGTCTGGCCGCCAAGCGACTCGGCATCGGCGTAAAGCTGCGCGATTTTGGTGCGGTTCACGTATCCTCCCATAACGGTTGAATGATAGTTATCCATACAGTTCGATATTCTAGCAGCTCGGCTCATTTGGGCTATACAGATAAGGCATTGACGGGATGGTTTTTCAAACGAAAAGCGCCCGCGGCCAAATGGTCGCGGGCGCTTGACGAGATGCCTTTTGGCTGTGTGGCGCGGGGCCTGGCTACTTGGTCTTGGCTACCAGCAGCGGGTCGCCCAGCTTGACGAGCGGGTTGCCGCCGATAAGCGTGCCGGACTCGCCGACATGGTCGATGCTCTTAAGACGATCGAGCTCGGAGACGATGACGGTCACGATGTCCTCGTGACCGGCGGCCTTGATGGCCTCGCGGTCGAAACTGATGAGCGGCTGGCCTGCCTTGACCGTGTCACCCATCTCGACAAAGCGGGCAAAACCTTTGCCGTTCATTTCCACGGTGCCCAGGCCAACATGGATGAACACGCGAAGACCGTCCTCGGTGATCATGCCGATGGAGTGGTTGGTGACGGTGGTGGCGCCGATGCGGCCGTTGGCGGGCGCATAGATGGTGCCGGTAATGGGCTCGATGCCGTAGCCCTGACCGAGCATACCCGAGGCGATGGTCTCATCGGGAACCTCATCGAGGTTGACGAGCACGCCGTTGACGGGGGCGTAGATGACGCCTTCGCGGGTGGCGAAGCTTGCTGCGGGCGGAACGGATGCCTCGCCCGTCGAGGTGAAGGTGGACTTAAGCGAATCGAGCAGACCCATAGTTGCCTCCAACTTAAATAGGCGCATATCGCGCGCTTGGTTTGCCGGAAACGTTTCATATGTGTTTCGCGGCTTGGTCAACGCCCCTATTTACGCTGCTCAACGATACCTCTGAACTGGGATTATGTGATATATCAGTTGAAGGGAAACTTATTGCTGGAGTGTTTCTTCGCCACGGGCTCAAGTGGGGTACGCTTAGACGCGAAAAACAAGGGCGCATAATCTGCGCGAAGGGAGCACATATGATTGTCGAGAACCATGCGCTGTGGGGCGAGGAGCCGACCGAGGAGTATCCGGCGACGTTTACGTATTTGGGTGCCGAGCCGCTGCCCGATAAGCCGAATGGCCGCCGCCCTGCCGTGATTATCTGCGGCGGAGGTGCGTTTACGCATATCGCTCCGCATGAGCAGGATCCCGTGGCGTTTGCGTTTTTGGACCGCGGCTACCAGGCCTTTGTGCTCAACTATGTGACAAGTGGCACGGGCGACGTGAGCTTTCCTCACCCGCAGGCAGACCTTGCCAAGATGGTCGCCACGGTTCGCGCCAACGCCGACGAGTGGCATGTCGATCCCAAGCGCGTGTGCATCGTGGGTTTCTCGGCGGGCGGCATGATCTGCGCCTCGTTGGCAACGCAGTGGAAGACCGGACCTTTCGCGGGCCTTGCCGGGGCTCGTCCGGAGGATATTCGTCCCGACGCCGTGGTGCTGGGCTATCCGTTGCTCGACCTTGCCTATGTGCGCGATATGCAGACGCGTGACCCGCGCATCGACCTGCGCGTGCCCAAGACGGGTGGCAAGACAGGGCGCGATTTGCTCAACGACTATCTGTCGATGGTGACGGGCGGCGAGGCGACCGATGAGCACCTGGCCGACATTTGCCCTACCACGCACGTTTCGCGCCAGATGCCCCCGACCTTTGTGTGGGGCGTTTCGGACGACAAGACGGCGCCGGTCGCGCAGGTCTACCCGTTTGCGCAGCGCATGGCCGAGGAGGGCGTCGCATGCGAGATGCACGTCTTTGACCAGGGCGGCCACGGCCTTTCGCTCGGTAACGCCAACACCGCGGTCGACAACGAGGACAAGCAGGTTTCCGTCCGTCCCTGGATCCGCCTAGCCTTCCGCTTCCTGGAGCGCCATATGTAAAAGTAGACTACTTGCCCGTTTCAAAAAGTCTGCTTAGAGGAGGAGCCATGCTTGAGGGTACGTATGTGGTTTTGGCCCAGACGCCGGTGGGGAGCAAGCGCGGCGAGGTGACGTTTTCACATGGGGTGAACGGCGCGCTCAGGGCAGTACTAAACGTCAGGGGTCTCAATATCGCTCTCTCGGGTGCCCGCGCTGAGTGCGATTTCTTTGAGCTCTCGGGTACTATCTCCCACGTCTTGATGGGCAAGGCGCCCTTTACATGCACGGGGTCGGTTGAGGGTGATCGACTCACTGCTACCGCGCGGTCGGGTTCCATTTCGATCTCGCTGAGCGGTATGCGCAAAGAGCTTTCGGGGCGCACCGCATAAAGTTTGCGCAGGTAAACATCGGTATTTGACTTTATAAAATAGTTCAGAGCGCTATCATTTGTCGTTACGAGTTGGTTAGCCCCGGTAAACGGTTAACCGCGTCTAACGAAAGGATGAGCGCGTGAAGCTCGATACACTCGAGATCGGAAAGGACGCCGTTGTCGCATCGGTGGCATCGGACGATCGGGCACTCCGACAGCATATTTTGGACATGGGTTTAACGCCGGGCACCGAAGTCACCATGATGAAGTACGCCCCCATGGGCGACCCGCTCGAGATTCGCCTGCGCGGCTACGAGTTGACACTGCGCAAGGACGATGCCGCCCGCATTGAGCTTGTGGGCATTCACGATACCGATATGGGTCCGCGCGCTAACGCTGCAATCGGCACGACGGAGCATCCGGCACTCGGCGAGGGGACGTATTCGCCCCGTGCGGCAAAGACGGCCGTGCCCGAGGGCGCGCCGCTGCACTTTGCCCTCGCCGGCAACCAAAACTGCGGCAAGACCACGTTATTCAACCAGCTGACGGGCTCCAACCAGCATGTCGGTAACTTTCCCGGCGTGACGGTCGACCGCAAGGACGGCACTATCCGTAACCACCCCGAGGCGAGCGTTACCGACCTGCCTGGCATCTATTCGCTGTCGCCGTACACGGGCGAAGAGATCGTCAGCCGCCAATTCATCTTGGACGAAAACCCCGACGCCATCATCGACATCATCGACGCCACCAACATCGAGCGTAACCTGTACCTGACGCTGCAGCTTATGGAGCTCGATCGTCCCATGGTCATCGCGCTCAACATGATGGACGAGGTGACGGCCAACGGCGGCGCCGTGGACGTCAACCTGCTCGAGAGCCTGCTGGGCGTGCCTGTTGTTCCCATTAGCGCTGCCCGCAACGAGGGTATTGGTGAGTTGGTGGATCATGCCTTGCACGTGGCGCGGTTCCGCGAGCGCCCCGGTCGCCTGGACTTCTGCGCGCCCGATGGTCCAGACGGCGGCGCGCTGCATCGCTGCATTCACGGCATCGCCAACCTTATCGAGGACCATGCCGCGACGGCGCATATCCCGGTGCGTTTTGCGGCGACCAAGCTGGTTGAGGGCGACGAGCTGGTGACCGAGGCGCTTCATCTGGACCGTAACGAACTTGACGCCATCGAGCACATCATTACCCAGATGGAGGGTGAGGCCGGTACCGACCGTCTATCTGCACTGGCTGACATGCGCTTCGGCTTTATCGGCGATGTGTGTGGGCGCTGCGTCGTCAAGCCGCACGAGAGCCGCGAGCACGTGCGTTCCGTCAAGATCGACCGCATCCTGACGGGTCGCTACACGGCCATTCCGGCGTTCCTGGTGATCATGGGTCTCGTCTTTTGGCTGACGTTTGGCGTGATCGGCGTGGCGTTGCAGGGACTTATGGAGGACGGCATCGCTGCCATCATCGCCTCGGCCGATGCGGGCCTCAAGGCGTTCGGCACCAACGACGTGGTGCGCTCGCTGGCTGTCGACGGCGTGCTTACGGGCGTGGGCAGCGTGCTGACCTTCCTGCCGATTATCGTCGTGCTCTTTTTGTTCCTCTCCATTCTGGAAGACTCCGGCTACATGGCGCGCGTGGCCTTTGTCATGGATAAAGTGCTGCGTCGCTTTGGCCTGTCGGGCCGCAGCTTCGTGCCTATGCTCGTCGGTTTTGGCTGCACCGTGCCGGCTATCATGTCAACCCGTACGCTCCCATCCGAGCACGACCGCAAGATGACGGTCATGCTCACGCCGTTCATGAGCTGCTCGGCCAAGCTGCCGGTTTACGGCTTGCTGTGCGGGGCGTTTTTTCCACAGGCGACGGTTCCCGCCATGGTCTCGCTCTATTTGATTGGCATTGCGGTCGGTTGCATCGCGGCTTTGGTGCTCAATCGCACGGCATTTAAGGGTGACCCGGTGCCGTTTATCATGGAGCTTCCCAATTACCGCCTGCCGAGCGTCAAGACGACGGTGATGCTGGCATGGGATAAGGCCAAGGACTTTATTACCAAGGCCTTTACCATTATCTTTGCCGCTACCGTGGCCATCTGGTTCCTCCAGACGTTCGATATCCGCTTTAATGTGGTCGCCGATCAGTCGCAGAGTCTGCTTGCCGGTTTGGGTAGCATTATCGCGCCGGCGCTGGCGCCGCTCGGCTTTGGCGACTGGCGTGCGTCGACGGCGCTCGTCACCGGACTTATCGCCAAGGAGAGCGTCATCTCGACCCTCACGGTGCTTTTGGACGCAACGTCGCCCGCGGTGCTGTCAACTATGTTTTCGCCGTTTACCGCTTACGTGTTCCTGGTCTTTACGCTGCTGTACCCGCCCTGCGTGGCGTCCATCGGCGCCGTCAAGAGCGAGTTGGGAGCGCGCTATGCCGTGGCCGTGTTCGCGTTTCAGGTGACGGTCGCCTGGATCGTGGCGTTTGTCGTGCATTCGGCGGGCATATTGCTGGGGCTGGCTTAGTTATTTATTGATGGCGCAACCTCTGTGTATTGAGTTGATTACGGCCCCGCATCTGTTGCTGACGGATGCGGGGCCGTTGCTATATAATCGCCCATCGCTCAAGACAATCGGAGAGGGTTCCTACATGACTCAGGCAAGACAAGATGGCATCTCGCTCAAGCAGTGGCTCCCGCTTATCGGGCTCGCCTGCTGTGCGTTCGTGTTCAACACGTCGGAGTTCATGCCCATTGGCCTTCTGACTGATATTGCCGCATCGTTCTCGCTCACCGAGGCCCAGGCAGGCATCATGAT
Source organism: uncultured Collinsella sp. (assembly GCA_900548255.1). GTDB lineage: Bacteria > Actinomycetota > Coriobacteriia > Coriobacteriales > Coriobacteriaceae > Collinsella. The sequence goes on along the minus strand of URKH01000048.1, from coordinate 5,229 downwards.
CTCGGTCTACGCCTGGGGCGTCATGCTGCTGTCGCTGCCGCTTATGGTGTTTGCCTCGCGCTTTGAGTTCAAGCGTATGCTGCTCGGCGTGCTTGCCGTGTTTTCTCTGGGTCAGTTCCTGTCCGCCGTGGCGCCGACCTATCCCATCTTGGTCTGCGCACGCCTGGTGGTCGCCTGCGCGCACGCCGTGTTCTGGTCGGTCGCTTCGATCATAGCCTCGCGCCTGGTCGATACGCGTCATGGGGCGCTCGCCATCAGCATGATCGCCACGGGCTCGTCCATCGCGCAGATCTTCGGCCTGCCGATCGGTCGCGCCATCGGCCTGGCCGTGGGCTGGCGCATGACGTTTGCCGTGGTTGGAGCCTTCTCTGCCGCCGCGGTGGTGTACCAGGCAGCGGTGTTCCCGGTCATGCCGGCGGGCGAGCGCTTTACCGTCAAACAGCTGCCCGAGCTGCTCAAGAACCCGTTCCTGATTGCGCTCTACGCGGTCACGGTCTTTATGGCGACCGGCTACTACGCGGGTTACAGCTATATCGAGCCCTTCCTGGCGCAGGTCGCGCACGTCGACGCAAGCGCTATTACCATGACGCTGACGGCGTTTGGCTGCTCCGGTCTGCTCGGAAGCTGGCTGTTTGGCCGCCTGTTCGATGGGCATCGCTTCCCGTTCTTGGCTATCACGCTCTCCGGCGTGCCGGTGGCTCTGCTGCTCATGGGTCCGGTCGCATCGTCGCTCGTAGCAGTGCTTGCCGTCTGCGCGCTATGGGGCTGCTGCTCCACAGCCTTTAACGTGGCGTTCCAGGCTGAGCTCATCAAGTACACGCCGGCGGATTCGTCGGCCGTCGCCATGTCGATCTTCTCGGGCCTGTTTAACCTCGGTATCGGCACGGGCACCGCAATCGGCGGCGCCGTGGTTTCGGGTCCCGGTATCGCTTGGATTGGCTTTGCGGGCGGGGCGATTACCGTCGTGGGCGTCATCCTCGCCATTACGGTGCTGTTCCCGGCCATACGCCGCGCAAAGCCCGTCGCCTAATCACGTTCCCTCATCAGTTGCGGTGGAATAGAGACTGTTTAAGGCCTCTGAAGGCCCAAGCAGGAACCATTCCATCGCAACTTATTTTGGGGGAGAGGATACAAGCCGGGCATACAATGGATGTCGTTGTGTTGAGCTTACCGGGAGGTTGCTATGTGGGCATACGAGACGACGTTCTATCAGATCTATCCGCTGGGCTTTTGCGGAGCTCCGCGCGAAAACGCCGCCCCCGTTGCCGAGGATGAACTCGCCCAAGCTGCCAACGCCGCGCCCAACCCCGATGCGCCCATCATGAAGATCGCCCAATGGGGTGACTACCTGCAGGAACTCGGCGTTGGCGCCGTGCTCATCAACCCGCCGCTCGAGTCCGATAGCCACGGCTACGATACACGCAGCCTGCGCCATATCGACCGTCGCCTGGGTGGGGATGCCGACTTTGCTGCCGTGTGCGAGACGCTGCATGCCCATGGCATCCGTGTGGTGCTCGACGCCGTCTTCAACCACGTCGGTCGCGGCTTTTGGGCCTTCCGCGATGTGCAGGAGCGTAAGTGGGACTCGCCGTACAAGGACTGGTTCCACATTAGCTTTGACGGCGACTCCTGCTATGGCGACGGCTTTTGGTACGAGGGCTGGGAAGGCCATTTTGAGCTCGTGAAGCTCAACCTGCAAAATCCCGCCGTGGTCGATTACCTGCTCGAGTCCGTGCGCCGCTGGGTCGAGGTCTTTGGCGTCGACGGCCTGCGCCTGGATGTTGCCTATATGCTCGACCGCGACTTCATGCGCCGCCTACACTCCTTTACCCGTGAGCTCAAGCCCGACTTTGTGCTGATCGGCGAGACGCTCCACGGCGACTACAACCAGATCGTCAACGATGAGATGCTCGACTCCTGCACCAACTACGAGTGCTACAAGGGCCTGTACTCCAGCTTTAACTCGGTCAACATGTTCGAGATCGCCCACTCGCTGCACCGCCAGTTTGGCGGCGATCCGTGGTGCATCTACCGCGGCAAGCACCTGCTGTCGTTTGTCGACAACCACGATGTGCCGCGCCTGGCGAGTATCCTCACCGACAAGTCGTGCCTGCGTCCCGCCTATGGCATGCTCTTTGGCATGCCGGGCATTCCGTGCGTCTACTATGGCAGCGAGTGGGGGATTCCTGGCGAAAAGGGTGGCCCCGATGGCGACTGGGCGCTGCGACCTGCGCTCGATGAGCCTGCGCCCAACGAGCTGACGGCCTTCATCAAGCAGCTCGCGCACCTGCGCTCGGCAGACGACGCGGCGGCCCGTGCCCTCAACTATGGTGCCTATCGCAACGTGGTGATCCAGAACAAGCAGCTGCTGTTCGAGCGCGCCTGTGATGACGCGACGGTGCTCGTGGCGGTGAACGCCGTGGGCGAGCCTTACGCCTTTGGCGCCGGCGAGCTCAACGGGTCCTTTGTCGACCTGCTTGCCGACGATGCGCCCACGGTCGAGCTGACGGGTGCCCTTGAGCTTGCACCCTACGAGGTGCGCTATCTGTTGAGAGCCTAACCCATGGCCGTGTCTGACGAGGACTATCAACATATTGAGCATGGGTTTGAGCCTGTGTTCGACCAGCGCTCGCGCGTTTTGGTGCTGGGGTCGTTTCCCTCGGTGCTCTCGCGTGCAAATGCCTTTTATTACGGCAACCCTCAGAATCGCTTTTGGCGTGTGATGGCTGCGTGCCTCGGTGTGCCTGTGCCGCCCAACGAGGGCGATCCTTTGGCAAGCGGTGAGCCCGCGACGCTCGATGCCTCCATTGCCGCCAAGCGGGCCATGCTGCTGAACGGCGGCGTGGCCCTGTGGGATGCAATCGAGGGCTGCGACATTAAGGGCTCGAGCGACGCGAGCATTCGCAACGTTGTGCCGGCACATATCGAGCGCATTACCGATGCCGCGCCGATCGAGGTCGTTGTCTGTAACGGCGGTACGGCAGGGCGACTCTACAAACGCTACTTGCAAGATCGGACGAGGTTGCCCGCCGTCGTCCTGCCCTCGACAAGTCCTGCCAATGCCGCCTGGCGACTGGAGCGTCTTGTCGAGCGTTGGCACGAAGCCGTTGACTGGGCTGTTATTTAATTTAGATTTTTGTTTGAGCGTGGGCGCCCAGACGTTTCAGAACGCCTCGCCAGATCGGCGCGGGCACGGCTGGCTCGGCGCAAACCATGCCGTCGGCGTCGACGTTGGCGGCATTGCCGCCGCCAAGTCGCTGTGCATGCTCGACGGAGCAGCCCATGCGCACGGCGCCCACGAGCTTGTCCATGGCCTCCGAAAACGGTCGCCGCAAGAGTCCCATGCGCGGGGAATGGCGAAGCGCTGCGATGCCGCTGCCGGCGCAGATGGCAACGCCGCCACACCACAATTGGTCATGGCGCTCACATGCCTTGTGCAGGCGAACGGCGGTCCCACGCGCCTGCTCAGTGCCCTCTTGTGCGGCTCGAATCGCGGCATAGACGCGCGTTCCCGTACCGCCAAAGCGCTCAAGCGCCTGCTCGATAGCAGTCAACGTCTCATCGTCAGCCACATCTTCAATGGCCAGCACGATGCCATCGGCAACGCTGCCGGCGTCATTTGCCTTCAAGTCGACCGGGCGGGGGAGTGCGGTGCCGGAAAGTTGAGCATAGGCGGCGATGGCATCCTGCAGGTCCCAGAGCAAAAAATCAAGATCGGCGCTATTGGGAATACTGATATACGCAATGGTGTGCAGTGTTTTTGGTAAGTCGCCGCGCGCGGTCGTCTCCATGCCATCTCCTTTCCGGCTCGTTTCCGTTTAGGTTACACCGTCTGGTGGCGCCCCGCCGCGCTATCCTAGTGCAACCCTTATGAAAGGAACGCCATGCGTCTGCCCATGAATACCTCGCTTGCCATGCTCAAGCCCTCCGGTATCCGCCGGATTAACGCGCTCGCCGCCCGGCATCCGGGGTGTATCGCGCTCGCGCTCGGCGAGCCCGATTTTCCCACGCCCGATGTGATTAGCGCCGAGGTGACCGCCGCGCTGGACCGCGGTGACACGCACTATCCGCCCAACAACGGTCGCCCCGCCCTGCGTGATGCACTGTCCAAATATATGGATGACGCGGGCCTGGCGTTTTCCGCCGATGAGGTCATCCTGACCGACGGCGCGACCGAGGCCCTGTCGGCAACATTCATGGCTATGCTCAACCCCGGCGACGAGGTCATTATCCCCACGCCGGCCTTTGGCCTTTACGAGAGCATCGTCGTGGCCAATCACGCCAAAGCGGTCTTTTTGGATACGGAGCCTGCGCAATTTCAGATTGACGAGGATGCGCTTCGCGCCTGTGTGACCCCGGCGACCAAGGCCGTCGTTATCTGCTCGCCCAACAATCCCACGGGCTGCATTCTCAACGCGGCATCGCTCGACGCCGTGGCGCACGTGGCAGAACAGGCGGGCATCTACGTGGTCTGCGACGACGTATACAACCGCCTGGTTTATGTGGATGGCTACGAGCGCTTTGCCCAGCGCCACCCGGAGCTGCGTGAGCAGACGGTCGTCATCGAGAGCTTCTCCAAGCCCTGGGCCATGACCGGTTGGCGCCTGGGCTGGCTCGCGGCCGCAGCCCCCGCCATCGCCGAGATCGCAAAGGCTCACCAATACTTAGTATCGAGTGCTGTCTCCTTCGAAATGGACGCCGCAGCCCGAGCCCTGACCGTCGACCCAACCCCCATGCTCAAAGTCTACCGAGCCCGCCGCAAAGGTGTGCTCGCAGCCCTGGACGCCATGGGCCTCGACGTCGTAGAACCCGCAGGAGCCTTCTATGCCTTCCCCAGCATCAAAAAGTTCGGCCTAACAAGCGAAGACTTCTGCATCAAAGCCATCAAAGAAGCAAACGTAGCCCTAGTCCCCGGAGACTGCTTCGGAACCGAAGGCCACATCCGACTAAGCTACTGCGTTTCCGACCAAGATCTGAACGAAGGCCTCCATCGCCTGTCCACCTTCGTTTCAACCCTGTAGCCATCAGGGACGCAACACATCAGCCCACCGATCCAAGCATTATGAGTGGGGCGCGCCGCTCAACGGACACGAGGATTCGCCGCAAAGTTACCGCAGCTCCGGTCCGAGGGGACGGGTCGAGATTTTCGCTCGGTCAAGTCCTGGGCTCGCACGAAGAGCACATTAAGTGCTCTTCGGCTCGTGCGGAATCTACGAAAATCTCGACCCG
>URKH01000047.1 GCA_900548255.1 uncultured Collinsella sp. | reverse complement strand
GTATCCTTCTGCAAGTCACGCAGCAGTTCCGTGGCGGGCTTTGCCAGGCGGCTCTCGGTGTAACGCATGGCGGCGGCGCCGTCGCCGTCGATGTTACCGAAGTTGCCGTGACCGTCGATGAGCGGCGTGCGCATGGAGAACCACTGTGCCAGGCGGACCATGGCCTCGTAGACCGCGAAGTCACCGTGCGGGTGGTACTTACCGATAACTTCGCCGACCGTCCAAGCTGACTTCTTGTGCGGGCGGTTGGGGTAGATGCCGCTCTCGTTCATCGCGTACAGAATGCGGCGGTGCACCGGCTTTAAGCCATCGCGCACGTCCGGTAGGGCACGCGCCGTGATAACCGACATTGAATACTCGATGAACGATTGCTTCATCTCGCGACCGAACTCCGAAATCTGGAGCTGGCCGCCGTTGATATCCTCGCCGGCCGAGGCGCCGCGATCGACTTCGCCAAAGCTCTCCTCGAGCTCGGCGTCGTCTTCTTCCTCATCATCATCGGCATCGGGGTTATAGGCGTCCGGATCGCCGTCCTCGCCCTGCTCAGCACGGGCAAGCAGGCGCCTCAGATCGTCGGGCATGCCGGCGTCGCCGGCCTCGCCCATGCCCTCGTTATTGTTGATATCGTCTGCCACGTTACCTCCTCATGGTTTGCGTGGTCCATTAGTTCCCTGCCACGGAGACGGCTTTTCCAGGTGCCGCAGATTCGCTCGAAAGAGGAGGGAAGCGTACTTGGGTACGCGACCGACGATTGAGGGCGAAGGTGCGGTGGCTGGGAAAGCCGAACAGGTTAGGCGTCTAAGAAGCGCGCATCGTGCGCGTGTTTTTCAATGTACTCGCGGCGATAGCCGACCTCGGAACCCATCAGCTCGCGCACGGCGCGGTCTGCCACCACGGCGTCCTCGATCGACACGCGCTGCAGGATGCGGGTCTTGGGGTCCATCGTCGTCGAGGCAAGCTGCTTGGGGTCCATCTCGCCCAGGCCCTTGTAGCGCTGGACGGTATAGCCCTTGCGCTTTTTGGTGATCTTGCCGTCCTTGGCCTTGCCGTCCTCGTCGTTATCGTCGGGGTTCAGGCCCAGGCTCTGGATGGTGTCGCGCAGGATCTCGTCTTCGGGCTGGCGGCCGTTGGGATACACGTAGTGGATCTTGTTGCGCACCTTAATGCCAAAGATGGGCGGGCAGGCAACATAGACGTAGCCGGCATCGATCAGCGGACGCATGTACTTGTAGAAGAACGTCAGCAGCAGGATGCGGATATGCGCGCCGTCGACGTCTGCATCGGTCATGATGATGATCTTGTGGTAGCGCGCCTTGGTGATATCGAAATCGCCGCCGTCGCCGGCACTCGTCGTGACGCCGCAACCGATCGCGGTAATCAGCGACTGGATGGTGTCACTCGAGAACGCGCGATGGTCACCAACGCGTTCGACGTTCAAAATCTTGCCGCGCAGGGGCAGAATCGCCTGGATGTCTCGGCGGCGGCCGTCCTTGGCCGAACCGCCTGCCGAGTCGCCCTCTACAATGAAGAGCTCGGTCAGCTCGGCATCGCGCACCGAGCAGTCGGCGAGCTTACCGGGCAGGGACGCCGTCTCGAGCAGGCTCTTGCGGCGGGTCGCCTCGCGCGCCTTGCGGGCGGCGTTGCGCGCCTTGCAGGCCTGTTGCGCCTTCTTGACGATCTCGCGAGCGGGCTTGGGATGCTCCTCCAAGTAATCGGCGAGGCCGTCGGTCACGATCTTGAGCGTGAGCGCGCGCATATAGGAGCTACCGAGCTTGGCCTTGGTCTGGCCCTCAAACTGCGGGTCGGGCAGCTTGACCGAGATAACGGCCGAAAGGCCCTCGCGTACATCGTCGCCGGTCAGGTTGGCGTCTTTTTCCTTGAGCAGGTTCTGCTTGCGCGCGTAGTCGTTGATCACGCGGGTGAGCGCGGTGCGGAAGCCCTCAAGGTGCATGCCGCCCTCGGGGGTGTAGATGTCGTTGGCAAACGACATGACGTTCTCGCCGTAACCGCTATTCCACTGCAGGGAAACCTCGACCTCGCCCATCTTGGCCACAGGTGCGTCCGGGTCCGATTTGCCCTCGATGTAGATAGGCTCCTTAAAGGCCTCGGGGACGTCCTTGCCCTCATTGAGGAACTTGACGAAGTCGATGATGCCGCCCTCGTAGCAAAACTCCTCCACATGGGGAGTCGCCTCGCGCTCGTCGGTCAGCACGATTTTGAGGTTCTTATTGAGGAACGCCGTCTCCTGCAGACGGTTGTGCAGCGTATCGAAATCGTAGATGCAGGCCTCGAAGATCTCGTCGTCGGGCCAGAAGGTGACGGTGGTGCCCGTCGAATCCGAGGTGCCCACGACCTCCATCTTCTTAACGGTCTTGCCGCGCGAGAACTCCATCTCGTAGGTGTTGCCGTCGCGACGAACCTGAACGACCACGCGCTTGGACAGTGCGTTGACGACGGAGATGCCAACGCCGTGCAGGCCGCCCGAAACCTTATAGGCCGAGTTATCGAACTTACCGCCGGCGTGCAAGATCGTCATGACGACCTCGAGCGTCGGGATCTTTTTAACAGGGTGCTCGTCGACGGGGATGCCGCGCCCGTTGTCGACGACCGTGATGGAGTTGTCGGCGTGGACCGTCACCTGGATCTCGGTGCAGAAACCGGCCATGGCCTCGTCGACGGAGTTGTCAACGATCTCCCACACCAGGTGATGCAGACCGCTGGCGCTCGTCGAGCCGATATACATGCCCGGGCGCTTACGAACGGCCTCGAGACCTTCGAGAATCTTAATCTCGCCGCCATCGTAATCGTTTTCGTTTGCCACACGTCCTCCTTCAGTCAAGAAAATGTGTACAGCCTTACTAGTTTATCGTAAAAAAATACCCTCGGGAACGAGGGTATTTGGCTCTACAAGGCCACCAGATGCGATTTAAGGCTCTTTTTTGCTTTCTACGCCCTTGGCCCACTCGGCACTGGCTCTCATGGCATTCTCGAGGGCCTCGCGCAGTTTTTGGTCTTCGATGGGCGCCACTTGGCGCTCAATCTCGGTGCGCTCGGCCTCACTTAGGTCGGCGTGCGGGGCCGGCGGGCGCTCGGTCGTCGCCGGGCGCAGGCGCTGCTTGGCGGCGGGCGGCGTGTGACCCGGCGCGGTGGTTTTGAACACCAGGCCGTCCACATGCGCACCGGCGCGCTCCATGCGCGCGCGGATGATCTCGCGCAACAGCGTCATTTCCTGCGTCCACGAGGGCGAATCGAGATATACCAGCAGCTCATTGGACTCGGGCAGGTAGCGCAAGCCCGTCACATGCCGCCCCTCGCGCGTGCCCGAGCACACCGCGTTCCACGCGCGATAGACCGCGCGCGACTCCTCGGCAGCCTCCATCTGCGCGCGGCGCTCAGGTGTCGCGGCCGCCAGGATGCGCTGACGCTCTGCGTTCAAAAATCCACTGAAGGCAACCGTTTCGCTCTCGCGCTCGTAATTAGCACGTCTCACCCATGCTCACCACCTTGGCTCGATCAAGCAGGTCATCGGTAAAATACCCCAGGTTGGTCGTGGTTATGACCGTCTGGATATCATCGCCGATCAGCCGCAGAAAAGCACCGCGGCGTTCGCCGTCGAGTTCGCTCATCACGTCGTCCAAAAGCAGCAACGGGGCGGTGCCCAGGACATCGCGAGCCACGGCCACCTCCGCCACCTTCCAGGCCAGAACCAACGTTCGCTGCTGACCTTGGCTGGCAAATGAACGGGCGGAGCGACCCGCCACGGTAAACTCAATCTCATCGCGATGCGGTCCCACCAACGTCACGCCGCGGCGAATTTCCTCGTCGGCGTGCTCATCGAGGGCAGCCAGCATGCGCTCGTACGCCCAGCCCTTCAGCTCTTCGCGATCATCGACCTGGGGCAAATCCCCCAGCGTGGACGTATAGGTCACGTTGGCAGCCTCACCGGATGCCACTTGCCCGTAGGCAGTGTGCACATGGCCCGCCAGCCGGTCGAGCAGGGCCAACCGGTGCACAAGCAGGGCCGAGCCCGCGCGGGCAATCGAATCGTTCCACGCGCCGAGCATCTCGCGACAGCACCAGGTCTCCTTGAGCAGGGCGTTACGCTGGGTCACGCAGCGTCCATAGGTGCTCGCAAGATCGGCATAACGTGCGCTCAGCTGCATGCCAAAGTCATCGAGGGCGGCGCGGCGCACACTGGCGCCTCGCTTAACCATGTCCAGATGGTCGGGGCAAAACAGCACGCTCGGCAGAGCCCCGCGCACACCGGCGGCAGAGCACCTCTTGCCGTTGCGGCTAAACGAGCGCTTACCGTCCTCCACGCTCAATCCCATATCAAGCACGCGGCCGTCGCCCTCGAGCCTCAGCTCGACCTTGCACGAGCCCACGCCATCATGGACGAGCTCGGCTGCGGTCGGATGTCTAAACGAGGCGCCGCTCGTCAGCAGCTGCAGCGCCTCTATGAGATTGGTCTTTCCCGCCGCGTTGGGTCCCGCAAGTATCGTCACGCCCTCGTCCAGGGCAAGGCGATAACTATCGAAGCTGCGGTAGTGCGCGACGGAAAGATCGCGGGCGAACATGGTCATAGGGCGGTTGCTAGATGCGGACCGGCATAACCAGGTACAGGTAGTTGATCTTGTCGTAGGACTTGAAGATGCCCGCCTGCGAGTAGCTCTTGAGCTCCAGCGTGATCTCCTTCTCCTTGGACAGGGCATTGAGGCAGCCAAAGATGTAGTGGTAGTTGAAGGCGATGGTGCCCGACTCGCCCTCGGCCTCGACATCGATCGTCTCCTGCGCAAGGTCCTGGTCATTGGAAATGGAGGACAGGCCCATCTGCCCGTTCTCGACATCGATCTCGAACTTGACGGCGGGGTTGGCGCTCGCGATAACGGCCACGCGCTTGAGGGCGGCGTTAAAGGCGGCGACGTCGATCTTGACGCTCGTCACGCACGAATCGGGGACGAGCTGCTTGTAGTTGGGGTACATGCCCTCGATACGGCGCGACACGTAGGTGGTGTTGCCGGCCTCGAAGACGACCTGGGTGTCGGTAGCCCCGATCATGATGGTCGCCTGGCTGGCCATGATGTTCAGCGCGTCGTTAAAGGCGTCGGCCGGAACGTTGAGTTCAAAGGAGCCCTCGAGAGTCGAGGTCTCGACCTGCGTATCGCACACGGCCAAGCGGAAGGAATCGGTCGCCACCAGGCGCACGGTGTTGTTCTCGACCTTCATGTGCACGCCACCCAGAATGGGGCGGGCCTTGTCGGTCGAGGTGACGCGCCACACGCGGCCGACCATTTCGGACAAGATATCGGTCGGCAGCTCCACGGCACTCTCGATGGCATAGGCCGGAAACTCGGGGAAGTCATTGGCATCGAGCGTGTTCAGGCGGAAAGAGCTCTTCTCGCAACCAATCAGCACCTGGCGCTCGGACAGCTCAAAGGTGACCGGGGCATCGGGGAGGGTCTTGGTGATATTGGAGAGCATCTTACAGGGGATAACCATCTCACCCTCTTCTTCGACATGCGCCGCGATGCGATGACGGATCGAGATGGTGTAGTTAGAGGTCTGGAATTCCAAGATGCCGTCTTGCGCCTTGACGAGCACGCCCGACAGGATGGGAAGGGTGGACGCCGAAGCGACACCCTTCATAACGACGCCGATGGCTTGTGTAAGCGAGCTCTGGCTGACGGTGAACTTCATCTTTTAATACCTTTCTTTAGATATAAATATCTTAATAATAGTAATAGCACTGACGAAACTGTTGATTACTCCCAAAGACGCAGGTCAGACCCAGAAAGAGAATCGACAGCAACCTGTGTGCAACGGGGGTGGTTTTCCACGTTCAAAACCTGCGCAAAACTTTTCACCACCGCGGGTTGGGTTTTAGACACCTTATGCCCATGGTTTCGACAAGTTTTCAACAGGTGTCTCTATTTCCCTACGAGCGCAGTGTAATTTTATCGCGCAGCGATTTGAGGTCTTCGGTGACGGTACGGTCTTCCTGGATCATCTTCTGGACCTTTTTGTAGCTCGTGCTGACGGTCGAGTGGTTGCGGTTGCCAAATTCGGCGCCCACCGCCGTGGTCGTCATCTCGCACATCTCGATGGCCAGGTAGATAGCGATATGGCGTGCTTTGGCGATATTGGCGTTGCGACGCGGGCCGATGAGCTCCTCGTGCGTCACGCCGTACTGCTCTTCGATGACGGACTGAACCGTCTGGACGTTGATCTTTTTGGCCGATGTGTCGAAGTACTGGCTGGCGATGGCGTCGATATCGTCAAAGGTGAGCTCCCCGCCCTCGCGCTCGCGGTCGCCCGCCTCGCCGGCGCAGCGCTCGCAAAAGCTCTCGAGTTCGCGGATGTTGGTGCCCGAGACCTCGGCCATGTGTTTAAAGTGCTCGTCGGTCAGGTGTCCGCCGTCGCCCCCATAGGCCGCCAGCAGCGAGTCGTCGCCTGCCTCGGGAGCGGCGACGATGGTGTTCTCGTAATAGCGCTGCAAGATCTTGTATTTCATCTCGTAGCTGGGCTCTGCGACCAGGCAGAGCATGCCGGCGTTGAAGCGGCTGGTCAGACGCTCGTCCATGCTCAGGTCCTTGGGGGCACGGTCTGCCGCGATGACGACCTTCTTGTTGTTGCGGATGAACTCGTCCATGAGCTGGAAAAAGTAGTCCACGCTCGCGCGCTTGCCGATGATGTTTTGGATGTCATCGATGATGAGCACGTCCACGCCGTGGTACGCCTGCATGATGGGAGCGTTGCTCTTCTTTTGACGGTCGAACTCGGTCATCAGGTCGTCCAGATATGCCTGGGAGTTGGCATACTTGACCTTGATCTCGGGCGACTTCTCGGCGAGCTCGTTTTTGATGGCAAGCAGCAGGTGCGTCTTGCCCAGGCCCGATTTGCCGTAGATGAACAGTGATGTGCACGTGCCGCGCTCGTCCGCGAGGGCGGCAAACTTGAGTGCCGAGCGATAGGCATGGCTGTTCTCGGGGCCGTAGACAAAGTTCTCAAAGGTAAATTTTGAGTTCGCGGCGAGCGGGGCTCCATCCGTATTCTGCTCGGCCGGCACGGTCGGTGCTGGCATGGGTGAAGCGGGGGTCGCAACTTGCGTGGGTTTAGTCGGCGCTCCGCCCTTCATCTGGTTCATCATGCGACGAAAATCATCGGCCGAGAGCGTGTTTTTGATTGCAATGCCCGAATCCGCGCCCGCCGCTGCGTCGTGAGCGATGGGCATGTGCGTGACGGGTACGTTCGTTGACGTCGCCGTCGCGGTCGGCAACGGTGCCATGGTTTCACGGGAAACATCGCTGTGCTGGTGCTCGATCGTCGGTACGTCGCCTGTGGAGGCCGGCACCGCCGGGGAAGCGGCGGGAGCCGTGGCGGGCGCCGTCGTGGCAGCGGATTCCGTCGCGGCGCCTTGCGGTGCCACGACGTCGAGCGCAATCGGTGCAAAGGCGATTTCTTCCAGATAGGCCTCAATAGTCGGCTGATGCTTTTTGAGCTGCGCGATGGCAAAGCGCGAGGGGGCCTCGATCGTGAGCGTATCTTCGGTCAGGCTTATGGCGCGCGATTGCCCCAGCATGTTGATGAGGCGTGCATCTTGGCCGTCGCGCTGGCAAAAGGCGATGGCATCCCCCAGGATGATGCTTGCTTCCTCGTCCACTGTCTCTCCCGTTCTTTAGCTCTGAGCTCGCACGCGAGCGGCGCCGAGTTCGGTCAGATGGTATTTCTGGCCATGCTTGATGACCAAGCCGGCCTGCGCCAAGTCATTGAGCGTGCGTGACCAAGTGGGGGCCGAGTTTCCAAACGCCCTCGCCAGATCGGTTGCACCGCACGCTTGATTTTGCGCCAGATAGCCCAGCGCGGCGTTGCCGCGGTCGCTTACGAACACGTCCGGTTGTGGCTGCGCATACTGATTTGCTGCATTAGGATACATCATTTGAGCTGCTGGTTGTTGAGAACTCTGCATCGTCGGCATTTGCTGTTGAAAACTTTGAGGCCACTGTTGGTAAGGCTGCGGAGGCATCTGCTGGGCCCAAGGGCTGTACTGCTGCTGCGGCATCTGCTGGTACGGCTGCTGATATCCCTGCTGGTACTGCTGCGGGAACTGCTGGCCATACCCCAGTGGCGGCATCTGCTGATATGGATATCCCTGTTGGTACGGCTGATAGCCCATTTGCTGGCCACCCGGTGCCCCCGTCGCCTGCTGCATTGCTGCTGCATCCTGATCCGCCAGCGGCACGGTCTCTGGCATGTTTGGCGGCATCGACATCGATGTCGCCTGGGGCTCTTGTGTAGGAAGCATTCCGGGATGCTGCATCTGCCCCACGGGGGGCTGCATCTGCTGCGTTGCCATGGGCTGCTGCGCAAAAGCTCCCGGCAGGGGATATGTGGGCTGCTCCGTCTCGGGCCGCACGGCAGCACCGCGTCCGCCGGCGCGCTCGATTTCCTGCACGCGTTTAGGGTCCAGGCTTACCGTAACCACGGTGCCGTTGCCCATGTTGTCCTCGATGGATACGGCACCGCCGGCGTTTTCCAAATACTCTTGCACCATGGGAAACCCTGCTCCGGTTCCACGGATATAGCGCTTCATCTTGCTGTTTGCGCTGGTAACGCCAAAGTCGAAAGCGCGTTCCTTGTCGTCGATGCCGGGTCCTTGATCGGCAAAGCGGATGGTGTCTCCGCCGTCCAGAATCGAGATGATGGGCTCGGCAAAGTGCGCGTGGATAAAGTTTTCGACAATCTCGCGGATGACCATGAGCGAGATATGGCCACCTTGTTCTTTCATGCACTGGTAGACGGTGTTGGTAGTCTCTTCCAAATACGTGCGGACATCTTGCGGATCAATGACGATCACACGCGGTGTCGACAGCATGTCGTCATAGACGGCGATACGCGCGGCGTACATGGCTTTTGGCGCCTGCGTGGTCGTCTGCTCGCCTTCCGCACGCTCTTCGCGCACGCCGGTGATGTGCTCGTTGTCGGGTGCCGGGTCTCCGGAATCGACCATGGTGTAAAAGTCGTCAGACATGCCACTCGCAATCTTCCAAAAGGTTTCGAACAAATAGTAGCTCACCGCGCAATGTTTCTCATCTTTCGACAACTTTTCAAAACCTGTTGAAAACTTTGGAAAACGGGCGAAAAGTTCTCAACATTGCCAACATGACCTGTTGAAAACTCGATGAAATATCGTGAAAAGTTGTCATGCACCGCTAAATCGAGCTTGGCTTATGGGGGAACCGTGTGAACTGCGCAACCTTTTACCTTTGATTTCTTGACATTTGAACATTGATTTCCCTACAATCTTCAAGCTCACGTGTCTATATCTGCGTCCGCGTCCCCGCGGACACTCGAAATGCAGCAGGAGGAACTTAAGATGAAGCGTACGTATCAGCCTAATAAGCGTAAGCGTGCCAAGACCCATGGCTTCCGTGCCCGTATGGCCACTAAGGGTGGTCGTGCCGTGCTCGCCCGTCGTCGCGCCAAGGGCCGCAAGCGTCTCACTGTCTAGCAGCGATACACACATCTCGCATGAAGACTATTAAGTCTCGGCAAGATTTCGAGCATGTGTTCAGTCAGGGGCGTCGTTTCAATCACCCTCTGATTCGAATGACCATATGTGAATCGGTTGGCGAAGGCGACTCCGGAAGGGTCGCCTTCGTTGGTGCTAAGCGACTCGGTTGTGCCGTCGTGCGCAACCGATCTAAGCGTGTGATGCGCGAGGCCGCCCGCAGCTGCGGATTTCCCGTTGCGGGTTATGACATCATCTTGTTTGCAACTCCCAAGACTAGGGTTTCCTCGCCGCAGGAGATGGACAAGGCGTTGCGTTCGCTTATGAAGCGCGCCGGCGTTGCCGGGGAGGAGCGATGAGCAATCACGTTTTGCGACGTGTTGCCATCGCTCCTATTCGCATATATCAACAGGTTATTTCGCCCTTATTGCCTGACGCCTGCATTTATTACCCAACGTGCTCGCAATACGCCATCCAGGCGATTGAGAAGCACGGTGTTTTGAGAGGCTGCTGGCTTGCCGTGAGGCGCATCGCTCGCTGCAATCCCCTGCACGTCGGCGGTTATGACCCTGTGCCCTAGCGGGCACTCGCTATCGGAGGAAACTTACATGTGGGATTGGATCGTTAACATCCTTTTCGAGCTGCTCAAGCTCATCCAGACCTTTGCGGTCGACTGGGGCCTGTCCATCATCATTCTGGTGGTCATCATCCGTCTGCTGCTGACGCCGCTTATGCTCAAGTCGACCAAGTCGACGGCTCGCATGCAGGTGCTGCAGCCCAAGATGCTCGAGATCCAGGAGCGCTATGCCGACGATCCCCAGCGTCAGGCCGAGGAGATGCAGAAGTTCTACAGCGAGAACAAGTTCAACCCCATGGCTGGCTGTCTGCCGCTGCTGATTCAGATGCCTATCCTGTTCGCCCTGTTTACATTGCTGCGCAACCTGCCGCAGTACTTTAACGACGGCACGTTCTCGTTCTTCAACATCCTGCCCGACCTGACCACCACGCCGAGCGCTTCCTTTGCCGATGGCTTTATGGTTGCACTGCCTGCGCTGGTTTGCCTGATCCTGTTTGCCGTCCTGACCCTGATTCCGCAGCTCTATATGTCGCGCAACCAGACCGGCCAGCAGGCTCAGAGCATGCGTATGATGGCCGTTGTCATGACGGTCATGATGCTTTGGATGGGCTGGAGCCTTCCCGTTGGTGTTCTGCTGTACTACGACGTCTCGTCTGCTTGGCAGGTTATCCAGCAGATTTTTGTGACGCAGAAGGTCATCGACAAGGCGAAGGCCGATGAGGAGGAGCGTCTTAAGAACGCTCCGCTGCAGGTTGAGGTCACTCGTCGCGAGAAGAAGCCGCGCCCGCACAAGAAGAAGTAGTGGGATATCAATCTTATTTAGGTACCTAACTTTTGGAGTACGTTATGTCTGAAGAGATCATCGAGGATATGCTTGAGGAGGTTGCCCCGCAGGTCGCGGGCGATTATCCCGAGATTGCACAGCGCTACAAGGCTGGTGAAGAGCTGACCGATGAGGAGCTCGACACCATTGCCGATGTTGCGATTTCCATCCTGCGTTCCATCCTTTCGCACTTCGATGCCGCCAACTCTCCTATCGATGAGTATGAGGGCGACGAGGGTGAGCTGATTTTGGATGTAACGGCTCCCGACCTTGCTGTTCTCATCGGCCGTCATGGTCGCACTCTTGATGCTCTTCAGGTTATGTTCTCTTTGCTGGTGAGCCGCAAGCTTGGCTTTAGGTATCCGGTTGTAGTGGACGTCGAGGGATACAAGAGTCGCCGTCAGGATAAGGTCGCCTCCATGGCTCAGTCTGCTGCCGAGCGTGCCATCCGCACTCATAAGAGTGTTTCGCTTCCGCCCATGAATGCCTACGAGCGCCGACTGGTTCACATTGCACTTCGTGGCAACGATGCAGTCGATACTCATTCTGAGGGTTCTGACCCTGATCGCCATGTGGTGATTGTTGCTCGATAATCTACTCGAGCTTATGCTAAGGGGACGTGGTTTCCACGTCCCCTTTTTTTGTCAAAAGTTCTCGATACACTGATTTTTGTCAGAAAGGAGCTTTCGTTGTTAGTACTTACTAATCAGCAGGCTGACGAGATGTTGAGTCGTCTAACTTCCTATTGCAAAGAGTATTCCTTGGGCGTAACTGATGTTGAGCTGAGGAAATGTATTCAGCATTTGGATTTGGTTCTAGAAACAAATAAGACAACCAATCTCACCCGTATTCTTAACGTAGAAGATGCTGCAGTACTTCATATCCTCGACTCACTTGTTTTGCTCCCCTATATCAACAAGGCTCCTGAGGGAGCTTTGCTCGATATGGGAACAGGTGCGGGCTTCCCTGGTATTCCATTAACCATAACCACGCATCGTAAAGCTACTTATATTGACTCTGTTGGCAAGAAGGTTGATGCGGTTAATTCCTTTGTCCATGCTCTTGGATTGAAACATGCTCATGCGGTTCATGATCGTCTTGAAGAATATGCTCGAAGCCATAAGAAGCAGTTCTCTGTTGTAACCGCCCGCGCACTGGCCCCTCTACCGATTCTTGTTGAGTATGCGGCTCCGTATCTGAAGGATGGAGGGCTATTTGTTATAACCAAGGGCAATCCTTCGGATGAGGAGCTTGCTTCCGGCATGTCAGCAGCTAAGATTTGCGGCTTCACTTTGCTTCTGAATGACGCAATTGATTTGCCTGAAGGCTTGGGTCACAGGGAGTTCATTGTTCTTAAGAAGAGTCATCCAGCATCTGTCTCATTGCCTCGTGCAAATGGCGTGGCAAAGAAGAATCCGCTTGCCTAGATGTTTCACGTGAAACATAATGGATACTAACAACTTGCAGTGTTTCACGTGAAACATGGCGGTTGATATCGATTCGGAATGTTTCACGTGAAACATCCTCCGTTTGACAGCTTTAATACACACCAGGAGGGACCGTGGGATTTCGCGACGTTAAGCGTTCTAAGAGCGCAAAAGACACGCGTATCATTGCAATCATCAATCAAAAAGGCGGCGTCGGTAAGTCAACGACGGCTGTAAACCTTGCAGCAGCACTGGGTGAGCAGGGTCGTAAGACACTGATTGTCGATTTTGATCCGCAGGGAAACAGCACCAGTGGATTCGGAATTGAAAAAGAAGACCTTGATCACTGCATCTATGATGCATTGTTGAATGATGTGCCGGCAGAATCGCTTGTTCTTGATACAAATTGTAAAAAGGTATTCGTTATTCCGGCTACAATTCAACTTGCAGGTGCCGAAATTGAGCTCGTAAGCGCAATTGCTCGTGAAACCCGCCTCAAAGATTTGCTTGAGCCGATTCAGGACGAGTTTGACTTTATTTTCATTGACTGTCCTCCTTCGCTCGGCCTGCTTACTATCAACGCTTTGACCGCAGCAGACAGCGTTTTGATTCCGATCCAGTGCGAATATTACGCACTCGAGGGCGTTACGAAGCTGCTTGAGTCAATGAAGATGGTCAAATCACGGCTGAACAAGGGCTTAGACACCTATGGTGTGCTTATGACCATGTATGACTCGCGTACTTCACTATCGAATCAGGTTGTTGAGGAGGTTCAATCGTACTTTGGTGATAAGGCGTTTAAGACGCTAATCCCCCGTACGGTTAAAATCTCCGAAGCTCCGTCTTTTGGAGAACCGGTAATTACCTATGCACCTCAAAATAAGGGTGCAAAAGCATATATGAACCTTGCAAAAGAGGTGATCAAGCGTGCCTAGTGTAAAGAAACGTGGCGGATTGGGACGTGGACTCAATGCTTTGGTCTCAGAGGCCGAGTATGAGACCGGCGGTTCGGCTGCATCGGCTTCAAATGCCGCATCTGAAACAAAACTACCTATTGAGGATATCGTTCCCAACCCTAATCAGCCGCGAATTCACTTTAACGAAACTGAACTTCGCGAGTTGAGCGAGTCAATCCAAGAACATGGCGTTTTGCAGCCGCTTTTGGTTCGCAAGCATGGAAACGGCTATGAGATCATCGCTGGTGAGCGTCGTTACCAGGCGTCAAAGCTTGCTGGCCTTGAAGAATTGCCAGTCATCATTAAAGAGGTAAATGATGAAGAGATGCTGGCTCTTGCTCTTATCGAAAACCTTCAGCGTTCTGATCTGAATCCCGTCGAAGAGGCTAAGGGCTATCGCCAACTCATTGATGCCAGCGGGATGACCCAGGAGGCATTGTCGAAGGCAGTAAGCAAGTCACGCTCTGCAATTACAAACTCGCTGCGTCTTCTCGATCTCCCCGAAGTAGTTCAGCAGATGATTTTTGAGGGCAAACTTACTGCTGGTCATGCACGTGCGATTCTTGCAGTTCCCTATGAGGACGCGCGTATTCGACTTGCAGAGAAAGTTGTTACAGAGGGCCTTTCCGTAAGAGCGACAGAAAATCTTGCTCCGTTGTTTTCTGCCGGAGAGACACCTAAGACGCCGAGGCCTGCAACGCCTCAGTCTTTTAAAAAGGTTGCCCGCGTGCTTCGTCAGGTTTTTAATACCAACGTGCGTGTGAAGAGCTCGCGTGGAAAGAATAAGATTGAGATTGAGTTTAAAGACGAGGAAGAGCTCTCTCGTATTCTTGGCGAAATGATTCAGTTTGATCAAGGAGGCCAAGATGAGGAATAAGATTTTAACAGCGATTGCATTGGTGACGACTGTCGCGGCTGGTGCCTTTGCTGGCTATAGGATCGCGACAGACGATGAACTTCGAGGTCGTTTGCTTCGTAGCGCGCAAGATATCGTCGATACTTCCAAAAAGAAAATGGATGTTATGACAGAAGATGTTGCCATGCGTACTGCTCAAGTAACGAAGAATCCCAAGATTAATCAAGGTTGGGTCAGCAACCAATGGGAAAATGTAGGCTATTAGGTACCTAACAATTACTCAGCAAATTTTGAGGGGTCCTTGTCTGATTCATGAGACAAGGACCCCTTATTTTGGCCGTAAAAATGGGACAGGTAGCAGCTGATTCAAAATTAAGGTCAATAAATGAAACGACCCCGGTTGCATATCCTGCAACAGGGGCCGTTCGATGTTTCACATGAAACGTTTTGGAGTGTGACTCCCCTATGCGTTCTTCTGAACTTTGAAACGCTGTTTCAGCTGTCCGCAAGCGGCGTCAATATCGTTACCACGGGAGTTACGAATCGTGGTCTCGATGCCACGGGACTCAAGACGACGCTGAAGATCCTCAACCTTATGAATCGGCGACGGCTTGAGCGGGCTGCCCTCGATGTCGTTAAGTTGAATCAGGTTAACGTGGCACAGCGTTCCCTCGCAGAAGTCGCAGAGTGCCTGCATCTCGGGATTCGTATCGTTGACGCCTTCGATCATGGCATACTCATAGGTCGGGCGGCGGCCAGTCTTCTCGGTGTAGAGCTGAAGCGCTTCGTGAAGGCGAAGCAGCGTGTATTTCTTAACACTGGGCATGAGCTTATTGCGCGTCGACTGGATGGCGGAATGCAGGGAAACGGCAAGAGTGAACTGCTCGGGGATATCGGCAAATTTGCGAATACCGGGAATAACGCCGCTGGTAGAGACGGTGAGGTGACGAGCGCCGATACCGATACCATCGGGGTCGTTGAGGATACGCAATGCCTTGAGAACCTCGTCGTAGTTGGCAAACGGCTCGCCCTGGCCCATGAAGACAACGCTTGTGGCACGCTCGCCAAAGTCGTTGGATACATGAAGCACCTGGTCGACGATCTCTTGAGCGGTCAGAGAGCGCTTGAGGCCGTTGAGACCGGTAGCGCAAAAGGCGCAGCCCATGCCGCAGCCTGCCTGGGTGGAAACGCAGACGGAAAGTTTGTTACGACGGGGCATGCCGACAGTCTCGACGGAAATGCCATCGTGGTACTCGAGCAGATACTTGCGCGAGCCATCTTTGGAAACCTGCTTGGTGAGTTCAGTCGGCGTATCAAAGGCAAAAGCCTCTTTAAGCTGCTCACGGAAAGCCTTGGGAAGGTTGGTCATATCGTCAAACGAACAAACGTTCTTCTCAAAGACCCATTCGATGAGCTGCTTCGCGCGGAAGGCGGGCTGGCCAAGTTCGGCCACGAGCTCGCGAATATCGTTTTGGCTCAAGTCGCGAATGTCCTGAGATTTAGTCCTGGGATTCATGGAAGCCTTTCGATTTTGGGGAAACGTAGAGGGTATCGCTACAATATGGTATCAGCTGCAGAAATTATAGAGGAGGAGTCTGCCCATGCCGGGTAAAAGCCTAGAGAACATGCACGTAGCGGTCTTGGCGGGCGGTCATTCCGCTGAGCGCGAGATCTCGCTCAATTCAGGAAAGAACGTCGTGGTGGCACTGAAGGAAGCCGGCTACACCTCGGTGGAGCTGCTCGACACGGCCGCCGATGACTTTATGGTAACCATGGCGACCGGCGGCTTTGACGTGGCGTTTATCGCCATGCACGGTGCCGGCGGCGAGGATGGCGCCATGCAGGGCGCCATGGAGACCCTGGGTATCCCCTACACGGCCTCGGGCGTGCTTGCCAGCGCCTGCGGTGCCGACAAGGAGGTCTCGAAGCTCCTCGAGCGCGACGAGATGGGCCTCGACGAGCTCGGCGAGGAGGGCAAGAGGACGGTCGTCTTCGCGAGCATGC
>URKH01000046.1 GCA_900548255.1 uncultured Collinsella sp. | reverse complement strand
CCGCCCGCTTCCGCTTCGGGCCTGCGGCCCTCGCGTGCTGCGCTGGAAAACGCTTCGCGTTTCCTCAGCTCCGCACCCTTGCGGGTTCGAATCTCTCCGCTTGCCCACAAGAAAGCGCCCTGGGCCGTTATGGGCTCAGGGCGCTCAGTTTTAATGGCTGGGACGGAGGGATTCGAACCCCCAACAGCCGGCACCAAAAACCGGAGTTCTACCGTTGAACTACGTCCCAATGTGTGGTGTTGCCCAAAAGCAACTCGTCTAGTTTACCTAATCTGCGAGGGCATCGCAAACGCCGTCGAGTAGGCGTACGGCGAGGGTCTGCGCGTCGCTGGCCGTAAAGGTGCCGTTGTAACGCGTCATGCCGGTGAGCTCGATGCGAATTCGTGCCGGCTTTTGCTGTGCGGCGACATTGGCGGTACGGATGCGCTGGGCCAGGTTGTGGCACTCGGCGAGGGCGATCGTGGCGCGCGGGGCGGCGTCTGCAGGCAACTCGTCGCTTGCGATCTCGAGCACCAGGTCGACATCGGTCGGAACCTCGGAATCGCAAAGCATCATGCCGCTGCTGTCGGTCGTCGCCGTGGCGATGTTCCACATGCGCGATGCTACGCTGCGCGCGATAGGGTCCTCGCCGATGACGGCAATCTGGAAACGCTCGAGCACGTTGGCGGCGCGCGCAAAACCGATGCGAGACTCGGCTTCGGTGACCGAGGGCTTGCCCTCCCACACATGGTGCAGGCGGTTGATGTAGGCGTAGGTGTCCTGGAAGGCCATGCCGTCGGCAAACAGGCCGACATTTTCCTGGAACTGCTGCAGGGCGGCCTCGGTATGCGGACCAAAGTAGCCGTCGTCTTCGCCACAGGCAAAGCCCAAAACGTTGAGAGCGCGCTGCAGGGCCTTGACGTCGGCGCCGTGAAAATTGGGCATGCGAAGGTAGAGCGTGCGGTCGCCCAACTTGTATGAAGCGTCTACAAGGGCGCTCCAGCAGGGGATATCGACAGCATAACCGGCCGCAAGGCCGCTATCGAGCCTAAACGTGCCAACGGCCTGCTCGGTGGTGGTGCCAAAGCGCTTGTCGGCGACCTCGTCGGCATCGATGGTGTAACCGAGCTGCAGAAGGCGGGACTGAACATCCTCGACGGCTGCTCCCTGCATGCCCGTGGTAATAGGTTCCATGAACGAACCCCTTTCGGCGTACGATTCGTACTATTTTGAGCGCGTGTCGGATAGACAACGCGAGACAATGCATAAACATGCACTCAACAGTGTAGCAACTTGTACCCAAACGCGCTGCCCACAGGTTTTGTGACCCCCGCTAGTTGAGGCGCTCCACAAAGAAATCTGCCATGGAGAGGAACAGTTCGCGTGCGTGCGGGTCAAGCTCAACGTTCTCGATGGCAGCCTTGGCTTTTGCGGTCAGGTCCAGCGCGTAGGCGTGAGCATATTCGATGGAGCCGGTCTGCTGGAAGATCTCCACGGCGCGCGCGAGCTGCGCGGGGTCCTCGGTGCCCGAGGAAAGGATTGCCTCGACCTCGTCGTGATGGCGCTCATCAGACAGGGCGTGCACGGCAACGAGCGTGCGTTTGCCCTCGGTGATGTCGGTGCGGAAGTCCTTGTTGGCGGCCTCTTTGGTGCCGACCAAGTTGAGCAGGTCGTCCTGAATCTGAAAGGCAAGGCCGGTGTGCAGGCCAAAGGCGCGTAGCGCCTCGACCTGCTCTTCGCTGCCGCCGCCGATAATGGCTCCGGCGGCAAGCGGCGTGGCTCCGCTGTAATACGCGGTCTTGTGCGTCGCCATGTCCAGGTAGTCATCAACCGAGATATCAAAGCGCTCGTCACGGACCCAACCCAGGTCAAGCGCTTGACCCTCGATGGTGCGGACGATCATCTCGGTAAGCTCGTGGAGCACACGCAGCTTCACGTCGGACTCGAGCGTGGGATCGTCGAGAACCGTCTTGGTGACCATGGTGAGCGCCAGGTCGCCACAATTGATGGCGAGCCCCGTGCCCTCGGTAAGGTGCATGCAGGGCTTGCCTCGACGAAGCTGCCCGTTGTCGGCGATGTCGTCGTGGATGAGCGCACCCGACTGGAAATGCTCGATAGCTGCCGCGGCGCTGCGGGCGCTCTCAAAGCTACCGCCCACTGCGGTTGCGGCGAGCATGCAGATAAGCGGGCGGTGGCGCTTGCCGGCGTTGGCCGTAAAAGCCGAGAGCGGCGCGTACAGGTAGCGTTCGATATCGGCAGAGGTCGCCTGTCCGTCAAAGAACGTGGCCAGATAGTCATTAATCTGGTCAAAGTGCTGGGCTAAAAAGCAGGTAAACGGACTGGACACGGGTTCTCGCATTCTTTCTTAGGTTGCATCGATGTAGTGTGCAGGCAACATATTGCCACATTGTGCCTGCCTGCGTGGCAGGTTTGGGGATTTAAGGCAACGGCGCATGTCGGACGAGTTTCGTAGTTAGACCAGTCCAAAGTGCTCGAGCGCCTTGACGACGCCATCTTTGTCGACCGAGTCGGTGATGTAGTCCGCGCGCTTTTTGAGATAGTCCGGTGCATTGCCCATGGCGATGCCGACGTCGACGGCGTTCATCAGCGAGATGTCATTGCTGGCATCACCGATGCCATACACCGTTCCATGGTTGGGGTCGAGAGCGTCGAGTACGGACTGGATACCCTCGCGCTTGGTACATTCGCGAGGCGAAATCTCGGTCACTTCGAGCTCGAGCTCGTTAAAGCAGAGCAGCGGCTCAAACGTTTGATCCTGAGCGATGCGGTTGGCAAGCGACGTGGACATTAAGATCTTGTAGGCGCTGTAATGTTGCAGCTGCGTAATTGCATCGCCCACGGTGCGGGCATATCCGGGGGCGTCGGGCGCATCGGCACCCATGCGAACGACGCCATTGAGTCCCTCAAAACGAATCACTTCGTCCGATTGCTCAAGAATGGGAGCAAGACGCTGCAGCATACCGGGCGTCATCGCCAAATCGCGGATCACGTGTCCCTCAAGTTCGACATAGCCACCCGCGAGGCAGACGATGCCGGTCCAGGGCAGATCGAGCAGCTTTGGATGGATGCAGCTCAGCGTGCGCCCTGTGCAGATAAACGCCATATTGCCCTTGGCGACAAAATTACGGATGGCTTGCGAGACCGCTTCATTGGGATAGGGGGAGAGGTCTCGCTCGCTCTCGGGAAGCTCTTGTGCCACTCGAGGGTCTTGCCAGGCGAGTGTTCCGTCGATATCGAAGAAGCAGATATCGCCGCGCTTATGGGCTGCGCTGGCGGCAGGGGAGGCCGAGGTGGTGGGCACAAATCCCGGCTCGAGGCCCATGATCTGGTCAAAATGCTCTTTAACGCGGGGAACGGAGATGCCGATAATCACCTGGGCGGTCTTGCCCGTAATGATGAGGCCCTTGGCGCCCACCGCGACAAACGACGCGTTATCTGCAACGATGGAAGGGTCTGCGACCTCGACGCGCAGGCGCGTGGCGCAGTTGGTTGCGCCCACGATATTGCCAACGCCACCTAAAAGCTGAATTACCCGCTCAGCGAGGACGTGATCTTGATCGGATTGAATACTGACCTCGCCATTGGGAGATTGCTCTTTGGCAAAGCCGCTTCCCGTTAAACGATCGATTGCCGCGCGATTGGAGACATGATCCTCGCGGCCCGGCGTCTTAAGGTCATAGACCAAGATGAGTGCTCGAAAACTAACAAAAAAGATGAGGCTAAAGGCAAGACCGATACCGAGCGCCAAAAGGTAGGAGCCGGCATGCATTCGCATGAGTGGGATGAAGTTGAAGGCCGTCATTTCCATGAGACCGCCCGAGAAGATGCCGACGATACCGAAGAAGTTCATGGTCATGGCAAGGCAGGAGGATAGGACGGCGTAGAGCAAAAAGAGTCCAGGATAGGTGAACATAAAGAGAAACTCGAGCGGCTCGGTGACACCGCAGACCACCGAGGCGACGATGGCGGGCAAAAGGATGACCTTAAGGCCGGCGCGGCGTTCGGGTTTGGCGGTGAAATAGAATGCTGCCGCGATGGCGGGAAGGCCAAAGAGCTTGCCCCAGCCGGTGGCGGTAAAACCTGCCCAGGGCGCAAGTTCATTTAAAGGGCGCGTGCTATGGGAGAGAATGGGGAGCAGGTTGGTCCACGTGGCGTAAATACCGTCGTGAATGACCAGATTGTCGTAATAGATGGGCATATAGAGCAGGTGGTGCAGCCCCATGGGCTCGAGTGCTCGCTCCAAAAACACAAAGATGCCCACGCCGAAGGGGCCGACGCCCGCAAGTGCGTGGCGCAGCGTTTCGGTTACGGCGTATGCGAAGGGCACGATGGCGGCCGAGATGGCGGCAAGGGCAAACACGGCAAAAAAGCTGATGAGGTAGACCAGCGAGGAACCCGAGAAGGTGCCGAGCCAATCGGGAACCTTGGCATCGTAGAAGCGGTCATGGATGGCGACGACGGTTGCCGATACCGCCAGCGGGCCGATAATGCCGGTGTCGAGCGTCTTGATGCCGTCGATGACGGTGATACCGCTGGCGGGGGTCAAAGATGATGGGTACTTAAGCCCAAGGTTGTCTCCGCTCAGCTTAATGATCTCGCTCAAAAAGAAGCAATAGGCAAAATAGGCCACGAGTGCCTCGAGGCAGCAGCGTGCCGGTTGCTTTTGGGCAAGACCGATAGGCAGCGCTACGGCAAAAAGGAGCGGGAGACGTTTAAAAACCGTCCACGAGCCGCGCTGGATGATGGTCCAGAAAACGTACCAAGGGGTTCCGTATACGGCGAGGTCACCGACGATGTCTACGGTCGTGGCGAGGGCGGAGATGCCGACCATGAGGCCTGATATAGAAAACAGCATGGCGGGCGCGAACATTGCCCCGCCAAAGCGTTGGATTTTCTGCAGCATAATATGCCTTCCGGATGCAACATGCTGTGCGAGCAAGAACGTTTAAACAATGAACTCATTGTAGAGGACTGGCTGCTTGCCGCATTGACGGTTTTGATTCGGTCCGATTTGGGTTTCGGGGGAACCGTCGACGGTAAATAATCCGTACTTTACCGATAATCGGTTTAAACAACTTTAAGAAATGCTATCGTGCCTAGCCATACATATTCATTAGAGGTGAAGTTATGCCAAAAGCGATTTACGAAGGAATCTACCGCGAGATCCGTTCGCGCATCATTAACGGGACCTATGCGTTTCAGGAGATGCTGCCAACCGAAGCCGAGCTGACCGCGGAGTTTGGCTGCACGCGCAATACCGTTCGACGCGCCTTGAGCATGCTGGCCGACCAGATGTTTGTGCAGCCTATACACGGCAAGGGCGTGCGCGTTATTTGGCTTAAGGGCGAAACCGACATGCTGGGCGCACTCGAAGAGGTTGAGTCGTTTGGCGAGTTCGCAAAACGTAACAATGCCGTCGCATCGACCGAGGTCAAGTCTTTTGAACATTTGATTTGCACTGAGCAACTGTCGCGCCGCCTTGGCTTTAAGGTGGGCGAGGAGCTGATT
The DNA here is from genome assembly GCA_900548255.1 of uncultured Collinsella sp. Lineage (GTDB taxonomy): Bacteria > Actinomycetota > Coriobacteriia > Coriobacteriales > Coriobacteriaceae > Collinsella. The sequence continues at coordinate 10,828 of URKH01000046.1, read as the reverse complement.
CGCGTCGTGCGTGTCCGAAGCCTCAACGGCAGCGCGCGCCAGGTGGACCACGGCTACTTTTTGGAGTCGATCGCCAAGGGCCTGACCCCCGAGATTGCGGCAAGCTCTATCTACGACTATCTGGAGCACAAGCGTGGCGTCAAAGTGATGGCGAGCCGCCGTACGGTGAGCGTCGAGCTTGCCAACGATGAGGACTGCAGCTACTTGGACCTTGGCAAGTACAACTGCGTCGCCGTTATGGAGAGCCAGTCGTACACCTCGGACGGCATCTTATTTGAGGTGACGCATGCTCGCACACACCCCGAGATCTTCCACTACCGCGTTAACTCCAAGCGATAGCCGGCTAGCTCGCAGCCTGACGAGACTCATGTCCTCAAAGAGAAAACGCCCGGTCAAACCGACGATGCATCGGCTTGACCGGGCGTTTTCTCTGCATTCGATAACAAGTAATTGTTTATACAAAACTTGTCAAGTATCAAGTTGAAATTACCGTTCACCGAAGTTTTTCTACCGCTCTAGTAATACTTGTTCAAACAACTAGCCAAATAGCGTATTGTACAAATCAGCAAAAGGGGCAAAGTCCCCGAGCCAATCTCCGAAGGCGGCGGCAAAGGGTGCCGCCACGGTGTGAAAGGGTGGATTGTAATGAAGAACGAAATGAGCAGAAGGCAGTTCCTGGGCTTCGCTGGCTCCGCGGCTGCGGTTCTTGGTCTGGGTCTCGTGGGCTGTGGTGGTTCTGCCGGCTCCGGCTCCTCTGCTTCTGGTGACGCTGCCGAGGTCTACTTCCTCCAATTTAAGCCTGAGGTCGACAAGGAGTGGAAGGAGATCGCCAAGGCGTACAAGAAGGAGAAGGGCGTCGAGGTCAAGATCGTGACCGCCGCCTCCAACACCTACGAGGAGAAGCTCAAGTCCGAGATGTCCAAGAGCTCCGCTCCGACGCTGTTCCAGGTCAACGGCCCCACCGGCCTTAAGAACTGGAAGGACTACTGCGCCGATCTTTCCGACACCAAGCTCCGCGGTGAGCTCATCGACGACTCCCTGGCGCTGCAGTCCGACGGCAAGGATCTGGGTATCGACTGGGTTCAGGAGAGCTACGGCATCATCTACAACAAGGAGCTCCTCGAGAAGGCCGGCTACAAGGCCGAGGACATCAACTCCTTCGACAAGCTGAAGGCTTGCGCCGATGACATCCAGGCCCGCAAGGACGAGCTCGGCGTTGACGGTGCCTTCACTTCCGCCGGCATGGATGACTCCTCCAGCTGGCGCTACACCACCCACCTCGCCAACCTCCCGCTCTACTACGAGTTCGAGAAGGAGCACAACCAGGAGGACGACGAGATCAAGGGCGAGTATCTCGACAACTTTAAGCAGATCTTCGACCTGTACATCACCGACTCCACCTGCGATCCTTCGCAGCTCGCCTCCAAGACCGGTGACGACGCCACCAACGAGTTCGCAACCGGCAAGGCCGTCTTCTACCAGAACGGCTCTTGGGCCTACGCCGACCTCACCAAGGCCGGTATGACCGACGACCAGCTCGGCATGCTGCCGATCTACATCGGCGTCGACGGCGAGGAGAACCAGGGCCTGTGCTCCGGCGGCGAGAACTACTGGTGCGTCAGCTCCCAGGCTTCCGAGGATGCCCAGAAGGCCACCGAGGACTTTATGTATTGGTGCGTCACTTCTGACACCGCCACCAGCATCATCGCTGACAAGATGGGTCTGACCGCCCCGTTCAAGAGCGCTAAGGAGACCACCAACGTCTTCTCGCAGCAGGCCGTTGCTATGGCCAAGGACGGCAAGAAGACCGTTGCTTGGGACTTCGTTTACATCCCCTCTGAGGAGTGGAAGAAGAACCTCAAGCAGGCTCTCATCGCTTATGCTGCCGACAACACCAAGTGGGACGGCGTCAAGAACGCCTTCGTCGATGGCTGGAAGACCGAGAAGGCTGCTTCCGAGTAAGCAGTTGCTGCCCAAGCTATCTGATTAGCGACAGGGGGCGGGCAGACGTAGGTTTGCCCGCCCCCTGCATATTGAAAGGACCCTTCTATGGGCAAAGCACTCAAGCGCTGGTGGCCGCTCTTTATGCTGCCCACGTGCCTGGCGTTTATGATCGGGTTCGTGATTCCCTTTATCCAGGGTTTCTATCTCTCGTTCTGCCAGTTTATTACCATCAATAACGCGCACTTTGTCGGTATCGAGAACTACGTGCGCGCACTGACCGACCCGCAGTTCTCCACGTCGTTCTTCTTTACCGTGGCGTTTGCCTTCCTGTCGACGGTGCTCATCAACGTGATCGCGCTGGCCATTGCGCAGGCGCTCACTCGCAAGGCGCTCAAGGGCACCAACATCTTCCGTACGATTTTCTTTATGCCTAACCTGATTGGCGGCATTGTACTGGGTTACATTTGGCAGATTCTGATCAACTGCCTGCTCTCCAACGTGGGTGCCCAGCTTATCGCCCTCAACTCCGCCGCTGGCTTCTGGGGCCTTATCATCCTGACCCTGTGGCAACAGGTCGGCTACATGATGATCATCTACATCGCCGGTCTGCAGTCCATCCCGTCTGACTACATTGAGGCCGCCAAGGTCGATGGCGCTACGGCATGGCAGACGTTTTGGAAGGTTAAGATCCCCAACCTGATGCCGACCATCACCATCTGCCTGTTCCTGTCCATCACCAACGGCTTTAAGCTGTTCGACCAGAACCTTGCCCTTACCGGTGGCGCCCCGGCGCACTCCACCGAGATGCTCGCCCTGAACATCTACAACACGTTCTATTCGCGTGCTGGCATCGCATGGCAGGGCATCGGTCAGGCCAAGGCAGTTATCTTCTGCATCCTGGTTGTCGCTATTTCTATGATCCAGCTTAAGGCCACGAGGTCCAAGGAGGTGCAGCAGTAATGAAACGCGATAAGGCTATCAACCGCGCGCTCTCGATCTTCTTTACGATCCTGTCGCTCGCATGGATCTACCCCGTGTTCATGATTGCGCTCAATTCCTTTAAGAAAGCGACCGCAATCAGCACCACCACGGCGTTCGATCTGCTCACGCCCGAGACGTTCAACGGCCTCGCAAACTACGTGCACGCTCTGAACGAGCAGGGCTTTGCCTCGGCGTTTATGTACTCGCTCATCATCACGGTCACGTCGGTCGTGCTGATTCTGGTGTGCTGCTCCATGTGCGCTTGGTACGTGGTGCGCGTCAACAGCAAGATCTCGAACTTCTTCTATTACCTGTTCGTCTTCTCGATGGTCGTACCGTTCCAGATGCTCATGTTCACGCTGTCCAACCTCGCGGACCGCATCGGCTTTAACACGCCGTTTAACATCTGCTTCATCTACCTCGGTTTTGGCGCGGGCCTCGCGGTCTTTATGTTCGCCGGCTTCGTCAAGAACATCCCGCTCGAGATTGAGGAAGCGGCCATGATTGACGGCTGCAACCCGGTCCAGGTGTTCTTTAAGATCGTTCTCCCCATCATGAAGCCCACCTATCTTTCGGTCGGCATCCTCGAGACCATGTGGGTCTGGAACGACTACCTGCTGCCCTACCTTACGCTCGACTCCACCAAGTACAAGACCATTCCTATTTTGATCCAGTACTTCCGCGGCGGCTATGGCCACGTCGAGCTCGGCCCCATGATGGCCTGCATCATGATGGTCGTTGTCCCCATCGTCATCATGTACATCTTCTGCCAGAAGTACATCATCGACGGTGTGGTGGCAGGTGCCGTCAAGGGCTGATGCCGTAACTGTTTTGCAAGTTTTGGCGGCGCCCCTCAGCGCGGCGCCGCGTATCGAAAGGTAGAGACATGGCCGAGATCGTTCTCAAACATGTTCAGAAGGTGTATCCCAACAACGAGTCAAAAAAGAAGGGCTTCTTTGGCAAAAAGAAGAAGACCGAGGAGAAGAAGCACAACCTCAAGGTTACCGAGGACGGTGTGCTCGCTGTAGAGGACTTCAACCTCACCGTTCACGACCAGGAGTTCATCGTCCTCGTTGGCCCCTCTGGCTGCGGTAAGTCCACGACGATGCGCATGGTCGCCGGCCTAGAGGACATCACCTCCGGCGATGTGTTCATCGACGGCAAGCGTGTCAACGACGTGGCGCCCAAGGACCGCGACATCGCCATGGTGTTCCAGAGCTACGCTCTATACCCCAATATGACGGTGTACGAGAATATGGCGTTTACGCTTGAGCTCAAGAAGGTCCCCAAGGACGAGATCGACCGCAAGGTTCGCTCCGCTGCCGAGATCCTGGGCATCACCGAGTACCTCGACCGTAAGCCCAAGGCGCTTTCGGGCGGCCAGCGTCAGCGCGTCGCCATCGGCCGCGCCATCGTGCGTGATCCTAAGGTCTTCCTGATGGACGAGCCGCTGTCCAACCTGGACGCCAAGCTGCGTAACCAGATGCGTGCCGAGCTCATCAAGCTGCGCCACGAGATCAAGGGCACGTTCATTTATGTTACTCACGACCAGACCGAGGCTATGACCCTCGGCGACCGCATCGTGGTCATGAAGGACGGCGTCGTCCAGCAGATCGCCACCCCGCAGGAGGTCTTCAACCATCCCGCGAACATCTTCGTCGCCGGCTTTATCGGCGTGCCGCAGATGAACTTCTTCGATGCCCAGCTGGTGCGCTCGGGCAACGGCTTTACCGTCAAGACCGAGGATATGAACGTGGCGCTCGCCCCCGAGACCTGCGCTCAGCTTGCTCTCAACTGGGACGGCGGCGACGTGAAGGAGATCACGGCCGGCGTGCGTCCCGAGCAGATTCTGCTTGCCGACAAGGACGAGGAGGGCGCGCTCCAGGGTACCGTCGAGGTGACCGAGCTCATGGGCTCGACCGAGCATGTCCACGTGACTGCTCCCGACGGCCAGTTTGTCCTGATCATTCCCGTTGTCGACCTCGAGGCCAAGGGCGCGCTCAAGGCGGGCGACCCCATCTGGTTCAAGTTTGAGAAGAACGCGACCCACCTCTTCGATAAGGTCTCTGGCAAGAACCTTATCTAGGCCCGGTGCAACCAGGCCCTTCCTTTGGGCGACTGCGGTATTGCCATCCTTTTGCCGCGGTCACATATAAGGCTCCCCTCCCGTCCACTGGGCGAGAGGGGAGCCTTTCTTTGTGTTGGGACTGTCTGACCGGTCGTTTGTCTCGATCTGTAACGGATAGGGCCGATTTCGGACGTTAGATGTTACAGATCGAGACGGTTCCGCTGAGCTAACCATTTCATCTAAATCTATAACACCAAAGGCGAATTTCACCTGCTAGATGTTACAGATTGAGATAAACCCAAGGGGAGGGGCCGGTATGTCTCAATCTGTAACAGCTGGGATCGTTTTGGTTGAGTAGTTGTTATGGATCGAGATTGTTTGGCCGAGTCGGATCACAGGGTAACGTGCGGGCACAAAAAACGGAGCCGCGTTGCCGTGGCTCCGTTTTCAAGAGGATGGGCGATGAAACCGAATTAGCTCAGGTGCCAGATCTCGTCGTTGTACTGGGAGATCGTACGGTCGGACGAGAAGGTGCCGGCGTTGGCGATATTGATGAGCGCCTTGCGCATCCAGGCGTCCTGGTCCTCGTAGTCGGCCAGCACGCGCTCCTTGGTCTGGATGTATTCCTCGATGTCGAGCAGGGCCATAAACCAGTCCTTGCCCTTAATGTCGTCGTGCAGGCGCTGCAGGCGCTCGGCGTTGCCGGTCGCCATAAAGGCCGGGTTGGTGATGAAGTCCACCAGCAGTTTAATGCCGGGCTTGCGGTAGAGCACGCCGGCGTCATAGGTGCCGTCGGTGTAGAGCTGCTCGACCTGTTTGGACGAGGCACCAAAGGTATAGATGTTCTCGTCGCCCACGAGCTCGGCAATCTCCACGTTGGCACCGTCGAGCGTGCACAGGGTTAGGGCGCCGTTGAGCATGAACTTCATGTTGGAGGTGCCGCTCGCCTCCTTGGAGGCCAGGCTGATCTGCTCGGAGATGTCGGCGGCGGGGATCACGCGCTCGGCGGCGGTGACGTTGTAGTTCTCGATCATGACAACCTGCAGGTAGGGAGCCACGTCGGGGTCGTTTGCAATCCACTGCGACAGCGTCAGGATCAGATGGATGATGTCCTGCGCGATAGTGTAGGCAGGCGCCGCCTTGCCGCCAAAGATGATGGTGACGGGGTGCTTAGGTCTGTTGCCGTTCTTGATATCGAGGTACTTCCAGATGATGTAGAGCGCGAGCATCTGCTGGCGCTTGTACTCGTGGATGCGCTTGACTTGGACATCGATGATGGCGTTGGAGGGAATGGTCACGCCCTGCTCGAGCGCCATGAACTGGCGCATGATGGCCTTGGCCTCGACCTTGGTGGCGGCCAGGCGCTCAAGAACATCCTTATCGTCGGCGAAGTTGGCGAGTTTGCTCAGATCGCCGGTGCTGCGCCAGTCGGTGCCGATCACATCGTCGAGCAGGCTGGCGAGCGCAGGGTTGGCCCCATGGATCCAGCGGCGGAAGGTGATGCCGTTGGTCTTGTTGGAGAACTTCTCGGGGTAGATCTCGTAGAACGGATGAAGCTCGGTATCCTCCAGGATCTTGGTGTGCAGCGCGGCGACGCCGTTGATGGAGAAGCCAAAGTGGATGTCCATGTGGGCCATGTGGACGGTGTCGTATTCGTCGATGATGGCGACGCGTGGGTCGTCGTGCTCGGCCTTGGCGATCTCATCGAGCTTGACGATAATGTCGGCGATGGCAGGGGAGACCTTTTGCAGGCTGGCGAGCGGCCACTTCTCGAGGGCCTCGGCAAGAATCGTGTGGTTAGTGTAGGCGACCATGGACCGTACGATGGTCACGGCCTCGTCAAACTCGATGTCGTGCTCGGTGGTGAGCAGGCGAATGAGCTCGGGAATGACCATGGTGGGGTGCGTGTCATTGATCTGGACTACGGCGTAGTCGGCCAGGTCGTGCAAGTTGCTGCCGCGCTCGATGGCCTCGTCGATCAGGAGCTGGGCGGCGTTGCTCACCATGAAGTATTCCTGGTAGATGCGAAGCAGGCGGCCCTGCTCGTCGGAATCATCCGGATAGAGGAACAAGGTGAGGTTCTTGGCGATCTCGGTCTTGTCGAAGTCGATGGAGCTGCCGGGGACCAGGCCGTCGTCGACACTTGCCAGGTCGAACAGGCGTAGGCGGTTCTTGGTGGGCTGGCCATAACCGGGTACATCGATGTTGACGAGCTTGGAAGTAACGGCAAAATCACCGAACTCGACGGTGTAGGAGCGGTCGTCGTCGACTAGGATGTCCTGCTCACCGAGCCACTCGTCGGGGACGGCCTTCTGCTGGTTGTCGACAAAGCGCTGGCGGAACAGGCCGTAATGGTAGTTGAGGCCCACGCCATCGCCGGTCAAGCCCAGCGTGGCGATGGAATCCAGGAAGCATGCGGCCAGACGGCCCAGGCCGCCGTTGCCGAGCGACGGTTCGACCTCGAACTCCTCGATCTTGTTGAGGTCGTGGCCCGCGGCGGTGAGCTGGTCCTTAACCTCGTCATAGATGCCAAGGTCGATCATATTGTTGATGAGCAGCTTGCCGATCAAAAACTCGGCAGAGATGTAGTAGAGCTTTTTCTTGCCGTTGTTGAGAGGACAGGCGGCAGAGCGCTCCTGCACGAGCTTGGCCAGCAGCTTATAAATACGACGGTCATCGAGCTGCTCGAGCGAGGTGCCAAAGGACTGCTCGGCAAGATCCGCAAGATTGATACGGGGCATGTTTCCTCCTGTGATGGGTTGATTACATGTCAGAAATTCAAAAGAAGCCCGCGCGAGGGATTGGAGTGGCCTCGCGCGGGGAAAACGGACGCGTCCGCACGATGGGGTGGGGTCGGGCGCGGTGGCTCCTATTGGGGAAGCTCAATTTCGTCTTCCGACGGGATGCGGAAGTAGGTCTCGGTCCAGCCGGTGAGCTTGTGCTCGAGCTCGCGGGTGATGGCGCCATCGAGCATGCGCCAGGTCCAGTTGCCGCCCATGGTGGCGGGAGTGTTGATGCGCGCCTCGTTGCCCAGGTTGAGCAGGTCCTGCATGGTGTAGATGCAGGTATCGCTTACGCTGGCGGCGATGGCGCGGTTGAGTGCATCGGCCATGGGCTCGCCTGCCTGCTGGTGGGTGTACAGGGCCGCCTGCTCGCGCTGACGCGGGGTGGCCGTTCCCTCAAACCAACCGCGCGCCGTCTCGTTGTCGTGTGTGCCCACATAGGCGACGGTGTTGGCAATGTAGTTGTGCGGCAGGTAGTACGAGTTGGTGCCCTCAAAGGCGAACTGCAAGATCTTCATGCCGGGGAAGCCCGAGTTGTCGCGCATGTCGATGACGCCGGGGGTGAGGAAGCCCAGGTCTTCGGCGATGATGGGCAGCGTGCCGAGCTTTTCCTCGAGCGTCTTGAAGAACTTGAGGCCGGGGCCCTGCGTCCACGAACCGTAGGACGAATCGGGTGAGGAGAACGGCACCTCCCAATAGGCCTCGAAGCCGCGGAAGTGATCCAGGCGGATGACATCGTACATGTCGAGGGCGGCGCGGATACGGCCCTCCCACCAGGAGAAACCGTCGGCTTCCATGGCGTCCCAGTCGTAGATGGGATTGCCCCAGTACTGGCCGGTGGCCGAGAACTGGTCGGGCGGCGTGCCGGCGACACTCACAGGATTACCGGCGGCGTCGATCTTAAAGAGCTCGGGCGTGGCCCACATCTCGACGGAGTCGCGCGAGACATAGATGGGCAGGTCGCCGATGATGAGGATATCGCGCTCGTTGGCATAGGCCTTGAGGCGGCTCCACTGACGATTGAAGAAGTACTGCGTCATCTGGTGGTAGAGCATGCGCGCGGGATGGGCGGCGCAGACCTTGGCAGAAGCCTCGCCGCGGGTACGGAGCTCTGCGGGCCACTCCCAAAAGGCCTTGAGACCGCACTCCTCCTTGACGGTCATGAACTCGCAGTAGGGGATGAGCCAGTCTTCGTTTGCTTGGACAAAGTCGTCGAAGTCGGCCGGCTTGTCGGCGGCAAAGCGCTCGGCGGCGCGGTCGAGAATCTGACGACGGCCACCAAAGATGGCACCATAGTCGACATTGCTGGGGTCGGAGCCCAGGTACACGCCGTCGATATCGCACTGCTCCAGATAGCCGGCCTCGATAAGCTCGGCAAAGTCGATGAAATTGGGGTTGCCCGCACGGGCCGAGAACGACTGATAGGGCGAGTCGCCATAGCTCGTTGTCGTAAGGGGGAGAATCTGCCAGTAATGTTGTTTGCACGAGGCGAGGAAATCGACAAAGTCATAGGCGTTCCAGCCAAAGCCGCCGATACCGTAAGGTCCGGGCAATGACGAAACGGGCATCAGAACGCCGCTTGCACGCTCCATGGATGCACTCACCGTCCTTTTGAATAAGGGGCTGCGCCGTAGATGGATAGACGGCTCGTCCCGAGTTTCCATTGCTATTGTCCCTATTGTAGAACATGTTGTTTAAACATGTATAGAGAGAATGAAAAAGTTGCCGACTTTCGGTGAATGGTAGTGCGCCATAGACGATATGAGTTGAACATTGGGAGCTCCTCCCCTTGCGGCTCTTTTGTGGGTCGGGCGACAATGGTCGTCGTCATTAAAGACCGGCTGCCAGCCAGGTTGCAACAATGCAAGAAGGGTTCACATTCAGTTGGCCGTTGACACAAACAATCGCGCGAAGACCTCGTCTTCTTCGGTAAGTCCAGGCGCGGCAAGACGCGCATGGCAGTCGCCCTCACGATGCGCGCGGTCGCCGCGGACATGTCGGTCAGGTTCTGGCAGACCGCGCAGCTGGTTCTCGAGCTCGGCAACGCGAAGCGCAAGGGAACGCTGTCGAAACTGTTGAACGACGTGTCGCCCGCGAGGCTGCTCGTGCTCGACGAGTTCGTCTACGTCCCCTGCGACGTAGACGGTGCGAGGGTTCTCTACCAGGTCATTTCCGTCCATGTAGTGCTCGTAGGCCGCGGCGTCGTCGGGCTCGTCGAAGGAGAGGGACTCCGTCCAGTCCCAGTAGGCCCCCGTCCAGGCGCCCCTGCGCCTGCCGGCCGGCGTCGTCTCGTCGAAGACGAGGCCGTGGCGCAGCAGGAACTTCGACATCCGCTGCTTGGCGTGTTGCAGGTCGTCGCGCGCGTCCTCGAGGGCGCTCGTCGGGGACCCACACCTCGACGACGTTGCGGCGCGCCAGCATGCGTGCCAGCCACTCGGCGTCGCGGCGGTCGTTCTTGCGGCCGCGGTCGGCCGCGGGCCGGTGCATCTTCGGGACCGCCCCGACGACGCAGCCGAGGCCGAGGGCCCGCAGCGCGCGGCCGCGGTTGATGGTACGACCATTGTCGCCCGACCCACGAGAGAGCTGCAAGGGGAGAGGCCCCAATGTTCAACTCATATCGTCTGTTGTGCCAGAGTCGCTCGGGAAAGCGCGACCGACGCAGCGCGCTGTTTTCCAGTCACATCCAGTTCGGGTTGATTTCAGCATGCGATAAGAAACTGGATTTGAATTTCGACTCGAAAGATGGGCAATGCTGATGAGAAACGCTTGGAGTTCGGGATTGCGCGGCGTGAAGCGACCCTCTTCTTATCGAGTTCGTTACAATGTAGGAAAAACAGTAAGTAAGAAGACCTCTGATTGCTTTAGGAGGAGCTGTGGTGAATAGCGCCCAGAAGATCGATAAGTCCATCCAGAAGATGATGACTCTCGGAAGAAGGCTTGGGATTCTGTTTACGGCGCTGTTTATAGCGGTGTGTTGCTGTTCGGTGGTGGTGGTTATTTCCATTGGGCTTATGGCTGCTCAAGGAAACCTATATGATCCATCAAAGACGGT
>URKH01000045.1 GCA_900548255.1 uncultured Collinsella sp. | reverse complement strand
CAAACTTGGTGGCGGAGAGCTGCGAGAAGTTACCGCCGAACAGGGCGCCTGCAGCACCGGCGAGGGCGGCAGAAACCACGAAGGCGATCATGCGGTACTGGGTGACGGAGATGCCTACGGACTCGGCAGCGATCTTGTTGTCGCGCACGGCAATGATGGCACGGCCGGTACGGCTACGGACCAGATTGAGCACGATCACGAGCGCGATCATGACCAGGATGGCACCGGCAAGGAAGGTCGAGTAGGTCGACACGCCCGACGCGCCCTGGGCGCCCTTGATGATGGCGGTGCCGTCCTCGAGCAGATGAAGGTCGTCGATCGTGGAGTTGCCCGTGATGTTAAAGATCACGTGAAGGCCGCGGGAATCGACGCCCACGATAAGGCAGGTGACGATCTCTTTGATGATTTCGCCGAAGGCCAGGGTCACGATGGCCAGGTAGTCGCCGCTCAGGCGAAGAACCGGGATACCGATCAGGAAGCCCATAATGGCAGCAGCGACAGCGCCGACCACGATGCTGATGATAAGACGCACCGGATCGGAGGGAACGGCGCTCTCGAGGGCAACGGCGGTGACGATACCCGTATAGGCGCCGACACTCATAAAGCCCGCATGGCCCAGCGAAAGATCGCCCGCGATGCCGACGACGAGGTTAAGCGAGATGGCCATGACGATATAGGCCGTGATGGGAACCAGCTGACCGGCGATCATGCGCGGGATCATATGGTTGGACTGCATAAAGAACACGATGGCGAATGCCACGATGCACATGGCGTACGTGACAAAGTCGTGACGCGTCTGCTTGTCTTTAAGGAACTTCATAACGCTCACCTACACCTTCTCGGGGACGTACTTGCCCAAGAGGCCGGCAGGCTTGACGAGCAGGACGATGATCAGAACGCCAAAGACGATGGAGTTGGCAAGGCTCGTGGAAATGTAGGCCTGTGCCATTGCCTCGATGATGCCGATAAGAATGCCGCCGACAAAGGCGCCGGGGATGGAGCCGATGCCACCGAAGACGGCGGCGTCGAAGGCTTTGATGCCAGGCATGGCGCCCGTCGTGGGCTGCAGCACCGGCGAGTAGGAGCACAGCAGCACGCCGGCGATGGCGGCAAGGGCAGAGCCGATGGCAAACGTCATCGAGATGGTGCGGTTGACATTGATGCCCATGAGCTGAGCGGCGGCCTTGTCCTCGGACACGGCGCGCATGGCCTTGCCCATCTTGGTCTTGCCCGTAAAGAACACCAGGCCGGCCATGATAATCAGGCAAGCGACGATGGTGACGAGCGAGACAGCGCTCACGTTATACTTGGCCAAGAACTCCGGCACCGGGAAGGTGACGAGCGAAGTAAAGTTCTTGGGCGTGGCGCCCCACAGAAGCTGGGCGGCATTCTGCAAGAAATAGGACACGCCGATAGCCGTGATCAGAACGGCCAGCGGGCCTGCCTGGCGCAGCGGCTTATAGGCCAGGCCCTCGATGAGAACACCGAGAACCGTGCAGACCGCACAAGAGAGAATTACAGAAGCCCAGCCCGGGAGGCCGAGATACGACGTGGCGCAGAACGAGACATAGGCACCGACCATGATGACGTCGCCGTGAGCGAAGTTCAGCATCTTGGCGATACCGTAGACCATGGTGTAGCCCAACGCGATGATGGCGTAGACGCTGCCCATGGACAGGCCGTTGACCAGGTATTGGATAAAGACCGTCATGTTCCACATCCCCCTTTCGAATAGGTTTCCAGTTGATGTATGAAACAGGGACGTTACATCGTCCCTAGATACCAAGCAAGCAGGGAAGGCCAAAACCTCCCCTGCTTGGGATCAAAACCGCTCTATGTAAGGCGGTCTATTAGGCCTGTACGTACTTGCCGTCGGTGATGACGTACGCCGTGGGGTCCTTCTGGACCTGGCCCTTGTCATTCCAGGAAAGCTTGCCGGTCAGACCGTCAACGGTGATCTTGAGCATAGCCTTAGGCAGCTTCTCGGCGACCTCGGTGGGGTCGGCGTCGACGCCCAAGCCGGCCTCCTTAAGAGCCTCGACCACAGCGTGCACGCCGTCGTAGGCGTCGGCGGCAAACTGGTCGGGGGTATCGCCGTACTTATCCTTGTAGGCGTTAACGAAGTCGGCGTTCTTCTCGTCGTCGGCGGAGAACGGGGTCATGAGCAGCAGGCCCTCGGCAAGGGAGGTGTCGAAGCCCTCCACGCCCAGGATGCCGTCCATGCCGTCGCAGCCCATCATCTTGACGTCGTAGCCCATGTCCTTGGCGTTCTTGAGCAGGACGGACGCCGGCGTGTAGTAGATCGGCGCGAAGATCATGGTGGCGCCGGCCTGCTTGGCCTTGGTCAGCTGGTTGGTAAAGCTCGTTGCGGAGTCGTCCTTAAAGGTCTCCTCGTCAACGATCTCGAGCTTGGACTCAGCGGCCTGAGCCTTAAAGGAATCCGCGATACCCGAAGAATAGGCGTCGCCGGAGTTATAGAACAGAACGAACTTCTCGTCCGCATACTTCTGGGCCAGGAACTTGGCAGCGTTGACGCCCTGGTTGGGGTCGGTGAAGCAAACCTGGAAGACGCAATCCTTGCCGTCGGTAACGTCCTCGGAGGACGCGGACGGGGTGATCATGAACGTCTTGGGGTCGTTACCGCACTCGGCGGCAACGGCAACCGACGCACCCGTGGTGGTCGGGCCGACGAGGGCCTGCATGCCCCAGTCGAGCAGGGTATTGAAGGCGTTGACGGCCTTCTCGCCGTCGGCCTGGTCGTCCTCGGCCTTGCTGACAAGTGGCAGCTCCTTGGTCGAGAAATCCTTGCAGCCAAGCTCGACGCCCTGGGTAACGGACTTGCCGTAGGACGCGGCAGCACCGGTCAGCGGGCCGATGGTGCCGATCTTAAACGAGGCGTCGCTCGAAGCGGAACCGCTATCGCCGCCGTTGGAGGAGCAGCCAGCTAGAATAGACATCGCCCCCAGACCTGCTGCGCTCGCGATAACGCTCCTGCGATTCATAACAGGGTTCAATGACTTACCGGTGAGGCTCGACATGCGGCTCTCCTCTCAAATCTCGTCGGGTTTCGGTTACCCGACAGGCCATCCTTCGCCGTGTTCGGCGTTCGCAAAATAGTAGACGCTTTAGTTAGGAAAAGTGGCGATTATTTCAACTTTTCTTATACCTCAGATTTTTATCCATATTTCTGCGTATTTTTGCCGCTTTATGCATATCTGCCACTTTATTGTGTAAAAGTAATGTTTCCATTCTGTTACAAGCATCCTCGCCCTGAATAAAAGAGCCTCACCGGTTGCGTTTTATACGCTCTTAGGCGGCGATGTACTTGCCGTCCTGAATCACATAGGCCGTAGCGGGCTTTTCGACCTGGCCCTCGTCGTTCCAGGTGAGCTCGCCGGTCAGGCCATCGATCTTGATCTTACGCATGGCGCGGGCAAGTTCGGCGGCAATGTCGGCACCGTCGGCCGTCGTATCGATGCCAGCCTTGTCGATGGCCTCGGCGATCGCGTGGACGCAGTCGTAGGCGTCGGCGGCAAACTGGTTGGGGGTCTCGTCGTACTCCTCCTTATATGCCTTGACAAAGTCGGCGTTCTTCTCGTCGTCGGCGGAGAAGGGCGTCATGAGCAGCACGCCCTCGGCAAGCGAGGTATCGAAGCCCTCCACAGAGAGCAGACCGTCCATGCCGTCGGTGCCCATGAGCGTCATGTCGTAGCCCATGTCCTTGGCGTTCTTGAGCAGGACGGACGCCGGCGTGTAGTAGATCGGCGCAAAGATGAGCGTGGCGCCGGCCTCCTTGGCCTTGGTCAGTTGATTGGTAAAGCTCGTGGAAGAGTCGTCCTTAAAGGTCTCGGTGTCGACGATATCGAGCTTGGACTCCTTGGCCTGCTCGGCAAAGGCGTCGGCAACGCCCGAGCTGTACGTATCGCCGGAGTTGTAGAACAGGGCGATCTTGGCGTCTGCGTACTTCTCGGCCAAAAACTTCGCGGCACTCGTGCCCATGGTGGGGTCGGTGAAGCAGACCTGGAAGACCGTGGTCTTGTCCTTGGTGACATCGAGCGACGAGGCGGAAGGCGTGACCATGAGCATGTCGTCGGCAATCTCACCCGAGACGGCAACGGCGGCACCGGTGGTGACGGGGCCGACGAGCGCCTGCATGCCCCAGTCGCACAGGGTATTGAAGGCGTTGATGGCTTTCTCGCCGTCGGCGACGTCGTCCTCGGACTTAAGCGAGAGCTTGAGGTCCTTGGTCGAGAAATCCTTTACGGCGAGCTTGGCGCCCTTCTCGACCGAGACGCCATAGGTGGCCGCGGCACCGGTCAGAGGACCGATGACGCCGATCTTGAAAGACTTGCCGTCATCGGCCGACCCATCGTCCGAGCCACCCGAGGAGCAGCCGGCAAGTGCGACGGTGCTGCCGAGCGCGGCGGCGCCGGCGAGGAAGTTCCTACGGCTGAGCGTGCTGTTGATGTTGAACATGGTGTCCCCCTTTTCGCTGGCCGCGGTGCGGCCGTCTTGCGGTACAGGGCAAACCTTATGGCCCAAACGTTGACAATTTGTTACGGGAGTTCGTTTGTAGCGAGCGTGTTTCCAATATTTCCGCAGCGTTTCGGGGGTAGCGTTTTATGCGGCTCCTGTTGCCTGGCAAGCACGCGCCCTTGGTTCACGCTAGAATGCACTCAACCTTAACTGGTCAATCATCCATACAGATGCACGAAGGAGTTATCTATGAGCGAACCCCTGCGCACCGTGAACGTCGGCCTGATCGGCCTGGGAACCGTCGGCGGCGGCGTGGCCCGTCTGATCAAGAGCCACCACGATGAGTACCTGGCCGCCTACGGCATCGACCTTAAGCTGACCCGCGCCTGCGCGCTTGCCTGGGAGCAGGCCGAAGCCGCCGGTATTGAGCGCGAGGCCTTTACGAGCGACTGGCATGATGTCGTCACCGACCCCACCGTCGACATCGTCGTCGAGCTAATTGGCGGCGAGCATCCCGCAACCGAGATCTTCACCACGGCCTTTGAGAACGGCAAGCACGTCGTCTCCGCCAACAAGGCCCTGCTCGGCCGTCACGTCGAGACGCTCGCCGAGAAGGCGCGTGAGTGCGGCGTGCAGATCAAGTGCGAGGCCAGCTGCGGCGGCGGCATCCCCATCGTCAGCACGCTCGAGCACGACCTGGTGGGCAACAAGATCCTGACCATCGCCGGCATCCTCAACGGCACCACCAACTACATCCTGTCGCGCATGGACGCCGAGGGCGCCGATTACGCCGACGTGCTCGCCGACGCGCAGGCCAAGGGCTACGCCGAGGCCGACCCGTCCGCCGACGTCGACGGCTTCGATGCCGCCAGCAAGACGGCCATCCTCGCCTCCATCGGCTTTGGCACCCGTGTGACCACCGACGACGTCTACCAGCAGGGCATCCGTACCATCGGCGCCGAGGACATCGCCCAGGCCCGCGAGCTCGGCTACACCATTAAGCTGCTGGGCATTGCGCGCAACACCGATGCCGGCGTCGACGTCCGCGTGCATCCCACGCTGATCCCCGCCGACCACATGCTCGCCAAGGTCAACGGTGCCATGAACGCTGTCTACGTGGTAGGCGACGCCGTGGGCGAGACCATGTTCTACGGTGCCGGCGCAGGCTCCTTCCCCACCGCGAGCGCCGTCGTGGGCGATATCCTGTCGCTCTCCGAGCAAATCAGCCGCGGCGTGGCGCCGCTGCCCGAGATTGAGCCCTATGGTCACAACCTCGCTTTTAAGCCCATGGACGAGCTCCAGACCAAGTACTATGTGCGTCTGAAGGTCGCCGACCGCGTGGGCGCCCTGTCCGAGACGGTCGACATCTTTGCCAAGCACAACATCTCGATCTCGCTCATCAACCAGGTCGAGGACGGCAAGTCGGGCGTCAGCGATACCTGCTCGGTCATCTTCCTGACGCACCGCGCGCTCGAGAAGGACGTCCAGGCTGCCGCCGCCGAGCTTGCCAGCGTCGACTGCGTGGCCGAAATCGCCAACGTCCTGCGCATCGAGGACGTCGAGGCCTGGACCGAAGGCGTCATGGCCAACTAGCCCGATTCTCGGCAAATCAAATAACGCATGAGGGGCTCCCATCCGATTGGATGGGAGCCCCTTTTAGTTACATCTTTTGCACGAAGTGGTCGACTAACGTTTGAGCAACTTGACCGTTCATCAACAACCGTGGATACCGTTTACCGATATGCGGCGTCAGCTGTTTTTTGCCGCCACTATGCTGTGCTGCAAGTATCCATGCACATAAGAGAGGAAGCGATATGCTGCTCAAGGGCAAGAAAGCAATCATCACCGGAGGCACGCGCGGAATCGGCTATGCCATCGCCTGCCGTTTTATCGAGGAAGGCGCCGCCGTCACGGTCTTTGGCTCGCGCCAGGAGACTGCCGACGCAGCCGTTGAGAAACTGGCAGCCGCCTATCCCGAGGCCAAGGTTTGGGGCCGCTCCTGCGACCTCACCTCGCTCGAGGCCGTAACTGAGGCCTTTACCCAGGCTGCCGCCGATATGGGCGGCTTGGACACGGTCGTCAACAATGCCGGCATCTCCCAGCGCTCGCCCCTTTTGGACTACACGGCCGAGGAGTTTGCCAAGGTCATGGACCTCAACGTCGTCGCCGTCTTTAACGGCCACCAGGCTGCCGCCAAGATCATGACCGAGGCCGGCCACGGCGGCACCATCACCACCACGAGCTCGATGGTCGCTAAGTACGGTCAGCCCTCCGGCGTTGGCTATCCCACGTCCAAGTTTGCCGTCAACGGCATGGTCCAGTCGCTCTCGCGCGAGCTCGCCCCCATGGGCATTCGCGTCAATGCCGTCGCACCCGGCGTGACCAAGACCGATATGGTCGCCAACCTGCCCGAAGAGGTCATCAAGCCTATCATCACCACCATTCCGCTGGGCCGCATGGGCGAGCCCGAGGATGTCGCCAACGCCTTCGTCTTCCTGGCGAGCGACATGTCCGCCTACGTCACAGGCGCCGTGCTCCCCGTCGATGGAGCCGCCCGCTCCTAAGGGACCACGAGCTTTGGCCCCTGGCCTCAACATAGCTCAACCAAAGAAGGCGCGCTGTCCACATCAACCGCAGACAGCGCGTCTTCTTCTGTTTGAAGGGAAACTGTGTCCCGTTTCGCGTCCGTCCTCAAACGGGAATGCCGCCCCCGCATCAGCGTCGGCTACTTGCCGTCGTCCTCGTCGGCTTCTTCGTGCGCATAAAGCTCCAGCATGCGACGGCGGTACTCGTGCACGGCGAGCTTGGCACGCTCTAGGCGGCGACGCTCACGCGGGGTGAGCTCGGACGGATCTATCTCGTCGCCATAGTTCTTATCGGCAAGCAGATGCGCCGCATCCACAATGCGCGCATCGATGCGTTCGCTCGCCGCCCGATCAGAAAGGCGCTCGGCAATCGTATCGAGTGTAGGCAAGCCTTCGAATACGCGACCATGTCCATGCGACGTCAACAGCTCGTGCTCGCGGGCGAGAAGACTTGCAAGGTCGTGATGGGCGCGCAGGATATTGAGCGCATCAGAAGGATGCTCGGCAACCTCCGCCACGGCGGCGACCGGCGCCGCATCGACCACGCGGTAGAAGAGCTGCGCGAGCAGTGGCATCAGGAACACCGTGATGGCGCCGGCGGCAACCATGACCGACGCAATATCTTGAGACAGCGCGCCCGCGTTGACGGCAACGCTCGTCACGGCAACGATGATCGGCAGGGCCGTGGTGCAGTAGAGCGCCACGGTGATGCGGCCATACGCCGAGACGTCACGCGTCGCGGGACAAATGCTCATAGAGATGAGAATGGGCACGGCGCGGATAACCAGCAACGCCACGATAAAGCCCACGAGCAAGCCGGGGCGCGATGCTACAGCCGTCAGGTCGATCTTGGCACCCGACACGGTAAAGAACACCGGGATCAAAAAGCCATAGGCAAGGCCATCGAGTTTAAGCTCGAGCGTATGGTTGCCCTCGGGGATGATGTAGCGCAGGACAAAGCCCGCGGCAAAAGCGCCCAGTACGATATCGAGGCTAAAAATAGCGGAAAACGCCACGAGCGTGACCAGGATGAGCACTGTGAGGCGCACGAACGTCTGAGAAGTCGTATCGGCGCGCTCCTGAATAAAGGCAAAGAAGCGGCTGCCAATACGCTTGGAGCGGCTGGGGACCACGGCAAGCAGCACGCACACCACGGCGAACAGCCCCAAGATCAACAGCGTCTCGACACCCGTACGGGCAGACAGCAGCACCGACATGGCGAGCACGGGCCCGAGCTCGCCCCACGTACCATAGGCAAGAATCGAATCGCCGACGCGCGTCCCAGAAAGCGACCGCTCGCGCAAGATGGGCATGAGCGCCCCAAGCGCCGTCGAGGTCAACGCTAGCGTCACGGCGATGCCATCAAAATGACTGACCGAAAACCACGGGGTAAAGCGCACGGCAAGCCAGGCGATACCAAACGTGACGACCCACGTCGCCATGCCGTAACGCCCCTCGATGCCCGTGATGTTCTTGGGATCGATCTCAAAGCCGGCAAGCAGGAACAAAAAGGCCAGGCCGAGCTCGGACACGAGCGAGACCTCGGCATCCACATGGATAATGCCGAGCACATGAGGTCCCAGCACCGCGCCAAACACGAGCAAAAAGACCGTCTCGGGAACGGGTTTTCCGGGAATCGCCGAGGCGATGAAGGGACTTGCAAAGGCCACGAGTGCGATGATGGCGAGCGAAACAAATGCCATGTGATGCCTTTCTCTTGTTTGCGCTCCACTGTAGCACCCTCGCCGTCCTCAACGCGCCACGAGCTGTCGTATCATAGTGAGGTTTAAAAGTATGTGGCTCAAGGCGATCGCGAGGCTTGCCCCGCAAACCGACCGCTGCCGCATACCGCACCGTACGCCCAACCGATCAGGAAGGCAGGAACCAATGGTCTCTCGTATCTACGTGGAGAAGAAACCCGGGTTCGACGTCGAGGCTCAGCAGCTCAAGGGCGAGCTGAGCGAGATTCTCGGCATCAAGGGCATCGAGGCTCTGAGGATCATCAACCGCTACGACGTCGAGGGCATCGATGAGGAGCTGTTCCGCTCCTGCGTGCCGACCGTCTTTAGCGAGCCCCAGGTCGATGTGACCTACAACGAGCTCCCCGCAAGCGATGGCGCCGTCTTTGCCGTCGAATTCCTGCCTGGCCAGTTTGACCAGCGCGCCGACTCCGCCAGCGAGTGCGTGCAGCTCATCAGCCAGGGCGAGCGCCCCGCCGTGCGCTCCGCCAAGGTCTATATGATCTCGGGCGCCCTGGACGAGGCCGCCATCGATGCCATTAAGCACTACGTGGTGAACCCCGTCGAGGCCCGCATTGCCTCACTCGACCTACCCGAGACGCTGCACATGGAGACCCCCGAGCCTGCGCCCGTCGAGGTGCTTGACGGCTTCCGCGAGCTCGACGAAGCCGGTCTTGCCGCCTTTATCTCCGAGCGCGGTCTTGCCATGGACGAGGCGGACATCGCCTTCTGCCAGCAGTACTTCCGCGATGAAGATCGCGACCCCACCATCACCGAGATCCGCGTGATCGACACCTATTGGTCCGACCACTGCCGCCACACCACCTTCGGTACCGTCCTGGATGACGTGACGATCGACGACGCCGTGGTGCAGCAGGCCTTCGACCGCTACATGGAAATGCGCCACGAGCTCGGTCGCGACGCCAAGCCCGTCTGCCTCATGGATATGGGCACCATCGGCGCCAAGTATCTCAAGAAGACCGGCGTCATGACCGATGTCGACGAGTCCGAGGAGATCAACGCCTGCACCGTCAAGGTAAAGGTCGATGTTGATGGTGAGGACCAGGACTGGCTGTTCCTCTTTAAGAACGAGACCCACAACCACCCGACCGAGATCGAGCCCTTCGGCGGTGCCGCCACCTGCGTGGGCGGCGCCATCCGTGACCCGCTCTCGGGCCGCAGCTATGTGTACCAGGCCATGCGCGTCACCGGCGCCGGCGACCCCACCGTCCCGGTTTCCGAGACGCTCGAGGGCAAGCTCCCGCAGCGCAAGCTCGTGACCACCGCCGCCGCCGGCTACTCCAGCTACGGCAACCAGATCGGCCTTGCCACCGGTCAGGTCAACGAACTCTATCACCCCGGCTACGTGGCCAAGCGCATGGAGGTCGGTGCCGTCGTGGGCGCTACCCCGGCAAACCACGTGCGTCGCGAGTGCCCCGCCCCCACCGACAAGATCATCCTGCTGGGCGGCCGCACCGGCCGTGACGGCATCGGCGGCGCCACCGGCTCCTCCAAGACCCAGAACACCGAGTCCATCGAGACTTCGGGTGCCGAGGTCCAGAAGGGCAACGCCCCGGTCGAGCGCAAGCTGCAGCGCCTGTTCCGACGCGGCGACGCTTGTCGCTTGATCAAGCGCTGCAACGACTTTGGCGCCGGCGGCGTCTCGGTCGCCGTGGGCGAGCTTGCCGACGGCCTGTATGTCGACCTCGATACCGTGACCAAGAAGTACGACGGCCTGGACGGCACCGAGCTCGCCATTTCCGAGTCCCAGGAGCGCATGGCTTGCGCCGTCGCCGACGGTGACGTCGAGGAGTTCATGGGCTACGCCGCCGAGGAGAACCTGGAAGCGACCGTTATCGCCGAGGTTACCGCCGAGCCGCGCATGCGCATGGCCTGGAACGGCATCGCCATCGTCGACCTGTCCCGCGAGTTCCTCAACTCCAACGGTGCGCCCAAGCACCAGGCCGCCCACGTCTGCGCCCGCAGCGTGTGGCAGCCCAGCTGGGCCGGCACCACGCTTGCCGAGCGTATGACCTCGCTCGTCTCCGATCTTAACGTCGCCTCCAACAAGGGCCTTTCCGAGCGCTTCGACTCCACCATCGGCGCCGCCACCGTGCTCATGCCCTTTGGCGGCAAGACGCAGCTCACCCCGAGCTCTGCCATGGTCGCCAAGTTCCCCGTGGACGGCGAGACCACCACGGCGAGCGCCATGGCATGGGGCTTCAACCCCTACCTGATGGAGGCCGACCAGTTTGCAGGTGCCTACCTGTCCGTAGTCGAGTCCATCGCCAAGCTCGTCGCCGCCGGTTTTGAGCACAAGCGCGCCTACCTCTCCTTCCAGGAGTACTTCGAGCGCCTGCGCACCGAAGCCGAGCGCTGGGGCAAGCCCATGGCAGCCGTTCTGGGTGCTCTTATGGCCCAGGTCGATCTGGGTGCCGGCGCCATCGGCGGCAAGGACTCCATGAGCGGCTCGTTTGAGGACGAGGCCGGCGAGCTCAACGTTCCGCCGACCCTCATCAGCTTCGCCGTGGCCGTGGGTCGCGCCGCCCGCGCCACATCGCCCGAGTTCAAGGGCCTGACGCACCGCGTCGTCCGCATCGCCCCCGCCACCTATGGCGAAGACTACCGCCCCGATGCCCAGCAGCTGCTCGCCGCGTTTGACGCCGTCGAGGCGCTCACCGCCACCGGCGACGCCCTGGCCATCTCCACGCCCGGCTACGGCTGCGGCGCCGAGAGCCTCTTTAAGATGTGCGTCGGCAACCAGATCGGCATCGAGCTTGCCGAGGACGTGGACGTGGAGAGCCTCTTCACCCCGCTCTACGGCAGCTTTATCGTCGAGCTCGCAGAGGATGCCGAGCTGCCCGAAGTCGCCGACGGCGTTGTCGTCGAGCCCCTGGGCACCACCGTCGAGGGCTATGTCATCGACACCGGCTCCGAGGTCATCGAGCTCTCCGAGCTCCAGGAAGCCTGGGAGAGCGGCATCGAGGGCGTCTTTGCCTACCGCAGCACCAGCGAGCAGCCCGAGGCCGAGACCATTGACTATCGCGCCAAGGACATCCATGTGTACGGCGGCGCCAAGATCGCCCGCCCGCGCGTGATTATCCCCGTCTTCCCCGGCAACAACTGCGAGTACGACAGTGCCCGCGCCTTCCGTGCCGCCGGTGCCGAGGCCGACACCTTCGTGATCAACAACCTCACGCCCGAGGCTGTTGCCGAAAGCACCCACGAGCTTGCCCGTCGCATCCGCCAAAGCCAGATCGTCATGATCCCCGGCGGCTTCTCGGGCGGTGACGAGCCCGACGGCTCCGCCAAGTTCATCACGGCGTTCTTCCGCGCTCCCGAGGTCACCGAGGCTGTCCGCGACTTGCTCAAGGCCCGCGACGGCTTGATGCTGGGCATCTGCAACGGCTTCCAGGCCCTGGTCAAGCTCGGCCTGGTGCCCTACGGCGATATCGTCGACGCCACGCCCGACGCGCCCACGCTGACGTTCAACACCATCGGCCGCCACCAGAGCCGTCTGGTGCGCACCCGCATCTCGTCCAACCTGTCCCCGTGGTTGTCGCAATGCAGCCTGGACGACCCCTACACCGTCGCCATCAGCCACGGCGAGGGCCGCTTTGTCGCCAATGACGAGGTGCTCGCCCAGCTGATCGCCAACGGCCAGGTCGCCACGCAATACGTGGACGAGGACGGCAAGCCCAGCATGGATCTTTCCGTCAACCCCAACGGCTCCGCACTCGCCATCGAGGGCATCACGAGCCCCGACGGCCGCGTCCTGGGCAAGATGGGCCATGCCGAGCGTCGCGGCGACAACCTGTACCGCAACGTTCCCGAGCATGTCCCCGGCGATAAGTTCATGCCGATCTTTGAGAGCGGCGTAGCCTACTTCGCCTAAAGACGTTCCCATCGGGTACAATCCCTTCGGGCAACGACGCCCGCCGCCGGCACCTCCGGTGGCGGGTTCTTTTTTGCTTCGCGCATACAGGAAGGACATCATGGAAAGCCGCAAGCCGCATCTCGCCACCCTGCCCGGACTCATTCTGGGCTGCCTTATCTGCTGTGCGCTCTGGGGATCGGCTTTCCCCTGCATCAAGATCGGTTACGAGCTCTTTGGCATCCCCGCACACGATAGTGCCTCGCAGCTGCTCTTTGCAGGCTTGCGCTTCACGCTTGCCGGCGCCCTGGTCATCGTTGGGATGAGCGCGGCGAAGCGCCGCCCACTCATCCCGCAGGCTCGCGACATCAAGCCCATCTTTGTCTTGTCGATTTTCCAGACGATCGGTCAGTACTTCTTTTTCTACCTGGGACTCTCGCGCGCCAGCGCCATGTCGAGCTCCATCATTGAGGCCAGCGCCAACTTCCTCGCAATCCTCTTTGCCGCTCTGGCGTTTCACACCGAGAAGCTCGATACAGCCAAGGTGCTTGGCTGCGTGTTGGGCTTTGCCGGTGTAGCGCTCGTCAACCTTTCGGGCGCGGATGGCACCTTTGGCTTTGCGCTCGACGGCGAGGGCTTTATCCTGGCTTCCACCGTTGCGGGCGCCCTGTCGACCTGCCTCATTGGCATTTTCTCGCGCGAGCATGACGGCGTTTTACTCGCCGGCTGGCAGTTTTTAGTCGGCGGTCTGGTCCTTACCGCCATCGGGCTTTTGATGGGCGGCGCGCTATCCCCCACCAAAATCGTCCCCGCCATCGCGCTCATCATATATATGGCACTCATTTCCGCCGTCGCATACTCGCTGTGGTCTCGCCTGCTCGCCGTCAACCCCGTCAGCCGCGTTTCGGTCTTTGGCTTTATGAACCCGGTCTTTGGCGTAGCGTTGAGCGCGCTGCTGCTCGGCGAGGGCGCTGGCACAAGCCCCGTTACCGTCATTGTGGCCCTGCTCCTGGTCTGCGGCGGCATCATCATTGTCAACAAACCTAAAAATGCCTAACAAGCCAAGCCCTTGCGTATGCCGCACCTGCAGCGGACATTCGCGTGGTCGCTTTTTCTAGCGTATCTGGACGCCGGCCTTTTTCTTCTCGTGCTTTACGCGGTAGAGCTCCGCATCGGCAGCGCGAAGCAAGTCTTGCCAGGTATCGACACCATCACCGACCCGTGCGTAGCCGATGGACATCCGCAACAGATACAGCACCTCGGCACGCGCGAGCTCGTCGTTGATTGCCTCGCACAGACGCATGATGTCCTGCTCTGCTATCGCCTTTTGGAGCACTACGAACTCATCGCCGCCATAACGTGCGATAAAGCCACCAGACGCCGAGCAGACATCTTTGGTACCGTGGAGATGACCTGAAGGGCATGGTCGCCCTCCACATGTCCATGATGATCGTTAATCTGCTTAAAGCCATCAGCGTCCATCATGAGGAGATACATATCGTCGGCATGATCCACATTTGAGAAGAACGACAGCATATAGGTCTCAAAACGGTTGCGATTGTTGAGGCCAGTCAATGGGTCGGTCGAGATCAGCTGCTCCTGGCAGACGATGTAGAGCAGCAGCATGCTAATCATTATGCCGACACAAAGCCCGGGCACCGAAAACACGACCTGAAAGGTGCCGCCCACCAGAGCCGGAATGGCGAAAAATGCCAAGGTTCGATAGATGGCCTTCTTTTGTAGACTCTCGACCCTGCGCGATTGCACAAACGCGTGCAGGGACGCATGTATTACGTAGCAGTAGCTGACGATGGGCTGGACCATATAGGCAAAGCCGCGATGATACACGCCCTGCGCATCGACATAGAACAGGGCGTGCGTCCAGTAACTGGTAAACGCCAGCACGACTACCAGAGCCGTAGGCAACGTTACAAGAGCCACTCTAGAGCGCGCGGTCGAAAGGCGAGAGCCCTGCACCGTCTCGGAATAGATAAACCAAACGAGACACGCGCTGGCAAAGAGTGAAAACGAAACCGCGTTGGAAATCCAGTTGGCAGCAATGCCCAACATGCCATCCGCACCGTCCGAAAGCGTCCAGATCATATCGAATAATACGTACGCCGCAGAGGTGTAGCCAAGCATGCTAAACAAGAGCTGCTGGGTGCTCGAGAACAGGGAGCGACGACTTCGCACGGCAAGCCCGATAAGAACAATCATGCAGAGCACGAATATCTCAATCTTGAGTGCCTTGACCACTAGACGCCATCCCTTCAATATCCAAGTGGTCAGAATCGCCCGATTCGGGTCTGGGCAACAAACACCCCTACCCGCAGGGGTAAGGGGAATAATAGCAGAGCGCCCGAACGTTGCTGCAAGACAGCTTTCGTTCGGGCGCTCAAGCGGCGCGAATTGCACGCCGGCATCATTGATGAATGACGATTGCTACTCGCCATCGATGTCGGTCGCGACGGCTTCCTCGATGGCCTCGACACCGGCAGGCGACAGATCCTCCTTGCCCTGACAGAACTTCTTGTCGACCCAGCCAGTAAGAATCGGAGCCATGATCGCCGTGATGATAACGGCGGTGGCGATCTGGGCGTACGCGGTGGGAGCAAGCTCGGCATAGCGCGGCGCCACCTCGGCAAGAGCAACCGGCGTGGTCATAGCCGTGCCGGCGATGGTGGAGCAAGCCACGGCGGCCTTGCCGTTACCGCCGCACAGGCGCTCGAACGCAAAGGTGATGGGGCCGACGACAAACAGCGTGACAAGGCCCAGCAAGATGCCGGAAATGCCGCCGGTGACAAAGCTCGACAGGCTCATGGACGCGCCGAGTTGAAATCCGATGACGGCAATCGCGGGATTGGTGCCGGGAACCAGCAGGTTCTTGATAAACGGGAAGAGGTTGCCCAGAACCATACCGATGACAAGCGGCAGGATGGAGCCGATGATAGTGCCCAGCGGAATGTTAGCAAGACCAGAAACGCCCAGGATGATCATGGTGACGGCGGGGCCGGCCGTAAAGAACAGGATGCCTACGGCGCCCTGCTCGGACTCATCGCCAAACTCGCCCATGATGCCCGTATAGAGCGCCATGTTGCAGAAGGTGATGCCGCCGATAATGGAGACCGAGCTCAGGCCCAAAAAGTTGTCGTTAAAGAAATACGCAACGCCCAGGCCCAGCGCGGCTGCCACCACAAGCTTAGGGATCAGTACGACGACGCCGGTCTTGATAGCGCCCGGCGTGGACTTAAAGCTGATGCCGGCACCCACGAAGAGCAGGATCGCGGCGACGATGGTATTGGAACCGCCGCGACAGGCGGCGGTAAAGAAGCCACCGATCTCGAAGACCTGCGGGCAGAAGGTATTGAGCAAAAGGCCGACGATCATCGGATAGATCATGATGTCGCCCGGGATTCGCGGTACTTTGAATTTCTTTTGCTCGTTGGCGGTCGCTTCCTGTGCCATGAAACCCCCATTTCCGTTGACGGGACACAAAAGCCCACGTCATACTTTGCTACAGTAAAGTTTGACCATGGTACCAGAAGAAGCAGACCGGCTCGGTGAGAAATTCGATTCGCAAAGTCGAGACGGTAAACGCGCCCTGCTCTTATACGAGGCTCAAAACGATATAGAGCACGATGCCCGAGACGCAGCACCACAGCATCGACTTTGTCTTGATTGCCACCGCCACGACGCCGGCAGATGCGATCCAGGGA
>URKH01000044.1 GCA_900548255.1 uncultured Collinsella sp. | reverse complement strand
CTGATTGACGGCCGAGGTAGCTAAAATAGCCCCGTCCCAAAAAGACTACCCAGAAAAATCATCCCGCGTGGGCTTGTGGCTCACGCGGGATGATGGCCTCCTACTTTTTCTTGTCCTGTTCCAGCAGATCGGACGGTGAGCGATCGGGCTTGCCGCCGCGGAAAATCTCGCGACCATGCAGACGATGTTCCAGGTCACGTTCGGCCTTTTCCTCGTCAATCTTGGTCTGGCTCACCACCGGGTCCTCAATCAACGACGACACCGAGTTCACCTGCTTCTGAATGCGCTCGGCGATGGTGTCATCCATACTCACGATGCGCATCTTCCAGTCGATACTCGTGGCGTTGGATGAGCTCTTGGTCCATACGAACGTCAGAATGGCGCTCTGGTGGCCCTGGGCGGGAAACATGCCAAAGAAGGAATCGTGCTGAATGTTGCTATCTTCGTCGATATAGGCGTGCACGTTATACACCACGCGGTCAATCTTATCGTTGAGCAGCGCGTTGGTCGCAAGTGCCGCGGCCTGAATCTGCCCGTTGGACAGCAGTTCGAGCTCGTTGGCAGACGATGTGTCCAACACCGTTACCTCAACCGTGCCCGTACGCTCATCGGCCTCGTCGACGGAAAAGTCGAGCGGAAACTGCGTAAAGCCGTTGCCCCACTCAAGGCCGCCCTTCAGCGCCGTCGAAACGGTATCGACCGAAACGCTCTCGGACAGATTGGCGGTGTTCAGACGGCGCATCACGCCGTAGCCGATCTGCATGCCCACGATCAGCACCAAAATACCGATGACCACGGCCATCGCGGTCTTCGTAATGGTATGGCTCACCTGCGAGCCCGAAGGATCGTCCTCGGACAGCGGGTCGATATGTTTTGCCTGGCTCGCGCGGTCCTCGCTGCGCAGCTGCGCCAGCGCCGCTTTGTCACCGCGCTTGGCCGCAGCCTCCTTCTCGCGCATGCGCTCGGTACGCTTTTTGGCAAGCGTAGGATCCAAGACGCCGGATGCATCGATTTCGGAGAATAACTCCGTCACCTCTTCCGGAGTCAAAGGGTTCTTGTCAGCCATAAACTTCCTGTCATATCAATCAGTCGAGCTCGTGCGCACGCGCACCTTCGAACTGCATTCGATAGTAACGGGCATAGGTGCCGCCACGGGCGAGAAGCTCCTCGTGCGTGCCACGTTCCACAACGCGACCATGCTCAACGGTCGCAATCTCGTCAGCATGCTTAATGGTCGAGAGGCGGTGGGCGATGATAATCGTGGTGCGGCCGCGCGCCAGCTCTTCGAGTGACTCCTGCACCGCCTCCTCGCTCTCGTTATCCAAAGCACTCGTCGCCTCGTCCAAGATCAGGATCTTGGGGTTCTTGAGAAACACGCGCGCGATGGCGACGCGCTGTTTCTGTCCGCCCGAAAGACGGCTGCCGCGCTCGCCCACGACCGTGTCATAGCCCTGCGGCAGCGACTCGATAAAGGCATCGATGTTGGCGCGACGGGCGGCTTCGGTAATCTCTTCTGCCGTGGCGCCCGGTTTGCCGTAGGCGATATTCTCGCCAATCGTTCCATCGAACAGATACACGTCTTGCTGCACCAGGCCGATGGCACGACGCAGGCTCTGCTGTGTCACATCGCGCACGTCCTGGCCGTCGATGCTAATGGATCCGGCGGCCACGTCATAAAAGCGCGGTAGCAGCGAACAGGTCGTGGACTTGCCACCGCCCGAAGGGCCAACCAAAGCGATGGTCTGACCAGGCCTGATGGACAGGTCCATATGGTCGATAACGGGACGCTCGTCGGCATCGCCCTCGCCCAGCTCAACATCCTCGTAGTTAAAGCACACGTCGTGATACTCCACGGCGCCGGCGGTCACCTGCAGATCCGTAGCGCCCGGCTTGTCCTGGATATCCGGCGCGGTTGATAGCACCTCTTCCATACGCTTAAAGCCGGCGATAGCCTTCTGATACATCTCGGCGGAATTGACAAGCGTCTCGAGCGGTGTGCAGAACAACGAAATGTAGAGCGCAAACGTCGCCATATCGACTGCTTGCAGCTCGCCCTGAGCCACCAGCCAACCGCCGAGCAGCACCACGATCACGTAGAGCACGCCCGAGAGCAGGCCATACGTCGCGGTATAGACGCCCATGGCGTGGTACATGTTCTCTTTGGACGAAAGGTAGCAATCGTTAGAGGCACGGAACTTGGCGCGCTCGGTCTCCTCGTTGGCAAAGCTCTTGACTACGCGCATGCCCGCCAGCGAATCCTGCAGTTGTGCATTGATGCCGCTGATCTTTTTGCGGTTGTCGCTAAAGACCTCGCGCATACGCATGTTCTGCCAAAACATGATGACCGCAAACACCGCCGTCACCACGGCCATGGCAAGCGCCAACACCGGGGCGATGGTAAAGAGGATCACAAACGAGCCAATGATCTCGATGCCGCAGATGATGATCCACTCGGGCACGTGATGCGCCGCCTCGCAGATATCGAACAGGTCGTTGACCACGCGGCTCATCATGTCGCCCGAGCTGTTGCGGTCGAAGTACGCAAAGCTAAAGCGCTCATACTGGTCAAACAGGTCCTCGCGCATCTTGGACTCCATACGCGCGCCCATCACGTGGCCCCAATAGCTCACAAAGTAGCGGCAGGCGCAGCGGACGGCATACATCAGCACCAAGCCCACCGCGATCATACCGAGCGCCCGCATAATGGCAGCCTGACCCTGGGTAAATAGCCCACCGGTCAAATTGCGCAGGATAATGGGGAACGCCAGGTCAATGGCGGCAAGCACCAGAGCGCAAACAGTATCAGCAACAAAAAGCCCCATCTGGGGCTTGTAGTAAGAAAGAAACCTCTTCAGCATGTGATCCTCAAAGAAATATCAACAACGTAAGGCCCTGGGACAAAGCAATCAGCAGTACTTGTCCCAGGGCTATCCCCACTCGTTAAAGCTCCGCGCCCCCAAGGCGGTGCGCGATGCTATCGCAGGCCAAGGCGCCCACGACGGTCTTGGCGTCTTCGATCTTGCCGTCGAGCACGGCGTCGATCAGCTCGTGCAGCGGCACCAGGTCCACGTTGACAAACTCGTCATCGTCGGGGTTGGGCGCGTCGAACTCGAGCTTGGTAGCCAAGTAGATGTGGATGATCTCATCGCAAAAACCGCAGGACGTGACAATCGACGTCAAAAAGCGAATACGACCAGCCCTAAAGCCCGTCTCCTCATGCAGCTCGCGCTTGGCGCAATCGAGCGGGTCCTCGCCCGGGTCGAGCTTGCCGGCGGGAATCTCGACCGTCACGCGATCGATGGCGGTGCGGTACTGACGCACCAGTACGATCTTGCCGCTCTCGGTCAGTGCCACAACGGCCGCCGCACCCGGATGGCGAACGATATCGCGGGCGCTGCGGCGACCGTTGGGCAGCTCAACCTCAAGACGGTGGACGTCGAGGATCTTGCCCTTCCAGGCGCACTCCTCCGAAAGAATCTTCTCGTGCAGCTCGGCATCGTGCGGGTCGTCGTCGCCCAGCACCAGCGCCGGCTCGTCAGCGACCTCGCCACCAGGCTCGCCCTCGACGTGCCCATACATGCGGCTGTCCTCCTCGACGATCTGCGCGTCCACGAGTTCTTCGTTCTTCTCGTCCATCCGTCTCATTCCTCTCGGACTTTAGGCATCCCAGGCGTCGCGGCCACGCAGTGCACGCAGACCGATGTCGTGACGCAGGGTCTTGCCCTCAAAATCAATCTTCTCGCAGGCATCGTAAGCAAGGTTGCGAGCGTTCTCGAACGTGTCGCCCAGCGCGGTCACGGCAAGCACGCGGCCACCATTGGTCACGAGCTGACCGTCCACCACGGCGGTGCCGGCATGGTACACAGTCACGTTCTCCATGGCCTCGGCGTCGGCGATACCGGTGATGACCTTGCCTTTCTCGTAGCTGCCGGGGTAGCCCGCACTCGTCAGTACAACGGCCACGGCCCACTCGTCGCGCCAGTCGAGTTCAATCTGATCGAGTTCGCAGTTGGCGCAGGCGAGCATGACCTCGACCAGGTCGTTCTTAAGGCGCGGCAACACGACCTGCGTCTCGGGATCGCCAAAGCGAGCATTGAACTCCAGCACCTTGGGGCCGGCAGGCGTGAGCATAAAGCCGCCGTACAGGCAGCCGCGGTAGTCGATGCCCTCGGCAGCGAGCTCGGCCACGGTCTGCTCCATGACCGCCACCATCGTGGCGTGCTCCTCGTCGGTCACGATGGGCACCGGACTGTAGACGCCCATGCCGCCGGTGTTGGGGCCCTTGTCGCCCTCGAGCGCGCGCTTGTGGTCCTGCGAGGTGGCCATGGGACGCACGGTCTTGCCGTCGGTAAAGGCCAGCAGCGAGCACTCGGGGCCGGTCAGCATCTCCTCGATGACCACGGTGTTGCCGGCATCGCCAAAGGTGCCGCCAAAGCACTCGCGCACGGCCTCCTCGGCCTGCGAAAGCTCGGTTGCCACGATAACACCCTTGCCAGCGGCAAGACCGTCAGCCTTCACGACCAACGGAGCGCCCTGCTCACGCACGTAGGCGAGAGCCGAAGCCTCGTCGGTAAACGAGCCGTAGGCTGCCGTCGGAATGCCCGCACGCTCCATGAGCTGCTTGGAGAACAGCTTGGAGCCCTCCATCTGGGCGCCCTCGGCACCCGGGCCAAAGCAGGGAATACCCGCCGCACGCACGGCGTCGGCCACGCCCGCCACGAGCGGAGCCTCGGGGCCAATTACCACGAGTCCGCATCCATGGCTCTGCGCAAACGCCGCCACGGCCGCAGGATCGCAGTCGTCGAGAACAACGTTCTCGCCACAGCTCGCGGTGCCGCCGTTGCCCGGCGCGATGTAGAGCTTGCCGGCGCGCGGTGATGCTGCGAGCTTAGCTGCCAAAGCATGCTCACGGCCGCCGCTGCCCAACAACAGGATGTCGATGGTTTGAGTGTCCGCCTTCAAGGGTGCCTCCTCTATGGATTAACGGCCCGCTCCACGCGAGCCCTTTGCAAGCAAATATACCCCTCGGCCGCCCGTCCGGGCTGCAAAGGGGTATATCGCAATAACCAAATAGTCCCGATTACTTCCAGAATCGGTTGATGATCTGCTCGCGACCAGCGCCAACGCCAATAAACGTCACGCGGGTGTGTGCCAGATCCTCGATAAACGCCACATAGTCCTGAGCCTCCTGCGGCAGCTCGTCAAAGCTGCGGCAACCGGTGATATCGCACTTCCAGCCAGGGAGCTCCTCGTAGATGGGCTTGGCATGCTCAAAGCGCACCTGATGCTCGGGCACGCTGGTGTAGCGCTCGCCATCGACGTCGTAGGCCACGCACACCTTGATGGTGTCGAAGGCCGAAAGCACGTCGAGCTTGGTCACGGCGATGTCGGTGAGGCCGTTGACGCGCGAGGCATAGTTGGCGATAGGGCCGTCAAACCAGCCGCAACGACGACGGCGACCGGTGGTCACGCCGTACTCATAGCCCTCCTCGGTCAGCGTGTGGCCAGCCTCGGACTCATAGGAAAGCTCGGTGGGCATGGGGCCCGAACCGACGCGGGTGATATAGGCCTTCATGACGCCCAGCACGCGGTCGACGTTCTTCATGCCCACGCCGGAGCCGGTGATGGCGCCGCCGGCGGTGCAGTTGGAAGACGTCACGTACGGATAGGTGCCGTGGTCGATGTCGAGTAGCGTCGCCTGGGCGCCCTCAAACAGCAGGTTCTTGCCCTCATCGATCATGTTGTTGAGCAGCAGGCTCGTCTCGGTGATGTAGGGGCGCAGGCGCTCGGCCATCGGCAGGTACTCGTCGCAAATCTGGTCCACGGTGTAGGTGGGCAGGTTGTAGATGAGCTCGAGCTCGGGGTTCACGCGGGCGAGAGCGGTCTCCAGCTTGTCGCGGAACAGCGTCTCGTCCAGCATGTCCTGCATGCGCAGGCCAATGCGGGCCATCTTGTCCTGATAGCACGGACCAATGCCGCGCTTGGTGGTACCGATGTTCTTCTTGCCGAGCTTCTGCTCAAAGGCGCCATCCAGATCGATGTGGTACGGCATGATGACATGCGCGTTGCCACTGATCTTGAGGTTCTTGGTGGTGATGCCGTCGGCCTCGAACATGTCGATCTCCTCAAGGACAACCTTGGGGTTGACGACGCAGCCGTTACCGATCACCGACACGTGGTCGGAATACATGATGCCGGAGGGCACCTGGTGCAGGCCGTACTTCTTGCCGTTGACGACGATGGTGTGACCGGCGTTGTTGCCGCCCGAGTAGCGCACGACGGCATCGAAGTCGCCGGCGACCAGGTCGCAAATCTTACCCTTGCCCTCATCGCCCCACTGGGCACCGACCAAAACGGTTGACGGCATGTTTACTCCTTACATTCATGGACTGTCTACGCGCCACGCCGGCACGCAGAAGCACAAAACATTCCCAGTATACCCGTGCAACGGGTGCCTGTCCTACTCCTCGGCATGTGCCCCATCAAGCTCATAGAACTTCGTGGATGCCGGCAGGAACATCAGGTCGACGTCGCCGATCGGGCCCGAACGGTTCTTGGCCACGACAATACGCGTAACGCCCTCGTCGGGTCGATCGTCGCGCGAGGCTTCGGCCTCGTCGGCGGAGCGGTCCAAGAACATAACGATATCGGCGTCCTGCTCGATGGAGCCCGATTCACGAAGGTCGGAAAGCTGCGGGCGCTTGCCGGTACGGGATTCGACCTGACGCGAGAGCTGCGACAGCGCGATGAGCGGGATCTTGAGCTCCTTGGCCATGATCTTCAGACCACGCGACATCTCGGAGACCTCGACGGTACGGCTCTCGGAGCGGCGTCCCGGCGGAGGACTCACCAGCTGCAGGTAGTCCAGGATGATGATGGCCTTCTCCTTGTTGTGGAGCATGCGGCGGCTCTTGGCGCGAATCTCGGTCACTGTGGTGCCGGGCGTATCGTCAATCAGAATATCGAGCTTGGACAAGGTCTGCGTGGCCTCGTTGATATTGGCCCACTGTTCGGGGCTAATGCGGCCCATGCGGAAGTCACTGATCGAAATCATGGCGTAGGCGCAAATCAGACGCTGGGCAATTTCCTTGCCCGACATCTCCAGCGAGAAGAAGCCGACGGTATAACCGGCCGCGGCAGCGTTGAGCGCCAGATTCAGGGCGAACGACGTCTTACCCACAGCAGGGCGGGCGCCGATGATGATGAGCTGGCCCTCGCGAAAACCCATGAGCATGCGGTCGAGTGACGGGAAGCCCGTGGGCACTCCCGCAGCCTGGCCACCGGCCTGGCACACTTCCTCGGCCTCGTTATAGGCCTCGACCATAAACTCGGTCAGCGTCTTGTAGCTCGACTTGACCTCGCGTGCCGTGACCTTGAGCAGCTTGCTCTCGGCCAGCTCCACGACCTCTTTGGTATCGGTGGGAGCGTTATAGGCCAGCGCGTTGATCTCGTTGGTGGCGCCGATCAGCTCACGCAGCATCGAATCGCGGCGAACGATAGCGGCATGGTGCTGCCAGTTGACGAGCGACAGGGTCTGACCCATCAACTCCAAAATGTAGGCCTCGCCGCCCACGGCATCAAGCTTGTTGATGCTTCGCAGGTAATCGATCAGCGAGATGGAGTCGATGGGAATGCGGCTGTTGTACATATCGACCATCGCGGTATAGATGGTCTTATGAATGGGCCGGTAGAAGTCATCGGGCTGCAGCTCGACCTGGGCCTCTTCGACCACCTCGGGCGATAGCAGCATAGCGGCCAGTACATTGGCCTCTGCATCTTGGTTTTGGGGAAGACCCAACTTGGAGCCGCGGTCCTCAACCGTCAGCCCGGTCTCCCTATCGTCATATGCCATGAGCATCCTCATTCATATCGCTTGCGAGCATCCATAGTATCAGCCACGGTCCCAAAACGCGCCGCGCGCCGCCAATCATCACCGAACCAAACGGATGAACGGTCCTGTATATAGGACTTCGACGCAACGTTCACCATGACACTCACTCAGCGCAAAAAACAAAAGGGCGCCCTGGTTTCCCAGAGCGCCCTTCTTAGAACAAGATTGTTGCGTTGCAGCAAATGCTACTCGGCAGCAGCCTCAGTCTCGACCTCGGCGGTCTCGGCCTCGGCGACCTCAGCGGCCTCCTCGACCTCAGCCTCGGCAGCGAGCTCCTCGGCGGTAACGCCGACGAGAACGACAACCTCGGCCTTGATCTCGCGGTACAGCGAGATGGCAACGGTGTGGGCACCGGCAACCTTGATGGGCTTACCGAGCTCGACGCGCTTGCGGTCGATGTCCATACCGAGCTGAGCCTTGATGGCGTCAGCGATCATAGCGGCGGTAACGGAGCCAAAGAGGATGCCCTCGTCGCCGACCTTGACGTCAACGGTGACCGTCTTGCCCTCAAAGGCAGCCTTGGTCTCATTGGCGGTAGCCAGACGGACGGCCTCGCGCTTGGCGATGTTGTTGCGACGCTCGTCAAGCTGCTTGAGGTTGCCCTTGGTGGCGGCAACAGCGAGCTTCTTGGGGAACAGGAAGTTCTCAGCGTAACCCTGAGCGACCTCTACGACGTCACCCTCGCCGCCCTTGCCCTTGATCTCATCGAGAAGAATAACCTTCATGATGCGTCTCCCTTCTTAGCCGCGATCGCGGTTGCCACGAGAGGAAACCACGGGGACGGTGTACGGCAGGAGAGCCATCTCGCGGGCGCGCTTGATGGCGTTGGCGATGTCATGCTGATGCTGCGTGCAAGCGCCAGTGACGCGACGGGGCTTGATCTTGCCACGGTCGGTCATGTACTTACGGAGAAGCTGAGTGTCCTTATAGTCGATGAACTCAGTGTTCTCCTTGCAGAACTGGCAGTACTTACGACGCGGCTGACGTGCAGAAAAATCATTAGCCATGTCAAAATACCTTTCATTTGGCTACTTCGGCGAACCGAAGCCGCCTCTCACTCAAAAATAGGTGAACAACCCTTAGAACGGGATGTCCTCATCGTAGACGTCGACCGCGGGCGGCGTAGCCACCGGTGCGGCAGGACGTGCTGCGGGCGCGGGAGCTGCGGGGGCGTAACCGCCCTGATCGTAGCCGCCCTGGCCACCACGGGAGCTCATAAACTCGATCTCATCGACGATGACCTCAAGCTTGCTCCGGCGCTGACCGTCGCGCTCCCAAGAGCTGTAGCGCAGCTTGCCCTCGATCGCGACCTTGTTTCCCTTTGCCAGGAAACGGCTCACGGCCTCGGCGCGGGTGCCGAACATGGTGCAGTCGACAAAGTTGGGATAGTCCTCCCACTCGCCAGTCTGCGCGTTGCGGCGACGATCGTTCACGGCGACGCCAAAGGACAGAACCTGGGTTCCGCCGGCGGTGGCGCGCAGCTCGGGATCACGCGTGAGGTTACCGGTGATGTTCACTCGATTGATGCTCATAACTCACTACTTCCTCTTGGGGCACAAGCCCAGTCCAAAACGACAGTCTTACTCCTGGTCGTCGCGACGGACGATCATGTGGCGGACCACAGCGTCGGTGATGCGCAGGACGCGATCAAGCTCGGCGATCTGGGTAGGATCTGCGTGGAAGTTGATGAGGGTGTAGTCACCATCGGTGAGGTCGTTGATCTCGTAGGCGAGCTTGCGCTTGCCCCACTCGTCAACGGAGTCGACCTTGCCAGCGCCCTCAGCGATCGTGGTATCGATACGCTTCATAACAGCGAGACGAGTCTCGGGGTCGAGCGACGGGTCAACAAAGAACAGCAGTTCATAAGCCTTCATATTGTCACCTCCTCTGGGCAAATGTGGCTTCAGGTCGTGAAGGTGCGCCTGAAGCAGGAAAAGACTTGGTAATAATATCTTTCAACCTCCTAGGCTGCAAGAATATGCAGCTACAACCTCATGACCTCCACATATGTCCATGCTCACACGGCACTTCATGCGCATTCCAACCAAATGCTGACCAAATGCTTGACGGATCTGTGTTCAAGATACGGTGCCGTGGGGACAAGCTGAGCCAAGCCGCAGGTCAGCGGGCACAAGGCTGTGGTCGCAAAATGCATACCAGTGGCCCACAGCACCACCCAAAGATTTTTAAATTCATTGCCAAGTCGCTTATGAATACCCCTTTTGAACAATTGAGTTAATCAACCACGCTGGTCGGAAGCCGTTTTTTGGCACCTCAAACCCCACTGCAACGACAAGCGCGGCCAAGCGTTTTAAAAAATGCCAACTTTTCTGTTTGCACTTTGCGGTTCCTCGTGTATACTGACTTTCGCATTTAACGGAGAGTTGTCCGAGTGGCCGAAGGAGCACGATTGGAAATCGTGTAGGCGTCAAAAGCGTCTCCAGGGTTCAAATCCCTGACTCTCCGCCAGTTAATTCCAAAGCAGGCCTTCGAGCCTGCTTTGTTTTTACCCCACGCGGAGGGGTGGCAGAGTGGTTGAATGCGGCGGTCTCGAAAACCGTTTGGCCTGTCTAAGGTCACGAGGGTTCGAATCCCTCCTCCTCCGCCATTTTGGTTGAGAAAGCTCCCGAAAACGGGGGCTTTTTTGTTTAGAGTCCCTTACAAGCAAATACGGCGGAGGAGGAGGGATTCGAACCCGCCAGGGCGCAAAGCGTAAAGAAAACGCGCCAGTGGCGCGTTTTTAGCGCAGCGCGGTCGGCGTAAGCCGACCGGATAAATTTTGAGCGCTGCTCAAAATTTGGACATCCCTCCTATTCAGCCACGCCCCCATCGCGTTCAGCATCGACCCAGATCCCCAAACATGGAACCTACACCCCCACCCAGTCCCGACCGTTTACCGAGCAATAGGATCACCACGCCCGCCAACCATGTACTATGTACGGGCATTGTCTAAACCCGCAACCAAAAGGACCCCATCTTGCCCGTCGTCGCCGCTATGACCGTTACCTCACACGCCACAGATGCCATGGTCGCCATCCCGTTTTGGCTCGAAATGTTCGCCGTCGTCGCGGCTTCAATCTCGGGCGTGTTGGTCGCGCGCGAGCACAAGCTCGATCTGGTGGGCGCGGTCGCGCTTGCCGTGGTCTGTGGCTTGGGCGGCGGTCTTTTACGCGACATGACGCTGCAGGTGGGCAACGTCTACATCCTCAACCAGCCAATGGCGCTGCCGCTTTCCATTGCCACGGCAGCCATCATCTATATTTTCCCGGCAATCGTCGACAAGCCCGAAAAACTCATTCCCCTGCTCGACATCATCTCGGTCGGCATCTACGCCGCCACTGGAGCAGACAAGGCGCTGGTCTACGGCTTTGCACCGGCGGTGTGCATCATGATGGGCTTTTTCACCGCGGTGGGCGGCGGCATGTTGCGCGACGGCTTTATGGGCGTGGTTCCGGGCATTTTCCAACGTACTAACTTTTATGCCATCGCCGCCATCGCCGGATCGACAAGCTATGTGTGTCTCGTTATGAGCGGCATTATGAGCAATGTCGCCGCGCTGGTCGTATGCGTTGTCGTGACCATGGGTCTGCGCTGGCTCTCGCTGCGCTTTGACATCAAAAGCCCCACCGAAGAAGATATCGCGCGCTTCTTGCACCGTAAAAAGTAAACAGCACGGCACGACCCTTCGAAATGCAACCGAGAGGTTCTTTTAGAGCGCCCACGCGTTGGGTACCCTGTTAGGTGTATGTCGAGCATCTGACGAAGGATTCACTATGCCCTGTAATCAATTCCCGTCGACCCAGCGCCGTAAAGCGTGGGTCCGCATCACGATCCCATTCGCGCTCGTCGCCCTAGCGGTCACCGCACTTCCCACGGCGTCGTTCGCCGGCACAGACACCGCAGGCAACGTACTTGCGACCGACAATGACGCCAATTCGTCCGGCGTCGAAGGTGACCTGTACTGGGCAGGTCAGGCCCTCAACTTGGACGATGCGTCCATCGGCCGCGACATAATTGCAGCAGGCGAGAGCCTCTCCATCCGCGACTGCACGGTGGGCGGCGCCGTCCGCTTGGCGGCGCGCACCATCGACATTGCCAAGACTACGGTTGATGGCAGCGTGACCGTTGCCGGCCAGCATGTCGTGCTCAATTCCGACAGCACCACCAACTGTTTCTATGCGATAGGCGAGACGGTTGCCCTGCGCGGCTCTACCAAGTCGGCAGCGCTTGCGGGCGATACGGTGACTATCGATGGCACCGTCGAGGGCGATGTCGAGGTTTGGGCCGATAAGCTCATCCTGGGCAAGAACGCCCACATCACCGGCACCGTGAACGCGCACGTCTCCGAGGACCCCGAGCGCGCCGCGGGAGCCGAGGTCGGCGCGCTCAAGATCGACCGCACCGAGAGCGAGGATACTTCCACCGTTAACGATGTCATCGGCGGTATCGTCGCCGCGGCACTCTCGGCCTGCTTTGTCGCCCTACTGCTCGAACTCGTCTTTCCGCGCGCAACCGCCAGCGCCGCCGGCATGCTCCACCAGCGCCCCATGCCCCTGTGGGTGAGCGGTCTTCTGGGCACGATTGCTATCGTCCCCGCCGTCCTACTGCTAATTATCTCTATCGCTGGTCTGTCGCTTGCCGGAGCCCTCATGTGCGGTGTTATTGGCATCGCGCTGGTGTCGAGTGCCTTTGCAGGGTGCGCGATCGCGCGCATGGTCGGACACAGCCAGAACCGCTACGCCATGGCGGCCGCCGGCGGCGTGATCGCAGGTGCACTTACGGCAATCCCCCTCGTAGGCGATTTCATCAGCGGCGTGGCCTTTGTCTTCACGCTCGGCTATGTTATCCAGATCATCTGGCGCAACGCTCACCTCAAGTCGCAACAGCCGGCTAATACGCCGGAACTCCCCACCGCCTAGCTGCCAACCACCACAAAGGGGACAGGCACCTTTGTGGTGGTGCAAGCGAACCTGTCCCCCTTGCACCAAAAAGGGCGCCGACCATCGCGGTCGACGCCCTTTCTTATTGGCGGTTATAAGCCCCAGCGCTTATTTGTTGACCTGACCGGCACGGACGGCGGCCTTCTTGCGGTCGGTGGCATTGAGCAGACGCTTGCGCAGGCGAATATTCTTGGGAGTGATCTCCACCAGCTCGTCATCGGCGATGTACTCCAGCGCCTCCTCCAGCGAGAAGGTGCGGGGCGGCACCAGCTGCACGGAAATATCGGAGGTCGAGGAACGCTGGTTGCCCAGGTTCTTGGTACGGGCGATGTTGACGACCATGTCGCCGGCCTTGCTGCGCTCGCCCACGATCATGCCCTCGTAACACTCGGTGCCCGGCTCAACAAACAGCTGGCCGCGCTCCTGCAGCGTGCCCAGGGCATAGGCAACGGCCTTCTCGGTGGTCATGGAGATCATGGCACCGTTCTGACGGTTGCCGATCTCGCCGGCGTAGGGACCGTACTCCAGGAAGGTGTGGTAGAACACGCCCTCGCCGTGGGTGACGTTCATGATGCGGTTCTTAAGGCCCATGATGCCACGCGTCGGGATCTTAAACTCAAGGTGCGTCACGATGCCCGAGGTATCCATACTCGTCATGATGCCACCGGAGGTGCCGAAGACCTCAACGACCTTGCCCGAGTACTCGTCCGGGCACTCGACGACGGCCTGCTCGACAGGCTCCATCTTGTTGCCGTTCTCGTCCTTCTTAAACAGAACGCGCGGACGACCGACCTGGAACTCAAAGCCCTCGCGGCGCATGGACTCCATCAGAACGGACAGGTGCAGAATGCCGCGGCCCGAGACCTCGACGCCGCTCTTGTCCTCGAGCTCCTCGATCTTCATAGTCACGTTGTTCTCGGCCTCGTTGAACAGGCGCTCCTTGAGCTGACGGGCACCCACGATGTCGCCGTCACGGCCGACGAGCGGGGAGGTCGAAGCCTCAAAGACGATGGACAGGGTCGGCGGGTCGATCTCGATGGGCTCGAGCTCGACGGGGTTCTCGGGGTCGGTGTAAACATCGCCGATATCGGTGCGGTCGATGCCCACGACGGCGGCGATGTCGCCGGCGCCGACTTCCTGGCACTCGGTGCGGCCCAGGTAGTCGAAGGTAAAGAGCTGCTTGACGGTAGCGGTGGCGCTGGAGCCGTCGTTCTTGACGACCAGGATCTGGTCACCCTGGTGGATGGTGCCGGAGTACACGCGGCCGATGCCGATACGGCCAACGAAGTTGGAGTGGTCGATGGTCACGCACTGCATGGCCAGCGGGGCGTTCTCATCAACCTCGGGCGCGGGCATATCGTCGATAATCATATCGAGCAGCGGATACATATCCATGTTGCCGTCATTGGGATCGAGGCGGGCAAAGCCGTTGACGCCGCTGGCGTAGATGACGTGCTCCATGGCAAACTCGAGCTGGTCGTCGGTGGCGCCCAGGTCGGCCATAAGGTCGAGGCAGTCGTTGTAGGCCTTCTCGGGGTTAGCACCCGGACGATCAATCTTGTTGATGACGATCATGATCTTAAGGCCGGTGTCGATAGCGTGACGCAGCACAAAGCGGGTCTGGGGCATGGGGCCCTCAAAAGCGTCGACCAGCAGCAGGGCGCCGTCGGCCATGCGCAGCACACGCTCGACCTCGCCGCCAAAGTCGGCGTGGCCCGGGGTGTCGATGACGTTGATCTTAACGTCCTTGTACTCGATAGAGATGTTCTTGGCGAGAATCGTAATGCCGCGCTCACGCTCCTGGTCGTTAGAGTCCAGGACGCGGTCCTCGACCTGCTGGTTGGCACGGAAGGCGTCCGTGGCACGCAGGAGCTTGTCGACCATCGTCGTCTTGCCGTGGTCGACGTGGGCGATGATGGCGATGTTCCTCAGATTGTCTACGCGCATGTAGTTCCCCTATCTTCTATCCATATACAAACGGCACGCGTATGCGGCCCGCCCAGCGATACAACGCTCAGCGGGAATATTGAGCCTTTTACCGAAAACTCGTTTATTTTAGCGATTTTAGATAAGAGGGGTTTCCTCACCTGCAGGTTCAGGGTCGCTCCACATAAAACCATCGCCGGCACCCATGCCCTCATACAGCACGTATGCCGAAAAACCGCTCTCGAGCGTGGTTTCGAAGAAGCTCACGAGCAGGGCGTCGTGATAGCCGCCGTCAATTTCGACACAACCGGTGTAGCCGATGGCGTAACGGGCGATGCGGCCCAGCCCCTCGTCCTTAAGACCCATCTTGTGCTCGGAGATAAAGTTGGTGGCAGCCTCGAGGCACGCCTCTTCGCCATCCTCATCGAGCGCCGCCAGATATCGGTTGGAAGCAGCGTCCTCGATCGCCACAACTACGCCCGGATTCTCGCCGGCGGCAAGGTCGTCCAAGAACGCACCAATCAGGTCACACACCATGGCGTCGAGCTCGGCGGAGACGTTACCGGCGTCCTGCATATCCTGTGCCATCTTTAGACCTTCCCATCGAGTCCGGCGTCGTTACAGTTCTTGTGCCTCGGCAGCAATCTTGGCGGCAGCGTCGCGGGCGCGCATCATATCCATCGCGCGCTTGTCGAGTACCTTGATCTGGTTGGTCAGCATTACTGCATCGACCACGCCCCAGATTACCAAGCCTGTTGAAATCGAAAACCCAAGCGCACCAACTGTACCACGAAGGCGCGAGCAGATTGCCGCGACGAGAGCGGAGATGACAACCATCTTGATAAACGAGCTGCGGCGCTCGCGAAGCGTGCGGGCCTGCATCACATAGGCGATGCGTGCCGCCTCGGATGCCTCCGAGCGCATCTGGGCCTCGCGCGCAATGGCCGCCGCCTCAGCCGACATACCGCTGGCCATCAGCGAACACTCCGCAACCCTGCCGCCCCGCATTTAGAAGTCATCGGGGGAGAGCGTATGGACGAACTCGTCGAACTTCTCGAACTCCTGCTCGTCGTCGACTTCCTCGGCGTGGGTGGAAACAGTGCCCAGGCGATTCATGATGTCGTCCTCCACAAACATGGGGGCATTGCTGCGCACGGCAAGGGCAATGGCGTCACTGGGGCGGGCGTCGACCTTGCGCTCCTCGCCATCGGCCAGCACGACGATCGTCGCGTAAAACACCGGCGGCTCGGCGCGAACGATCTCGATGCGCTCGAGCTTGGCGCCCAGGGCGTCAACGGTATCGAGCAACAGGTCATGGGTGATCGGGCGCTCGGCGCGGCCGCTATCGATGCCGCGGCTGATGGCAGCAGCTTCAAACGAACCAGTCTGAATGGAAAGGGAACGCAGCGGCGCAGGCGAGTCCGATTTGCTGCTGCGCTCACGAAGTACGATAAGCGATGGCACGGGACCGGCGGCCATGACGATGGTCTCTATGTCGACGCGAACCATGGAACACCTCCGGTACGTAGCGGTTAACACGCGGCAGTCCGCCGCATTGAATAGCTATACTACCCAATCTTTCGCCCAGCACACAAAACCAAAATGAGATTTATCACAGACAAGAAAAAGCCCCGAGGCAACGCCCCAGGGCTCTTCACAGTTTTGATGGTGGACCTGACAAGATTCGAACTTATGACCTCCCGGTTATCAGCCGGACGCTCTAACCAACTGAGCTACAGGTCCATCATGGTGGAGGTTAGGGGGATCGAACCCCTGACCTCAGGCTTGCAAAGCCCGCGCTCTCCCAGCTGAGCTAAACCCCCACGGAGACAGTAATAAACACCCCAGCGGCGACTCGGCTCTCGCTGGGGTGTTTATTGCGAAAGAAAGTGGTGGACCTGACAAGATTCGAACTTGTGACCTCCCGGTTATCAGCCGGACGCTCTAACCAACTGAGCTACAGGTCCATCACGCAAGGGATATATTAGACGAGTCGTTACGCGCGCGTCAACAACTTTTTTGAAAATCTTTGGGAGGGATGGTCGCTGGGCCGGCGAGATGGTTTTGGTTTGTCGCGAGTTCCGCACGCAAAGAAGGCCACTTAATGTGGCCTTCGTCTTGCGCAGGACTG
>URKH01000043.1 GCA_900548255.1 uncultured Collinsella sp. | reverse complement strand
GCCCTCGCGCGCCTCGATGGCGGCAAGGGAGGCCTGAGCCACCTCGGTAGCGGTAAAGTCGCCGGCGGCAACGCCCGCGGCGATCTGGGCGGCGGTAAGGGAATCGAAGCTCTGCGCCATTACTCGCTCTCCCCCTCTCCCAAAATGGACGGCACACGGAAGTAACGGTCGCGCGCGCTGCCGGCGTTTTCGAGCGCAACGTCGAGCGGCAGGTCGCGCTCGGGCTCGCGCAGGTCGTCGCCCATCACGTTGGACAGGCTTCCGATGGGATGGAACGTGGGCTCCACGTCGGGCAAGTCATATTGCAAGACGGGCTCGAGCATCTGGACGGCGTCGTTCATGTAGGACGTCATCTGGGTGAGCTCGTCATCGGTCAGTGCGATCTTTGCGTACTCGGCGATGCCGCGCACGTCTTTCTCGCTGAGTGCCATAGGCGCTCCCTTCCGCATAACAGATAAACCGCTCTAGTATACAAGGCAACGCCGCTTGGAGCAGGTGCTTTACCCAAATGCAGCGAAAACGTAACGAGGACGGCGGTTGGCAGGCTGCGGGCCGGCGGTTCTTCAGCGAAACCGCACCGTCCATAGCGAAAACCGTCTCGCCCACAACGAAAACCATCACAACATTCGACGCCTTTCGTCAAAATCGAAATTTTCATCGAATGTTGTGATGGTTTGGAAGTCCCAACCACCACAAAGGTGCCTGCCCCCATTGTGGTGGTTCTGGAGAATGTCTTATGCCGAGGCCTTGGCCTTGCGGCGTTTGCGGACCGCGTGGATCACGATGTCCAGCAGCAACAGCACAATGGCTACGACCACGATGAGCACGGCAAACTCACGCTTGCCCCAGTG
Source organism: uncultured Collinsella sp. (assembly GCA_900548255.1). Lineage (GTDB taxonomy): Bacteria > Actinomycetota > Coriobacteriia > Coriobacteriales > Coriobacteriaceae > Collinsella. Next base: position 16,463 of record URKH01000043.1, on the reverse strand, counting down.
GCGGCCGGCCAGCGACTTTTGCTTGTCGACGTCCTTCTTGCTGTACTTGGTGCGCACGCAATGCACCAGCAGGCGATGGTCGTTTACACCGTAGGGCGTGCAGGTGACGAGCGTCACTTTGTCGGCGCCGGGCTCGATAGTCAGCGACTCCATCTCCTCGGGCAGCACGACCTCGGAGTCCACCATCTTGTAGGCGAGCGTCTTGTTCATGGTGTGCAGCAGCACCAGGTCGCCGGGCTCCAGCGAATGGATGTCGTCGAACATGCTCAGGTTGCGCATGCCCGAGTGCGGGGTGAGCACGCAGTGCGTCGAAGTGCCGCCCACCGGCAGGCTCGTGCCCTCCAGGTGACCGACGCCCGCCATAAGGACTTCTTCGCTCGTGCCGTGGTAGATAGGCATGCTCACGTCGATGGAGGGGATCTCGACCCAGCTCATCATGGGGTCACGGTCAAAGATGAGCTGCTGGGCGTAGGGCTCGATCTGGTCGGCGGGGAGCTCGGTGGCCTCGCCCGCCAGCTGCTCGTTAAAGGAGCGCGCCTGGAGCAGGATGCGCTCGCGCTCCTCGGCAGACAGCGCGTCCACGGTGCTGGACACGGTGCTGATCTGGTTGAACACGCCCGAGGCCTCGAGCCGGTCCAAGATCCACGGCCAGGTCATAAGGCCCACGCCAATAAGGATGATGACGATGGTGATGAGCCGGTCGGCCCAGCGCGGCAGTCGCTTGCGACGACGCTTGGGCTTTGGTTGAGGTTTGGGCTGAGGGCTTGAGCCGCCGTTGTCCGCGGCGTTATTGCTCTTCATATGTTTGGCGCCCTGCACCATCGCCGGTCACTCCTCTACAACTCAGGTTGTCTAAACAAATAATAGCCGATTAGCAAACTCATGCACCGGACAACGCAGCTAGGACCGAAACGCCGCCTACGGTTCGAATTCTTGGAGACCTTCTACAGCGCTTCTTGCCATGGATATTCCTTTCCAAACATGCGATCGACTTCGAGTTGAATTCGCTCATCGTCGATTGCCGCCAAAGATAGCGCAAGCGAAATGTCATCGACACGGGAGGAGTTGGCAAACACGGGCGCATAGCGCCACACTTGGATCATCGCCGTTTCGTTATCCGGCAACTCCCCGTCTGCGACTTCGAGGTCACTCAGTTGACGCCATGCACTTCTTAAGACGGCCTTTTGTTCCATACCCGGCGCAGCGAGCATCGAACGCGCAGCGAGCGCCGTCTCCCCGGCGTCAACAAGATACTCGATCTGCGGCGTCTTCCTTGCAAATAAGACCTTCAAGACAGGCGAGGAGAGCTCTGCCATGTGCTCACTGAGCAGAAGATCAACGGCAACAGGGAACACGACGACACGTCGCTCGCAACGCTCGCGCCTCGCGAGCCCCCTGTCAACAAGCTCGGTTATGGCCTCACTCGCGCGGCTTGCCGAGATCCCAAGCGCACGACAAAGGTCATGGGGGCGATATGGCTCCTGGGCTGCTCCCCAGATTGCGGCAGCCTGTGCGTTGGGTGACATCTTGGTCGCGTGATTGCGAAACCGGGCACCGCCCCTCTCCGTGCAGGCCGTGCCCATAAATGGAAGAAAAGCCTGTCTGCCGGGGCAAACAAACGGAATCCCTTGTGCGACCAATGCTTTGCGCTGACGTGCATCGGCATCAGGAAACGAAACGACAACAGGAGTCTCCGCACGCAAGGCTAGCTGACTATAGACCCTCTTAGCCTCGGGAAGCCCGACGCCAGTAGGCAAACTTGCAAGCAAAAACGAAAAACCGTTTGCGTCAACAGCGCGGACTTCAATCGCCCGCAGATGCAGCGGCAAGCGTGCGGATCCAGGCCAAGTTTTGGTCTTGGCGGAGAGGCCTAGTGCTTCTTGTAAGTAGATTAACGCTTCGTTCATTTCCATTGTTTTCGTTCGATTCCAGTTTGTATTGGAATTATACATAATTTTCGGAATTAAAGAGATACCGTTCGTGCCTAAGCCTACATTTGAGTTTTCAAAATATCCCGGATCGGCGGGGGGATTCGGGATACAATCTCAATAGAAAACGACGCACCCCGCGTAAATGTTTGGGAGCGCGGGCGGCCTAGTTTTCAGTTTTTGTTAAATGCCCGGGATCCGACCCCCGGGCATTCTTATTTGCGCTTTCGGCGCAAATGCCGTCCACCGTCCGTATCGCGCGTGCGCCTACGGACCTTAAACCGAACCTCATACGAGTCAAGAAACGCGATGACGAGCGTGCCCGCATCGGACGATGGAGGCTGACTGCGTTATCCCAAAAAGAACGGGGCAGACTCCAGTGCGGAGTCTGCCCCGAAAAGAGAATGGCAAAGCAAGAACGTCAATGGACGAGAAAAGTGTCCGCAAGTCTCATGGCCATCGCATCCCACCTGCCAAAGGGATGGGTGAGCGAGCGTTACTCCTGCTCGGACTCCTCGGCCTGCTTACGGCTGCGGATGAGGTGCGCCACGCCGATGCACAGCACCGCGCCACCAGCGATCCAAGTGAAGGTCACACCGTTGAGACCGGTCAGCGGGAGGCCGACGGACTTGGTATTGCCGACGTTGATGGTGATCTCACCGGTGGCGGCGTTGGTGCCGGCGCCTTCCGTGCCGTTCAGTTTGTTGTCACCGGCAGTGTCGTCAAGCGTACCGAAGGCGATGTCGTTGCGGCCCTTGTCGTACTCGGAAACCTCCGCCTTAAGCTCCGTCACCTTCATGGTCACGGCGTCATACGTCGGGGTGATCTTGAAGGTGAAGGGTTTGGCCTTGGTGTAGGAGTCGCCGGGGGCCTTGACCTCGGTCACCTTGTAGGAGCCGGCGTCGAGGCCGGAGACGGGGATCTTGCCGTCTTTGTCGGACGTGAACGTCACGTAGTCAGGCAGGTGGTTGACGTCGGCAACGGTCACGAGCTGGCCCGCGACGACGCCCGCGGTGGGGTCGTCCTTCGAGGCGATATACTGGTCTTGAGTGTTCGAATCAGCGGACTGGATGGTGAAGACGGCGCCCGCAAGGCCCCTCTCGGTGCCCTGGTCGACCTTGTTGAGGTTGAGCTTGAACGCGAAGTCGGCGACGGTATCCTCGATCGTCTCGCCCGTGCCCTCGGCATACGGGTTGTTGGAGTACTCGAGCTTGACGGTGTTGGGGTTACCGCCCTTGTTGCCGTCGGTTGCATTGCCAATCACGGCGTTGCCGTTGAGCTTTGCCTTGTAGAAGACAACGATCTTGGTGTCGGCGGTCACGCTCGCGACGTCCTTGAGGCCCTTCTTGCCGTCTCCGGTCTTGAACTCGACCGTCAGCGTGTTGTTGTTGCTAGCATCAGCATCCGTCACGGTATAATTGCTCGACTCAATCTCGCTGTAAGTCTCGCCGTTCAGCGCGTACACCTTAACCGAGCCTTTGACATAGTCAAGGCCATTGGAAAGCCCGTCGGTGAACTTGTAAGCATACGTGCCAAAGGTAGCGTAGTTGCTGGCGATCGTGCCGGTAAGCTTGTAGTTAACTTCCTGGCCGATCTGGGAATCGGCGACATCATTCCATTTGTTGGAGCCCTTGATGTCGGTGGCATCGGCGGCGTCGGCATCGTCGAGGACCTTCTTCTCGACAGTAGGCACGCCCTTCTTTGGCGTAACGGTCGTCGCGTTCACGCCGTCGATCACGGCGTAGACGGGAGAGGTGGACACATCGGTCGACTTGTCAGCAGGCTTACCGGGAGTAGCGGTGAGGAAGAGCCAGTAGCCGGCGCCGAGTCCGGAAAGGGATGCACTGCCCTCGCTCGTCACCTTCCAGGTGGTGCTGTTCTTCAGGCCATCGGCAATTAGACTGAGAACGTTGTCGCTAGCAACCTTCGAATCGGTCCCGGTAACTTCAGATTTGGTGCTAAGCCAATCGGCAGCATCCTGTGCGTTCTCGCTTTTGTAGGATGCATCCTTTTTCTTGATGGCGTTTACGACAGCAGTTTGGGCATCGGAGCTGGCCCATTCGATGCTACTCACCGTCGTATTCCCACCGGTCGTCGTGACCTTTGCCTTGAAGATCCGGATACCCTTATAGGTCGTGGACGCAGCGTAATCGGCGTCCTCGAACGTGACGGTCGACCCCGTACCCTCAGCAAACGCCATGGTCACGGGCGCCATCACGCCGCCGAAGCTCAGCGCTGCTGTGAGGCCGGCGGTTACTGCCAGGCGTGCGATGTTCTTGCTCATGCTCATCTTCTTTTCCTCCGTTTTCCGTTTGATTCTCATTCGATCGGTCATCATCTGTCTGTGTCTTAGCATCTACTTCGCTACGTCTCGCCCCGCTCTCTGTGGGGCTGCCAGCTACTCTTTATGGCTGCCGCCTCCCCGCTTGACCAGGAGCGCGACCACGACGAGCGCGGCTCCGGCGACCGCTGCGGCGGCCGCGGCGTACATTGCCATATCGCCAGTCGAGGGCATAAAGCCTCCGGTGGTAATGCTAGGGGGTGTGCCGGTGGGCGTGTTGATGAGCGACGCCTCCAGGCTGCCCGTCGACCCGTCCGCGCTGTCGGCGCGCAGGGGCGACTCGGCCGTGATGGTGAGCTTGGGCTTGGCGGCGGCCACCTGGTCGACGTCCAGACCCTCGGCCTTGACCATCACGGAGCGCGTGCCCTCAAAGGCGGTGTAGCCCTTGGGCGCCTTGAGCTCGCGGACCTCCAGCTTGCCCGAGTCCACGCCCGAGACGGTCACGTGGCCGTCCTCGCCCGTGGTGACGGTGGCCTTGCCCTCCGCATCCCACGTGCCGTCGGCCGCCAGTGTGCGGCCGCGGTCGTCGGCGATGCTCAGGACCGCCCCGGCAAGCGGCTTGTCGCCGTCGCTGCCGCGCTTGGTGAGTGCGAGATCCCAGGTGTAGGCGCACGCGTCGTCGCTCGGCGTGCGGGTGAAGCCGGCGTCGCCGGACTGGTCGGCAAAGGGAGAGCGCGGGTAGCGCAGGTAGACCTCGTTGGGGTTGCCCTTCGCGATGCCGTGGTTGCACGCGCTACTGAGCGGCGCATTGTACACGGCGACCACGCGAGCGCCCGCGGTGAAGGCGTCGGCCCCGCCGAGCGCGGCGATCAGGTCGCCGGTGCGCACGGTGAAGGTCTTGCCGTCAGCCGCTACCTTGGTGGCGCACTGGGCCGTGATGTCGGTCCAGCCCTTCGCGGGCTCGGTGCCGGCGCGTCCGTCCTTGCCGGCCGAGACGGCGTCGAAGCCGCCGTCCGCGCCCGCCGCCACGTACACACGCATGCTCGCGGCCACCTTGGAGGGGTCGAGCCCCGCGCTCATGGTGTCGACGAACCGCACCGTATAGGTGTCGTAGGCGGTGAGCCCGGCCGGGACCGTGGCCGAGAGGCGCCAGTACAGGTCGTCGGCGACCGTGGCGTCGGCGGCCTTCTGCCATGCGGCGGTGCTGTCCTCCAGCACGTGCTTTTGGACCTTGGGCGTCGCGGCCTTGGGCTTGACGGTGACGGCGCTGCCGCCAACCAGGGCCATGATCGGCGCGGTGCCGGCCTCGTTTTGGGAGATGGCGTCGTCTTTGGCGACGATGAGCCAGTAGCCACAGGGCAGCTCGGCCGTCGTGCCCGCGTTAAGGGCCACGGACACGGCGCCAGAGCTCTGGAGGGAACGAGCGAGCTGTGCGCTCAGCGCGCTCGTAAGGCGGGAATCGGTGTTGAGCCACTCGGCAGCTTCCTGTGCGGTGGTCTGGGAATTGGGCATGCCGGCGCTGTGCAACACAGGCAGCGCGGCGTCGCGCACGGCATCGCTTGCCCAGACAAGGTCGGTGGCGATCTTGGCGTCGTTGTCGTCATCGACGACGTTGGCGTCAAAGATCTGGTAGGCGTCGTAGCTGCGCGCCACGGTGCCTGTCACCGTGATGGATCCGGTCGCGCTCGGCGCGGCCTGCGCGGATGCGGGGAACACAACCGCGCAGGTGCCGATCAAGAGGGCGAGCAGCGCAAACAAGATCGGGAAGGAGCAAACTTTCTTATTCACGACGCTCGCCTCCCTTCGCATTCGCCTTGCGACGAATGTGCATCCAGGCCGCAGCAGCGCAAAGCGCCGCCGCGCCGGCAAGGTACGTCAGAGTGACGCCCGACATACCAGAAAGGGGCAATGTGGTGGAGTAGATGTTGGTGAAGGTGGGGGTGGAGGTGTCGGTGAGTTCGCGGGGCGAGCCGTTGGTCACCGACTTGCCGTCGCGATCCTGAATCTGCTTGTAGGTCGCATTGACGTTGATATGGTGGTCAGAGTCGTCAGTCGCGTTGACCGTAATCTTATAAATCGACTTGTCGTACGTATAGTTCGTAAACGGCGTGGCTGGCTGCTGCTCGCGAACGTAATAAGTAAAGGTCTTGCTTGCACCGCGGCCAGTGGAGTCAGTCGGAAGTTTGTTGAGTTGATCGAGTTTGTACTCGATCTTGTCGAAGCTCAGGGTCTGGGACTTGCCGCCGTCGGCAGTGGTGAGAATCTCGCCCTTGGGGTCGGTCTTAACCGTCGTGGCATCTTTGAAGTCCGCGTTATTCGCAAACTCGAGCGTGAACTCCTTCATCTCGCCACCCTTAACGACCTTGGTCGCCTTAGGGATCCAAACGCCAGTCGAGTCGTACGCGGTACATACGTTAGTGAAAGTCGCCGAACCGTCCTCACAGATAATTTGATAATAGCCGTCGACATTCTTCGTGACACTACACGTTTTTTTGTTAACCCACTTCCCAGACTTATCGAGTTCGTACTTGGTCCCGTTGACGTCTGTAATCGTGTAGTTATGGATGAGAAGTTCCTTCTCTTCGTTCGGATTATTTTTACTCGGAACAGTCATGAGCTTGGTCGGCTTATCCTGGGTCCGTACCACAATCTCATACACACTGGAGTCGTACGTGATGTCAGAATCATCGCCGGCATCTTCGACCAAGTAGTATGTAATTTCGTTACCCGTGCCACCCGTTGCGAACTGTTCACCAAGGTCAAACGTGATATTGCCGCTTGCATCATTTTTTGCTGTTCCAACCTCGGTGCAAACGTTGCGATTGAATGTCGTGCCAGCCAAAGGGTTGTCTGAATTCTTGCGATACACCGTAAAGGAGAACTCCTCTTTTTTGAGGTCGCGGCCTTCCAGCTTCTTGGTCGCCTTGAGCTTAAGGCTCGGGTAGACGTACGTATCCGCAGGCACGCCTAGGTACAAGTCGCCATTCGACATGATGCCGCCGCCATGGTCCCAGGAATAGTTGCCCGTGATGAAAGTTCCGGCAGCTTCCTGCGCTTTATTCGCTTCAGCACTTCCAGCTGTGACAGCCGAAGACAGACCGACGCTCCGATAAATCTTCACGCCGCCATTGGCAGGGATATCGATAGGCTCACTGAGTTCTTTGGTATCACTGCATTCTTTGCTTCCAGAATACTTGGCGTCTCCGTCGCCGAGCATCTTGCCGATTACTGCCGCAAGCGGTTCCTGATGGCCAGCCGCTGCCGCAAGGAAGAAATCGGCATGACCCCTATCGCGAAACACCTTCGATCTGTATGCATCTTTATCTTGATTCTTGCCACTACCACCACCTGAAAGATGGGGCGTAACGTCATTGCCGGAATTGTTATCTTTGTCGTAAGGTTTACTGTTATGGTCATCGTTATCATACTCAGCGCCAGCAGACTTATTGCCAAAGATTGCCGTGCCCTTAGTGTTCGTTACCAACGTCTTGCCCGTCGGGCAGACTGCAACGCCACCGCCGTAGCCGCCAGCTTCATTGGCGCTAATGTACGAGTTATATATGAATAGCCTACCAGCAGTATATTCCTTGCCTTGGTCTGAGTTTCCCTGGACGAAGATACCGCCACCGCCCCAGTCAAAGCGAGACATGCAGTAGTTGTTAGTGATGTAGACTTTTCTGCCTGGAGTGCCGTTGCTGTCTGGAGTGCCGTTAATCATCGCGTCGACCATCTGGCCAACGCGGATACCAGCGCCCTCAGATCGGAAGCTCACATTAGAGGCAATTGTTCCTCCCGTAATGTTGAGCCAAGCCGTATCCTTGCGAGACCAGTCTTGTCGACCAACATCGGTAACGTAAACGCCACCGCCAGCTTCCTCGGAATAGTTGCCAGTAATCTGGCCATCGGAAATGGTGACATGGGCGCCGTTATTGGCAGCAAGCCCAGCGCCGCCATGGTCACCGTTGCCATCGTGGCCGCAAAATTTAGCCATTCTATTATTCGTGATATAGCCACCAGAAACGGTCACGATGCCGCCCACGGCCATAATGCCGCCACCGAGTCCCGCGCCGAGTGTGCTATTACCGGAGATTATGCCATTAGTTATGGCGACCTCGGAATAACGGGCATACACACCACCGCCACTATTAGCGCTGTTGCCGGCAATGACGCCGCCAGTCAGTTTAAGGGTCGAGGCGACGCCTTTCTCGTTGGATACCATAATACCCGCGCCGTCACCCGAGCCGAAAGCGCCGCAAACGTATCCGCCGCTCATGTTGACAGTAGAGCCGTTCTCGGCATAGATGAGGTTGCCGATTTGGCCATCTTTCTTTTGCGTGAGCACGCCGCTTTCAAGACTAAAGTGGCCGCCATTGAAAAGGTTGACGAGCCTTAACCCAGCAGCTTTGGTATCGCTGCAAGCCACAATGGCACCCTTGATATCAGCCTCATACGCTTTAAGAGTTTCGTTTGTAACGGTTCCGCTTGCGACCGATTCGGTTACGTAATAGGTAAGCTTGGTCGGGATGTTAGAATCGCCGTACTCCATTGAAGCGAGATTGCCACATTTGTTTTCTTGATTAGCCGGGATCTCTTTTGCGGCAGCTTGCTGGCCGTCCTTGACGGTCAGCGTCGCACCGCCGGTGATATTGAACAGAGACTGATTTGAACTCGTATGCTTAATCTTATGGCCGTTTAGATTCAGCGTGATTTTGCTGTCTTTTTGCCCGAGCTGAATTATCGTGCTGGTATCAATATCTTTCGTAAGCTGAAAGTTGGCAGTGCCTTTCGCATTCTCCAGCTTATCTTTCAGCATACTCGCGCTATCTATCATCTCATCGGATGCCGTTTCAGCCTGCTCGTTTTCCGCAGCCGTAACACCGGTTTCACCATCCGAAGTCGTTGTGCCCTCGTTCTGCTGCTCTTCCTCGGACTGTCCCCCAAGCTGGGCATCGTCGCCAGCTTCGTCGCCCTCGGTCTCGACACTATTCTGGTTTTCGGTATCCCCGTTGTTGGTGTTTTCTACATCAGTAGACTCACTTGAGGAACCCCCCCCATCACAGTTCCCTCGGTAGAAGCTGCCTGGGCGTCGTTGGCAATGGCCTGCGAGATCGAAGGCATGACGAGCGACAGTACCAGGCTCAACACGGAGGCTCCGCACAAAACGCCTGCCAGTACACGGCGCGTCGCTTTTTTACGCTGCTTAGTTTTTTCTGAATTCGCTTTCATCGATGTCTCCTCCCCAAGAGACCGCGATCTTGCTCTTTCACTATCAAACGTATCTGCGCAATCTGTAATTGCGCTCGCTAAGTGATGCAATTATAACGATTGTTTAAACATCTGAGCAGCAAAACCGACATTTTTGTGCAAGTTCTTAATTCTCTTGACAATTGCTCGGATTTGCCTTCGTTTATTCGCTATCTATTTTTTGTTTCTGCTGGTAATTTAGTTGCGTATTATTTTTTAATGGCATTAGATTTATTTGCACAACATTTTGCTCAAGAGCAAACATCCTGTGAACGGTCGATAATTGACCATGAGCGGCAGGTCATTTACCGGGAGAAACACCCTACCAAACTGATGAGAATATCTTTAACCCATCGGTGGTTAGAAGCGTAATGTTCTGACGACCATATTTGAATTTGCGCGCAGATTTTAGGTATCAATTCGCCCAAATCGCCTGAGGCCGGCGCAAAGGCGCCTGCCCCCTTTGTGGTAGTTCTCCCCCGCGCTACAGCAGATGTTCCTCAATAAAGATCGCGATGCCGTCTTTGTCGTTGCTGGCGGTTACAAAATCGGCGGCGGCACGGGTGGCGTCGCTGCCGTTTGCCATGGCCACGCCCACGCCGGCGTCAGCCACCATGCAGGTGTCGTTATCGGCATCGCCAAACACGCAGATGTTCTGAAGCTCCATGCCGTTGAGCTCCGCCACGCGCACAAGGCCGCGCGTCTTGGACACGCGCGGATCCATGAACTCGTAGAGCCGCTGCGTGGTCTGCAGGGCCGCCGCCTTAACAGTGTCATCGGCAAACGTCGACGCCCGCTCAATCACCCGCGGCATTACCTCGGGCGCCATGGTAAACATCACCTTGGGCTGCGGCTCGCGCAAAAACTCGGCAAAATCGACCACCTGGTAGGGCACGCCGTCGACGCGCGACAGGTGCTCGACGCACGCGTTGCTCTCGGGCACGTAGAACACGCCGTCTCGGGGGCAGACGGGTGTTGCCGGAAGGTCCGCCATGTGCTTGCAGATGCGCGCGATGGTCTCGCCCGGCAGCGGAAAGCTCAGCTCGTTGATGGCGTGCGCGCGATCGATGACCTCGGCGCCACCGCAGCCCACGAGCACGTCCACCAGGCCTTCGATGCCCCAGAACTCGTACATGGCCTCGGTCGCGTGGGCGTCGCGCCCGGTGCACAGGCCAAAAAGCACGCCGCGGTCGCGCAGGGCGCGGATCGCCGCCACGGTGCGCGGGGACACCGTGTGCTGGCTCGTGAGCAGTGTGCCGTCGATATCGCAGAACACGGCTTTGATGTGGCTGAAGGTAGTGTCCATGGGGGCCTTTCTGGGTTGTGCGGCGGTGTGGGGTATATTCGCAAACGGCGTACATGGTATACCAAGGCGCAGGCGCGGCCCGTTAAAGCAAAAACCACCACAAAGGTGCCTGGCTCCTTTGTGGTGGAAATGACGTTTGCGGGCCAAACCATCACAACATTCGACGTTTTTCGGCAAAATCGCAATTTTCATCGAATGTTGTGATGGTTTCTTACCGCTTTACGGCACGTTCTAAATGCCTGCGACCAAACAGCAGCAACGCCGCGGGGACCGCCGTCACGACCATGCCTGCCCCCACGAGTGTCCGTTGTACGCCAAATGTTGCCGCCAGCCACGGGGCAATTGCCAGAGGGGCCACGCCAGCGAACATATTGCCAAAGCCCATGACCGAATTGACGCGACCAAGCTGCTCGAGCGGAGCCGTCGTTTGCACAATGGTGTTGTGGAGCGGGTTGACGACACCCCAAGCAATGCCCAGGGCGATCTGGCCGACGAGGGCCACGCCCACGTACGGCGTCCCCACATAGAGCAGACTTCCCAGGCCCACGGACATGAGCGCCACGAGCAGCGTTTTAAGGTTGACCAGGTGCGGCGGCAAGCGGAGCGCGAGCACGGCACCCAGCACCGCGCCCACGCCCGAGGCCGACGAGAGCCAGCCCATCCACTCAACGCCGACGCGTAGGACATCGCGATAGAAAAACGACTCGAGCGGATCGAAGGCTCCGTAGCCAAAGTTCGAAAGAAAAATGATGCAGAAAAGTAGCGCGAGGACGCTGTTGGTGAAGACTGTCTTGATGCTGGCTGCGAAGGTGGCGCGGGCGGACGTGCTGGGGTTGGAGCTTTGTCCCGCACGCTCCCCTTCCTCTGTCGAATCGGCATCCGCATGCCCGGCGACATGGCTGGTCTGCGGCCTAAAGCCCCAACCGGCGACGAACGCCAGCACGGTAAAGAGCATCATAAGCACGAACACCGCACGCGACGACGCAGCCGCCGCGACAAAGCCGCCCAGCGTGGGACCAACGATGATACTCACGTTTGAAAACATGGCGATGGCGGAGTTGATGTCTTTGAGCTCGACAGGATCGTCGGTGAGGTAAGCCGGATAGGATGTGGCGATGGGCTGGGCGAATCCCATCGTAAAGCCCAGAAACACCGCGCCGAGCAGGACGACGCCGGTCGCGCTACCAAAGGCGATGATTGCCGTGCCAGTTGCGAGCGTGCCGACGATGCTCAGCAAGAAATGGCGGCGCGGACCCCATGCGTCGAGCGCAGCGCCGCCCGCAAAGGATCCCAGGATCACGAAAACGTTCATGAACAGGACGGCCAGCGATGTCGCGACGACTGAGGCATCGTCTGCATAGGTGAGCGTTCCGATGACGCCGATAAAGTAGCTGGTCTGAAACCCGGTGTAGATGAGAAAGCGCATCGCTACCAGGCGCTTGGCCTGCATGGACAGCGAAGGTTGAGGTTTTGAGAGAAGAGATGCGAGCATGGAGACTCCTTGTTTCATACGAATACGGGCGGTGGGTATTCGCCACCGTCTGTCAAATCAATCTATCCGCATGAAACATTAAGGACGCATCAGGACCCTTCTCTCCGTTTTTCGCTCAGTATGAACTACTTGGTAGATTGTAAGGCATGTCCCACACATCTACCAAAGTAAAAACCACCACAAAGGTGCCTGGCTCCTTTGTGGTGGAAATGACGTTTGCCCAGATAAAACCTGCCAAAACAAACCTGTCCCTATTTGGCATGTTATGGCAGCGCAGCGAGCCGGCCCCTAAAGGTGATCTTGGATAAGGTCGCAGATGGCTCGGGCGTCGTTGATGTTGATGGCTCGGGTCGCAAAGCCGGCGTCGAAGGCCTGACGCGCCAGTGCCTCGTTGCAGGCAAGGGCCAGCGTGTGGCCATCGACCAGGTCGAGTGAGCTCTTGCCGCGCAGACGGTCGACACCCGAGCGCGCGACCACGATGTTGTCGAAGCCCTCGGTCTTGTAGCCCTCGATGATCACCACGTCGACATCGTTGTAACGCGACAGCAGCTCGCGCGCGGGCATCTCGTCCTCCTCGCGCGTGTCGGCGTACTCCGCCCAGCGCGTGGCGCAGATGAGGCCCACGTGCTTTGATCCGGCTTGGTGATGGCGCCAGGTGTCCTTAGCGGGCACGTCGATATCAAAGCCGTGATGCCCATGATGCTTGAGCGAACCCACGCGCAGGCCGCGGCGGGTGAGCTCGGCGATAACCTTCTCGACGAGCGTGGTCTTGCCCGAGTTTTGGTAGCCGATAAACGCGATCGCGGGGACGGCCGGGGCCGGAGCTGCGGGCGCGACGGCGACGGGCGCGCTCGCGGGTGCGGCACCGTCAGCGGCCACGGACTCAACGGCAGCGGCCTGACGCTCTGCGCGGTCCCACACGCCCGAGCGGCCGCCCTCCTTGTGCAGCAGGCGAACGTCAACGATCTCCATGCCGCGATCGACCGCCTTGCACATGTCGTAGATGGTCAGACACGCGGCACTCGCGCCGGTCAGCGCCTCCATCTCAATACCCGTCTTGCCCGTCACGCCGCCGTAACCAGTACGTGAAAACCAACCTGCCCGTCCGCGCGCGCCGGCGCCCAGCCCTCGGGCACGTCATCGGCCGGCGTCCCCGCCGGAGCGATGGGCGCAATGTCGCACTTGCTCTTGGTAATGAGCAGCGGATGGCACATGGGGATGATGTCGCTTGTGCGTTTGATGGCCATGATGCCCGCCACGCGCGCGCATGCGAGCACATCGCCCTTTTTGGCGCGGTCCTGCAGCACCATGGTCTGCGTCTCGGGGTGCATGAGGACGGTGCCCTCGGCGATGGCAATGCGATGGGTCTCGGCCTTGTCGGACACGTCGACCATGCGTACCTCGCCCTTGGCGTCCACGTGCGTCAGCTCGTCGCGACGGGCGTCGCGGGCGGGCTCGGTGGCAGCACTGGCAGACGGCTGTGCGGACGCGTCGGCGTTGCCAGCATTCGCCGCAGCCGTGACTTTGTGGGCAGACATCGCGGCCCTGCGAGCGGCCTTGGTGGCATCGGCGTACCTGCTCTTGGCCATATGATCATCCTCCGATTTGGGACATAAATCGTTGCGTGCCCTCAATTATCGCGTGTTCCTGCGGTTTGTGGGCCACGGCATCGCGCCAAATCGAAAGTACCTGCATATCATCACCACGGCGCAGGGCGTCGCGCACCGAATACTCGGCATCGCTGAACAGGCACGGACGCACGTTGCCATCGGCCGTCAGGCGCAGACGGTTGCAATTCGCACAAAAATGGTTGGACATGGCGCTGATAAAGCCGACCGTTCCCGCCGCGCCCGGAAAATGCCAATAGCGCGCAGGGCCCGCGCCGGCAGGAGCGTCGTTGATGTCGAGCGGCCCGAGCTCGCCCAGCCCCGTCGCGGCGGCCCCGGCATTGATGCGCGCCCGTAGCTCGTCGCTCGGCACGGTATCGCTCGCGTCCCACAACTCGGGATTGAGCGTGGGCGCATGCGGGTCCACAGCGCAATGCGAGCTCGTGTGTTCGTCGCCAATGGGCATGTATTCGATAAAGCGCAGGTGGATGGGACGGTCGAGCGTGAGCCGCGCGAGGGCCGCCACATCTTGGTTGAGCCGGCGCACCACAACGCAGTTGACCTTAACGGGCTCAAAGCCCCAGGCCAGCGCCGCGTCGATGCCAGCCATGGTCTGCTCGAGCCGACCCAGGCGCGTAATCTTTCCAAACAGCGTAGGGTCGAGCGTGTCGAGCGAGATGTTGACGCGGTTAAGGCCGGCATCTTTGAGCTGCGGTGCCAGCTTGGGCAGCAGGGCGCCATTGGTGGTAAGCGAGATGTCCTCGATCTGCGGAATCGCGCGGATGTCGCGAATGAGCGGAATGATACGGCGGCTGACCAGCGGCTCGCCGCCCGTCAGGCGTACGCGGCGAATGCCCTCCCCCGCCACCAAGCGCACAAAGCGGGCGATTTCCTCGGCACTGAGCAGCTCGTCGTGCGCGCGGGGTGCCACGCCATCGGCCGGCATGCAGTAAATGCAGCGGAAATTGCACTTGTCGGTAACGGCAATGCGCAGGTAATTGATATCGCGACCAAAGCCGTCATGTTGCACGTGCCCGTCCACGCAGCCCTCCCCTCACGCGGCGTTTTATTCTTCGGAAAACATAATACCCCACGGGAGAATCATGCCGACACCCGTACGACAGGACAGGTCGCTTCGAGCAAAACGGACTTTCCAAGCCCATCCTCAGCATACAAACCATCACAACATTCGATGCTTTTCCCGTTTTTGGCAAAAAACGTCGAATGTTGTGATGGTTTGCCTGCCCGCGGCACCCCGTAGAAAGACCAAAGCGCCCCTAGAGGCCGCCGTCCCAGTGGCGAATCACGAATTCTCGAAGGTCGTTCTGCCGCTTTTGGAACGCTTCGCTTCGGTCGCACTTGAGGCCCATAGCGAGCGCAATGGCGTTCATCGCCCGGTGCAATTGCAGCTGATGGGCAAACTGAGTCCCGGTGAGGACGATCATCCTAAAGCCCAGCGCGCTCAGTACGGTCATACGCTCCGCATCCGACGCGCTGCGCTGTTTATCAAGATGGTCCGAGCCGTTGTATTCAATCCCCGTACCGCTCGCAGGCGCATATACGTCAATCTCGAAATACCCGGCCTTTGCGAGACACTTGAACTCGTTGGGAACATCGACCCTATGGTTGAGCTCGATTTTGGCGTATCCCAGCCCGCCCTGGAAACGTTTTGCTACGACCATGATTGCGGTGGCCGTCTCCATGGGCGACCGCGCGCCATCGTGCACGCGCTTGAGCACGGCGGCCGCGCGTATAGCCCCCTGACGAGATCGGTTCTCATTGCAATAGGCAATCAAGTCGGCAACGGTATACCTCTGCCCCATCTCGACATAATCGTCCGTCGACAGATGATTCAAATGGTATCGGGCGCAGATTTCATAGCCATATTCCAGCTGCTCGGGCTCGCTCATCCACGAACCCGCTTGGACAAAGCACATGACCTCATCAACCACCAGAAGGTCCTCTGCCACCTCGATAAGATGGCCTGGAGGTACCGGCGCTCCAAACACGTGGCACCTAAATCCAGTCGGCGTCGAGCGCTCAAAATCGAAGTTGACGAGCGTGTCGATATGATCGAGCTCTTCTCGTGGAAAACCAAGCGCAACCAGATAGTCGGTAACGATCCCGACTGCCGCTGAAGCCCTCAGCCCCTTGGCATCGAGTCCCAATTTGGGCAGGCTCGCGGTCGGCTCTGCCTCGTTAGCAAGCGAGTCCTCATCGTATAGGCTGCTTGCTCGCGAGAGCGGCTCGGACGGGCGCGCCACGTTGTGGTACAGCCAGGCAGTCTTATGGGACAGGACGATCGGCAGGTCCATGAGCCCTCCAATGGAGTCGGATAACCAACCTTATTCCCCTGCCCACGGGTCCGCACACCTTCGTGCACAAGAAAGCGATTCCACCCGATCGGGTGGTAGGAAAACCATCACAACATTCGATGCTTTTCCCGATTTTGGCAAAAAACGTCGAATGTTGTGATGGTTTGAGGCTAGGTGAGGGGCATGGAGGGGTCAAAGCATCGTGCTTGGAGCGTGACTATTTTCGCCCCGCCGCCAACACAAACCTTGACTCTACAATCGTTGTAGGGTTTTCACTACACTGGTACGTA
>URKH01000042.1 GCA_900548255.1 uncultured Collinsella sp. | reverse complement strand
GGGTTGGCGTGCTCGAAGGCGAACTGCACCAGGTCGACCGCCTCGTCAAGGTTCATCAGGAATCGGGTCATGTTGGGGTCGGTGACCGTCAGCGGCTCGCCCTTGCGGATGCGGTCGATGAACAGCGGGATGACGCTGCCGCGCGAGCACATGACGTTGCCGTAGCGGGTGCAGCAGATGGTGGTGCGGCCGGCGCCGTTTCGGGCGTTGGCATAGATGATGGACTCCATCATGGCCTTGGACTTGCCCATGGCGTTGATGGGGTAGGCCGCCTTGTCGGTGGACAGGCACACGACGCGGTCCACGCCCTCGTCGATGGCGGCGTGCAGGACGTTGTCCGTGCCGATGACGTTGGTGCGGACGGCCTCCATGGGGAAGAACTCGCAGGAGGGCACCTGCTTGAGGGCGGCGGCGTGGAAGATGTAGTCCACGCCGTGCATGGCGTCGCGCACGCTCTGGGCGTTGCGGACGTCGCCGATGAAGAAGCGCACCTTGGAGGCGAGCTCGGGCGACTTCTCCTGCAGGCGGTGGCGCATGTCGTCCTGCTTCTTCTCATCGCGGGAGAAGATGCGGATCTCGGCCAGGTCGGTGTCCATGAAGTGCTTGAGCACGGTGTTGCCGAACGAGCCGGTGCCGCCCGTGATCATGAGGGTCTTGTCTTTAAATGCGGTGGTTCTAGCCATCTATTACGCGCCTTCCATCGTCATAACGAGCAGTTTTTCGATCTCGTTCATAAACCGTTGTTTAGTGAAATTTGCCTTGTAGTAAGCTCGGCCATTCTCGCCGCAGGATACGTAGGAGTCGGAGTTATCCAAGTAATCCGTCATGAGAGCCGCTAGTCCCTCAGCATCGCCGGCAGGAACCGCCCGGCCGCACCCAGAATCGTTTATGACCTGAACCGCCGATCCATCGATAGAGGCAAGAATCGGCTTGCCAGCCGCCATGAATCCCTGCAGGCGACTAGGAAGCGTCGAATTGATTCCAGGGGCACCGGGAACGTTAAGCGTCAGCAAGCAGCAATCAGCGTTGCGGTAGTAGTTCGGCATCTCCTCGTACGGACGACGCCCATGGAACACGACATGCTTTTGCAGCCCGCGGTCAGCAACATATTGCTTGCAGTACGGTAAGGCAGAGCCGTCTCCTACTATGTGCAGCTCGAAATCATCGCGGTTCTTTAACGAGTCAACGGCCTCTAACACGCAAGGCATGTACTGAAGCTTGCCGATGTTGCCCATGATCAAGAACCGCACCTTGTCCGAAGGAAGGGCTGTAAGGTCCATGTCCAGGTATGAATCCTCGGCGTATTGTGGCAGGTAAAATACCTTATCGCGACTGATTCCAAACTCCTGATCGAAGTAATCGACATAGGAGCAGGCATTTGTCGCGCAAACGTTTGCCTGACGGTAGATATTCGAGCTCATAGCCTTGATAAACGGCATCGCGAAGTTGAGCTTGTCTGGGAGCATCGCCTTGATCGCATCAGGCCAGATGTCAGCGCAATACAGGAACACGGGGATGCCGGTTCGTTTTTTAATTCGCATGGCGGGTTCGGACATAAGAACCGGAGACAACTGATAGGCGAATATCACATCGAAATCACTCGACAGGTTGCCAACCATTTTGTCGGCCTCTCGCATATAGCTGAGATAATTCTTCGCAAGACCTATGATTCCGGGCTTCCTGGGAATTTCCTCCACACGAATAATGTTGACGCCGTTTCGAACCTGCTGGCGATTCTTGCCGTGCATGTATTCCTCGGGCACAACACCCTTGGGATGGTTAGGAATGCCAACAAGTGCAGTCACTTGGTGGCCGCGCTGTACAAGCTCCTCGCATATCTCGGTTATCTGAAAATGCTCTGGCCAGTAATGCTGGCAGACCATTAGAATTCTCAACGTCCAGTCCTTTTCTTTCCAAACATTGCACCAAAAGTGCCGGTAAAGCATTTCCAATCCATACTGAAGCAACGGTTCCGCACATAACGGAGCTCGATCTTCTGTCGCAAGCCGCTTTCAAATGTCGCGGCGTTACGATCAGTGGCCTGCCACAGGCCGGTAATGCCCGGTGTGACGCTCAGCAGCTCATCCTTCTCCTCGTCGGTGAAGTGCTGCTCGAGCTCGTCGCGCGTGATGGGGCGCGGACCGATCACGGACAGATCGCCCTTGAGCACGTTGAGGAACTGCGGAACCTCGTCGATGGAGCACTTGCGGATGAAACGGCCCACCTTGGTGATGCGCGGGTCGTCGTCGACCTTGCGTTCCACCTCCCATTGGCGCAGCTGCTCGGGGGTCAGGTACTTGTGCACGTCGTTAGCGTCGACGACCATGCTGCGAAGCTTAAGCACGCGGATCACCCGACCTCCCCTGCCCACGCGCTCCTGCGTGTAGCCCGGGGACTCCGCGCAGATCGCGGCGCATACAGCGGCCATGGGGATCGCCAGCACCGCAGTGCACCCTGCGCTGAAGGCTATATCGAACGTTCTCTTGCATATACGATAGAAGAGGGTCCCGGTAGGTTTCCTAGGCATGGGCTAGCACCCCGCCAACGGAAAAGTCTCGGGAAATGCCTCTAGCAGGCACCCCCCCCGTTATCATTTCGACGACCGTGAGCGCCACGATCTTCAAGTCGGTGGCCACGCCGCGTTTGGCGATGTACTCCAAGTCGCGGCGGACCATACCATCGAAGTCCGTGTCGTTGCGGTCGGTCACCTGCCACCAACCGGTAATCCCGGGCTTAACGGCCAAACGCTGCAGGTCGAATTCGGTGTACTCGGCCACCTCATTCGGAAGTGGCGGACGCGGGCCCACGACGGACATCTGGCCCAGAAACACGTTCAGGAACTGCGGGAACTCGTCGATGGAGTGCTTGCGGATGAACTTGCCGATTTTCGTTACGCGAGGGTCATCCTTGATTTTGAACATGGCGCCGGCGATCTCGTTCTGGCCCTTGAGCTCGGCGAGGCGCTCGTCGGCGTCCTTGTACATGCTGCGGAACTTCCACATGCGGAAGGTGGACAGGCTGCCGTCGGGGCGGGTCTGGCCAACGCGGATCTGGCTATAGAAGGGGTTGCCCTCGCTCTCCAGACGAATAGCTGCGGCGAGCACAAGGCTGGGTACGGCGATGACGGCCAGCACGCAGCCGCTGAACACGATGTCGAACGCGCGCTTGATAGCGCGATAGGCCAGGCGCGAGTTGTCCCAGTCCATGATGGATTGCATAGCCTTATATCGGCCGACGCCTTCACGCTGGTCCATAGCCTGAGCAATCAGCGCCGCCCCTACGGGCGCATTGCTCTCTGTCACTTCTTTATTAGCAGTCACGATAAAACTTACGTCCCTGTCCCCAGGACCCCCCCCCGTCCATGAATCAAAATGCGAACGAATTGCCGGTGCAACGTCTCCTTTACGTTTTACTGGGCACGTCGATCGGAAGCAGCTCCCTAAATGCGGAGTCGCCTTCGCCCACGTCCACTAGGCACCAGCGTTTATGACGGTCGATCTTTTTAACGCGGGCCTCTTGCCCCACCAAGGGACCCTGCTCTATGTGCAACACGCCGCCTTCTATACGGGCGACGCTGTTGCGCACCACGCCGTCGTCGTCCAGCACGCTGCGGTACCAGTCCTGCGCGTCGTCCGGCATGGGCATGTACGCCCGCTCCTTACTGCCGGCGATGCGACAGCCAAAACTCAGCTGGGCCAGGGCCCTATCGAGCGCGGCTGCATCGTGCGTGGCGACGAAGAAGTATTCCTTGTACATGGGTTTGGTTTGGAGCGACCATGCGCCGTCCCGCTTAAACCAGAACTCCTTTTGCATCACAAAAGCGTCCTGCATCAGCTCATGCGGGATAATGCGGCGGACCTTTTCGCAGGTCTCGCGCTCTTTTCCATTGGGGGTGTGAACCAGATACCAGCAGACGCGGCCGTGCTGGCTGTTGGTGGTGGCGCCGTTAAATGCGCCCGGCAGCTGCTCTTGGCGCCGTGCCGTCTGTTCCATGTTCTCGCCCCCTCTTTTGGCTTTGCGATGCACGCAAATGCAGGGGCGTTTAGAACAGGCTTCTCGCTCGCAGCTAGGCGCAGTCGCAAAAGTACAGGTTTTTGTATCTTTCGACAGACGACATTATACGAGCAATTAATCAGCGTTTACCCAGATTACGCAAAATGTACTGCTAGTAGGTACATCTCCATACCCCTCTACAAAAACCTGTACCTTTTTGTGCAACAAAAAAAGCCGCTCAACCAGCGGCTTTTCGTATTTTGGTAAGAAAAAAAATCGACCGCCCTTTGTGGACGGTCGCCTTTGTTAATTGTTGTGTAGTTTGCCTTAGGCGCGAGTCTTGATCTCCTCGAGCACCTTCGCAACAAACTCGTCAACGCTCATCTGAACGGTCTCGTTGGAGCGATCGCGGACGGAGATATTGCCGGCCTCGACTTCCTTCTCGCCCAGGATGAGCATGTAGGGCACGCGGTCGATGCTGCGGGCCTCGCGGATCTTGTAGCCGATCTTCTCGTCGCGATCGTCGCAGACCACGCGAATGCCGGCCTCCTCCATCTTGGCGCAAACCTCGTGGGCGTAGTCGCGGCTCTTCTCAGAGACGGGAAGCGCCTTGACCTGCACGGGAGCCAGCCAGGTGGGGAATTTGCCCGCAAAGTGCTCAATCAGAATACCGATGAAGCGCTCGATGGAGCCAAAGCATACGCGATGCAGCATGATGGGGCGCTTCTTGGTGCCGTCGGCGTCCACGTACTCCAGGTCAAAGTTGAGCGGCATCTGGAAGTCGAGCTGGACGGTACCGCACTGCCAGGTACGGCCGAGCGAGTCCTCCAGGTGGAAGTCGATCTTGGGGCCGTAGAAGGCGCCGTCGCCCTCGTTGACCTCGTAGTCCATGCCCAGCTTCTCCAGAGCGGTGCGCAGGCCCTCCTCGGCGCGAGCCCAATCCTCGTCCGAACCCATGGAGTCCTCGGGGCGGGTGGAAAGCTCAACGTGGTACTTAAAACCAAACTTCTGGTACACGGAGTCGATGAGGTTGACCACACCCACGATCTCGTCGGTCAGCTGGTCGGGGCGCACAAACAGGTGGGCGTCATCCTGGTTAAAGCAGCGCACGCGGAACAGGCCGTGCAGGGCGCCGCGCAGCTCGTGGCGGTGCACCAGGCCAATCTCGCCGGCGCGGATGGGCAGCTCGCGATAGGAGTGCGGCTTGGAGGCATACACCAGCACGCCGCCCGGGCAGTTCATGGGCTTAATGCAGTATTCTTCGTCGTCGATGACGGTGGAGTACATGTTGTCCTTGTAGTGGTCCCAGTGGCCCGAGGTCTTCCACAGCTGCTTGTTCATGATGAGCGGCGTGGAGATCTCCACGTAGCCGGCCTTGTGGTGGATCTCGCGCCAGTAGTCCAGCAGCGTGTTCTTAAGGATCATGCCGTTGGGCAGGAAGAACGGGAAGCCGGGGGCCTCGTCGCGCATCATAAAGAGGTCCATCTCGCGGCCGATCTTGCGGTGGTCGCGCTTCTTGGCCTCCTCCAGCATGTGCATGTGCTCGTCGAGCTCTTCCTTGGTGGCAAAGGCGACGCCGTTGATGCGGGTGAGCATCTTGTTGTCCTTGTCGCCCTTCCAGTAGGCGCCCGAGACGCCGGTAAGCTTAAAGGCCTTCAGCGCCTTGGTGTAGCAGATGTGGGGGCCGACGCACATGTCGATGTAGTCGCCCTGCTGGTAGAAGGTGATGCGGGCGTCGTCGTCCAGGTCGCCGATGTGCTCGACCTTGTACTTCTCGCCGCGCTCCTCCATAAGGGCGATGGCCTCGGCGCGGGGCTTCTCGTACACGGAGAACTTGAGGTTCTCCTTGACGATCTTCTTCATCTCGGCCTCAATCGCGGGGAAGTCGTCCTCGCTGATCTTGACGCCCTCGGGCAGGTCGACGTCGTAGTAGAAGCCGTTGTCGGTCGCGGGGCCGTAGGCAAAGTCGGCCTCGGGGTACAGGCGCTTGATGGCCTGCGCCATAATGTGCGCGGCGGAGTGGCGGATGACGTGCGTGACCTCGTCCTGCGGGAGCTCGGCCACCGAACCGTCATTGTAGAGTGCCTTCATGGGTATGTTATCTCCTCTCGGATGCCTGGTGCAAGTGCGTGCGATGCGCTCGGCGTTTTTGACTTGCATCATTATAGGCAGGTTGCCTTGGTATACAAGCGCCCGCCGCACCTTAATGGCACGGCGGGCGATTTTCTACGCATGCTTCATCGTGTGGGGGCGGGGTGCGTGAGGCTTGTGGCGCGTGCGGCGCCCGTGGCTTACGACCGGCCCGGCGATGGATGCGCTATTGAATGCGAGTTCGGCAGTAGGGGCAGACCTTCCAGTGCGCGTCGAGCGGGCGATGGCAGCTGGGGCACACGTTGCGAACCTGGGTATCGCACACCGGGCAGACCACAAAGTCCTTCTCGATGGGGGCGCCGCACTGCGGGCAGGTGCCGTACTGGGCAAGCTGGCGCTCGCGCAGGGCCATGTCCAGCTCCTGCTCCTCACGGTCGGCCGCGTAGGAATGCGGGCGCAGGACCAGATAGGCGATGAGGCCCACAAACGGAATCAGGGCGATGATGCCCCATGCCACGTAGGCGCTGGCGCCGCGGCGGCGAGCGTCGATGAACACATAGACGACCGACAGCACGTACAGGGCGATGATGAAGCCCACGAAGGCATAGATGACGCCCATAAGCTGCGGTGACATGAGCTCGTTGATGTATTTGGACATTGAGGTGTACCTTTCGGAATATTTACAGTCCGGTCAAGTTTACCACGGGGTTTGTTTATATGGGACCACAGCTGGGTACGGGGCTGACGCGGACACAAACATCTCAATCTGTAACAGGTGGAGGCGAAATCCGGGTCTAGATGTTACAGATCGAGACACAGGGGTCCCTCCCCGACTTCAATCTCGATCTGTAACATCTAGGGTCCCAAAACCCCTCTTACTGTTACAGATCAAGACATTCAAAATCCACCGGAAGGTTTGTCTTGATCTGTAACATCTAGAACCCAAATCATCAGCTAACTGTTACAGAACGAGACATACGAATAACCCGACGGGCTAACGTCTTGATCTGTAACACGTAGGACCGCAATTCCCCTCCTACTGTTACAGATCGAGACGAACGTGCGCCTGTGGTCTCAACATCTCAATCTGTAACATGTAACGGCGACGACCGCGAGGTTGGGTGGGAAGATCTCGTGGTCTAACGTGGCCGGCATCCGTGCTGGGCGGTCCTCGTCTGCCGTTGGCGGGTGTTGCGGGGCTGTTCGCCGCATTGCCGCCGCGCTGTGGATGTATAGACCGTAGGATAGTCTTATTGACAGCCTGTCAACTCGTCTGGGAGGCACTGTGAGCGAAACGTTTGATATCGCGATTGTCGGCGCGGGCATCACCGGATGCGCCATCGCGCGGCAGCTCGCGCGGTTTGACCTGTCCATATGCGTGGTCGAGGCAGCCAACGATATCGCGCTGGGAACATCGAAAGCCAACGGCGGCCTGGTGCACGCCGGCTACGATCCGACACCGGACACGGTTAAGGCGCAGGTCAACGCCCGTGGCTGCGAGTTGTACGGTGCGTGGGCGCAGGAGCTGGGCTTTCTGTTCTGCCGCACCGGGTCGATGGTGCTGGGTTTTAACGACGAGGACCGCGCGCGCCTGGAGCAGCTACGGTGCAACGGCCATGCCAACGGCGTGCCCGAGCTGTCGATCATCGGACCCGAGCGCATCCACGAGCTGGAGCCGCGCGCCAGTGCCGATGCAACGTGCGCGTTGTGGTGCCCATCGACTGGGTTTGTCGACCCGTTTGAGGTTGCCATCGCCGCGCTGGAGAACGCCGTGGCCAACGGGGTGACGTTTATGTGCTCCGCACCGGTGGAGGCGATTGAAATCGCGGGCTCGGGCGACGACGTGCGCTTTACGTTGGCGACGCCCGCCGGAGACGTGCGCTGCCGCTACATGATCAACGCCGCGGGCAACGGCGCCGCGGACATCTCGCATATGGCGGGCGCCGAGGAGTTCCAGATGGTCTGGCGCCAGGGCAACATCGTGGTGCTGGACAAAGAACCGCGCGCGCTGATGCCACTCTACCCCGTTCCCACGCCGGTGTCCAAGGGCGTTATCGTCACGGGTACCGTACACGGCAACACCGTGATTACCGCGACCGCCGCCGTGCGCGAGCCGGGCGATACACAGACCTACGCGACCGATATCAACGCGCTCCTGACCGGTGCGCGCAAGCTGGTGCCCGATCTGGACACGCGCCGCGTGGTGCGCGCGTTCGCCGGCGGGCGCCCGGTCATTCAGGGTACAAACGACTTTTTTATTGGGCAGTCGGCCGTGGTGCCGGGGCTATTCCAGGCGGCGGGCATCCAGTCGCCGGGCGTGGCGAGCGCACCGGCCATTGCCGAGCGCATGGAGCAGGCACTGCGCAATTCCGGCGTAGCCCTGCGCGAACGTGCCGATTGGAACCCGATCCGCCGCGCGCAGGACGACTTTGACCTCGCGCCGCTTGCGCGCAAGGAAGAACTCATTGAGTCCGATCCCGCGTGGGGGCAGATCGTCTGCCGCTGCGAGACGGTGCCCGAGGCCGAGATTGTAGCCTCGATTCGACGCCGTCCGGGCGCGGTTTCGGTCGAGGGCGTCAAGCGCCGCTGCCGCGCCGGCATGGGTCGGTGTCAAAGTGGCTTTTGCCAAAGCCGCGTGGTGGCGATCCTGGCGCGCGAGTTGGCCTGCGACCCCAGCGAAGTGCTGTTGGAAGATGCTGGATCTTGGCTGGTCGAGGGACCACTGAAGGGGGTGCGCTAGAATGGCGACGTTTGATATGCGCAACAAACGCGCAGAGGCCGGAACCATAGCGTCGGTAGCAACGCAGGCCTTCGACGTGGTCGTCATCGGAGGAGGCCCCGCCGGCATGGCTGCAGCGCTGGCCGCGCATAAGGCCGGAGCACGCGTGGCCATCGTGGAGCGCGAACAGCACCTGGGCGGAATCCTCCGCCAGTGCATCCACCCCGGCTTTGGCCTGTCGCACTTTAAACAGGAGCTCACCGGTCCCGAGTACGCGCAGCGCTTTATCGACCAGGTGCACGCAACCGACATTGCGCTGTTCCTCAACAGCATGGTGCTTGGGATTGATTCAGGCGAGCCTGCAGAAGACACCGAGGTCCATACCGTCACGCTCATGAACCCTGCCGGCATGTTGCAGCTCACCGGGCGCGCGGTCGTCCTTGCCATGGGTTGCCGTGAGCGCACCCGCAGCGAGATCAAGATCCCCGGCAGTCGTCCCGCCGGTGTGTTTACGGCGGGCCTGGCGCAGCGATACATCAATATCGAAAACCTTAAACCCGGCTCGCGCGCCGTCATTTTGGGCTCGGGTGACATCGGGCTGATCATGGCGCGCCGTTGCACGCTCGAGGGGATTTCGGTCGAGGGCGTGTACGAGCTCATGCCGTACGCCAACGGCCTGCGCCGCAACGTCAAGAACTGCCTGGACGACTTTGGCATTCCGCTGCATCTGTCGACCACGGTCACGCGCGTGATTGGACACGATCGCGTGGAGGCTGTCGAGGTGAGCCAAGTCGACGAGCATCTTGCACCCATTCCCGGGACCGAGCGCATCGTTCCGTGCGACACACTGCTGCTTTCGGTGGGGCTGATTCCCGAGAACGAGCTTTCGGTTGCCGCAGGCGTGGAGCTGGACCCACGTACGCGCGGCGCCGTGGTGGACCAGAGCTTGCAGACGGGCGTGCCGGGCATCTTTGTCTGCGGCAACGTGCTGCACGTGCACGACCTGGCCGACAACGTAACGTGTGAGTCCGAGAGAGCTGGCGCAGCTGCGGCGGCGTACGCGCTGGGAACCGGCGCGGGCGCCGTTCCGGACTGCGAGCTCACCGTCTCCCCTGCCGGCATTGCGGGATACGCACTGCCGGGACGCATTACGGCTGCGGCGCTCACCAAGCTGAACTTCCGCGTGCGCCGGCCAGTCGATGCCGCCTGCGTGAGGATCTTGGCCGACGGCGAGAAACTGTTCGCCGGCAAGGTCCGCGCGTTTAAGCCGAGCGTTATGGAAAGCTTCCCACTGCCGGCAAAGGTCATCAAACAAGCGCTCGACCTGGGTGCCAGCGAGATTGTCCTTTCCGTCGATCCCGTTGAGGAGGCGTAGAGTCATGAGCACGAATGTGACCGAGACATTGCAGTTCAACTGCACCACCTGCCCGTCCGAGTGCCTCCTGACCGTGGAGGTGGAGCGCGACGCCAATGGCGCCGTGGTGAAAGTGCGCTCGGTAACCGGCAACAACTGCCCGCGCGGCGATACGTTCGCGCATCAGGAGCTCGCCTGCCCCATGCGCGTGCTCACGACGACCGTGGCCGTCTCCTGCGGCGACGAAGCTCTGCTCCCCGTGCGCACGGCCGAAGCCATCCCGCTGGCACTCCACGCCCAAGCCATGGACCTCATCCGCGGCGTTGTCGTCGAGGCCCCCATCCGCATGGGCGACGTCGTGCTAGAGAACCTCCTAGACACCAACATCAACCTAATCGCCAGCATGGATATCGACCGAGCCTAAGTAGCTAATTGGGGACGGGGCTCTTTAGCTAATTAGGGACGGAGCTCTTTTAGCTACCCCGCCATCCACCCGGTCCTCCTCCGCAGTTGCGGTGAAATACGGACTGTTTTATGGCTTCAGGCCGCTAAACAGTCCGTATTTCACCGCAACTTATGAGGGCGCGCATGGGATGCAAAGGAGTGTCCCGAAGTGCCGGCATAAAAGGAACGTCCCTATGTGCCGGGCTTGGGATACCATGGTGGCAGCCTAGCGAAAGGATGTTTCATGGCACATGTCGATGACCAGCGCATGGCGCGCGTGCTCGATGCGCTCGAGGATCAGCACCCCGGTGCGCAGCTGCTCGTGAATGACCCGTGGTCGATCTATTACCTGACCGGCTTTTATGCCGATATGTTCGAGCGTTTTTGCGGCGTGCTGCTCGTGCGCGATGCCGAGCCGGTGATCCTGGTCAACGCACTGCATCAACTGCCCGAGTACGACAATGCCCGCGTCGCCTATCACACCGATACCGATGTCGTGGCCGACGCCATCGCTCGCGAGGTCGATCCGACCAAACCGCTCGGCATCGACACCGTCATGCGCTCCGGCTTTTTGATGCCGCTCATGGAGCGCCACGCCGCAAGCGAGTTTTTCCTGGGTGACTTTGCCGTCACCGCCGCACGCACCCACAAGGATGCCACCGAGCAGGAGCTCATGCGTGCGTCCTCGACCGCTAACGACGCTGTAATGGCCGATGCTATTAAGCTTGTCCACGAGGGCGTGACGGAACGCGAGATTGCCGACCAGATGCTCGGCCTGTATCGCAAGCACGGCTGCGAGGGCTTTAGCTTTCCGCCCATCGTGAGCTTTGGCGCCAACGCCGGCGACCCGCATCACGAACCCGACGACACTGTGCTCAAGCGCGGCGACGTGGTGCTGTTCGACATTGGCGGACGCCGCTGCAACTATTGCTCGGACATGACGCGCACGTTCTTTTGGGGCGAGCCGGACGAGGAGACGGCACGCATCTACGACATCGTGCGCCGCGCCAACGAGGCCGCCGAAGCGCTCATCGCACCGGGCGTGCGCATGTGCGACCTGGACCGCGCCGCACGCGATGTGATTGAAGACGCGGGTTATGGGCAGTACTTTACGCATCGCCTGGGTCACTCAATCGGCCTGCAGGACCACGAGCCGGGCGACGTCTCGCTCGTCAACGAGCAGGTCGTAGAGCCGGGCATGACGTTCTCCATCGAACCGGGCATCTACCTCCCCGACCGCACCGGCGTCCGCATCGAGGACCTGGCCCTGGTGACCGAGAACGGCGTCGAGATTCTCAACGCCTACCCCCACGATCCGGTCCGCCTAGACTAGGCAATGTGTCAAAGGGAGAGCCCCTTTGACACATCTTGCAAACGCCGCGCCACGAAAACGGCCTATCTACTACGTTTAACCCGCATGAGTCGACCATGCGGGTCTTTTTTGAAAAATGGCGAGCCATCTACCTGCGGTTTTGATTTCGCAATTCTCTGTATGGTCGAGGGTTACCGGTCAAACGTAGTAAATAGGGCCATTTCGTGGCGAGCAAGTCAACTCGAGGCGCAGGGCAGCCAAAAAGCCCCGTCCCAAATTGACTGCTTTTGAGTTGCGGTGATATACGGACTGTTTGAGGCTTCTGGCTTGTAAAACAGTCCGTATTTCACCGCAACTGATGAGGGGATGGGTTAACGGAGCAGCCCCGCTACTTCGCCGGCTAGGGTGATGGTACCGGCTGCTACGAAGGGCTCGCCCGCGGCATCGAAGGCAGCGAGGGCCTCGGACACGCTCGGATACACGCCCGCGAGCTTGTCGGCGTCCACAAGTGCGGCAAGCTCCTCTGCCGACAGGGCGCGGTCGGAATCGGTCTGGGTCACAACCACGCGCGGGAAGGCCGGGATCAGTACGTCAACGATACCCGCCACGTCCTTGTCGGCCAGCGCAGCGCACAGCAGCGTGGGGCGATTCTCTACGCACGGATCGATCTCGTCCAGCGCGCTCACAAAGTTCTCGCAGCTCTGAGGGTTATGGCAGGCGTCGATCAGCTTGAGCGGATCAGTTCCCAGCACATCAAATCGGCCCGGCGTGGGGCAGCCCACAAGCGACACATCGAGCTTGTCATGATCGAGCTCGCGAGCCAGATACCCCTCGCAAAGCATAATCGCGCACGCAGCATTCTGCGGCTGATACGCCGGCTTGACCATGCTCGACGTATAAATCGCACGCGGCGTAGTGCAGCTAAACTCAACCGTATCGCCCACATGCGCCGGCACCTTGGTCGTGGCATGGTTCACCACCAGCGGCACGACGCCGCACTCGCGACAACGGGCATCCATCACGCGCTGAACGCTCGCCTCATGCGTGCC
Organism: uncultured Collinsella sp.; assembly: GCA_900548255.1. Taxonomy (GTDB): domain Bacteria; phylum Actinomycetota; class Coriobacteriia; order Coriobacteriales; family Coriobacteriaceae; genus Collinsella. The sequence continues at coordinate 4,623 of URKH01000042.1, read as the reverse complement.
CTCGCCCAGTACAACCAGGCGTCCGGGCTTAATGACCGCAGCCTTCTCCCCCGCAATGGCCTCGAGCGTATCGCCCAAAATACGTGTGTGATCGAGCCCAATGCCCGTAATGGCAACGGCGACGGGATCGGTCGCGCTCGTGGCGTCCCAACGCCCGCCCATGCCAACCTCGAGCACGGCAACATCCACCGCGGCCTCGGCAAACACCACAAGTGCAGCAGCCGTCAAAAGGTCAAACGGCGTGATGGTATAGGCGCGCTCCCCCGCCGCCACACGACGGGCATTCACTCGATGCCCCGCCTCAACAGCGGCCGAAACGCCACGGGCGAATGCCTCATCGCTCACGACGCATCCATCGACTTCCATGCGCTCGGGATAGCGTACCAGCTGTGGCGACGTATACAGCGCGGTCTTGAGCCCCTCACCATGAAGAATGGCAGCCGAAAAACGCGTAGTCGAAGTCTTGCCATTGGTACCGGCGACCTGAATGCAATCGAAATACTCGTCCGGACGTCCCAGCTCATCAAGCATATCGACAACCGTCTCAAGCAGAGGCCCAGCATCCCCAGAAATCCGCCCCGTATCAGCAGCCAGCCCAACAGCCTCATCAAATGAAAGCAAATCAAACTCAAAAGGAACGGTATACAAGCCAGAACGCTTAGGCATTTTTAAAACCGCCATTCATAGAAAAATAAAACAGTATAGGTTGAGGATAGTCAGCGAAAACGCCTCTGATGAGCCAAGGTGCCGTGAAACAAGGGCACATAGGGCTTATGCCCATGCGCCCGAAGTTGAACGGCAGATTGGCCATCAGAGGCGTTTGCAGCGTCGAGTCAGCCGCCGTTCGTTAGAACGGCGGAATAGGTGTCCGCAGCGGAGAGCAAAGCATCGGGACGCGTCCCCCAGTAACACCTACGAGAAGTCAGCAACCTGAGCAGTCAGCGCCACCAGGATCTCCTTGAGCTCAGCTGCACGGTCCCTCTTCTTCTGGACCACCGCAGGCGCGGCCTTGGCCACAAAGCCCTCGTTGGCAAGGGTCTTCTCGCAGCCAGCAAGCTCCTTCTGGGCCGCGGCGATCTCCTTCTCCAGGCGTGCCTTCTCGGCCGAAAGGTCAACCTTGCCCTCGAGCACCACAAAGACCTCGACACCGCTATCGACCACGGCAATGCTCGCAGCCGGCTTCTCAACATCGGTGCCCATGACCAGCGAAGCGGTGTTCGCCAGCGGCTCAATCGTGGAGCGCAGGCTCTCGAGCTTCTCGATGTCCTCGGCACCGGCGCGCACGACCACGTCGAGCTCCGCCTTGGGGCTTAAGCGATAACGCGAACGGGTGGCACGGGCGGCGGAAACGACGGCACGGCACAGCTCAAACGCGCGCTCGGCGGGCTCGTCGACGTACTTGGCGTAGTCGGCGGGCTCGGGCCACTTGGCGATCATGAGCGCCTCGGCGCGGTTCACGTTGCCCTCGGCGTCCAGGTCGAGCACGCTCGCCGGCATGTTGTCCCAGATCTCCTCGGTGACAAACGGCATAAGCGGGTGCATCAGGCGAATGGAGGTGTCGAGCACAAAGATCAGGTTGCGCTGCGCCTGTAGACGGCCCTCGCCCTTCAGACGGGCCTTGGTGACCTCGACGTACCAGTCGCAGACCTCGTTCCAGAAGAACTGCTGCACGCCGCGGGCCATGTCGCCAAAGGTGTAGTTCTCAATACCCTCGGTGACCATCTTCACGGCCTTGGCCAGGCGGCTGAACATCCAAGCGTCGGCCGGCGTCTCCACGACAGGCTCGCCGGGCGTGTAGCCCTCCATGTTCATGAGCAGGAAGCGGCTGGCGTTCCAGATCTTGGTCACAAAGCTCTTGGCCTGGTCGGTACGCGGGCTGTCGATGAGCTTCTTGGTCTTCTTGTCGATGTTCGCGTCAAACTTGACGTCCTGGTTGTTGGTGCACAGCGTGAGCAAGTTGAAGCGCATGGCGTCGGCGCCGTACATGCCAATGAGGTCCATGGGGTCAACGCCGTTGCCCTTGGACTTGGACATGCGGCTGCCGTCCTTGGCCAAGATCGTCGGGTATATGACGACGTCCTTAAACGGCACCTCGTCCAAGAAATACAGCGAACTCATGACCATGCGGGCGACCCACAGCGCGATGATGTCGCGTGCGGTGACGAGCGCCGTCGTGGGGTGATGGCCCTCGAGCAGCTCCGGCTTTTGCGGCCAGCCCTGCGTGGCGAAGGTCCACAGCTGCGAGCTGAACCAGGTGTCCAGCACGTTCTCGTCCTGATGCACGTGATGGCCGCCGCACTTGGGACACACATCGGTGTCCTCGGTGAGGGCGTCCTCCCAGCCGCAGTCCTCGCAGTAGAACACGGGAATGCGATGGCCCCACCACAGCTGGCGCGAGATGCACCAGTCCTTGAGGTTTTCCATCCAGGTGGTGTAGGTCTGCGTCCAGCGCGCGGGGTGGAAAGTGACCTTGCCGGAGTTGACGGCGTCGAGCGCCGGTCCCTTGAGCTTGTCGACGGCCACAAACCACTGCTCGGACAGCCACGGCTCCAGCGCGGAGTCGCAACGGTAGCAGTGCATGACGGAGTGGTCGAGGTCCTCGACGTGATCGAGCAGGCCGTGCTCCTCAAACCACTTGATGACGGCCTCGCGGCACTCCTCGCGGTTCATGCCGGTGAACTCGCCGTAACCCTCGACGACCACCGCGTGCTCGTCGAAGATATTGATCTGCGGCAGGTCGTGGGCCTGACCCATGGCGTAGTCGTTGGGGTCGTGGGCCGGGGTGACCTTGACGAAGCCGGAGCCAAAGTTGGCATCGACGTGCCAATCCTCAAAGATGGGAATCTCGCGGTCGACGATGGGGAGCTTGACGGTCTTACCCACGAAGGCGGCCTTCTCGGGATCCTTCGGGGAGACGGCGACGCCCGTGTCGCCGAGCATGGTCTCGGGGCGCGTGGTGGCGACGACGATGTAGTCCTGGCCGTTAACCGGCTCGGTCAGCGGGTAGCGCAGGTGCCACAGGTGACCCTTCTCGTCCTTATACTCGGCCTCATCGTCCGAAATGGCGGTGGTGCAGTTGGGGCACCAGTTGACGATGCGCTTGCCGCGGTAGATCAGACCGTCGTGGTACCAGTCGCAAAAGACCTTGCGCACGGCCTGCGCGTAGTCCTCGTCCATGGTAAAGCGCTCGTTATCAAAGTCGACGGAGCAGCCCATGCGCTTGATCTGCTCGACGATGATGCCGCCGTACTCGTGGGTCCAGTCCCAGCAGGCGTCGACAAACTTATCGCGACCGATCTCCAGGCGGCTGATGCCCTCGCTCTTGAGCTTCTTGTCGACCTTGGTCTGCGTGGCGATACCGGCGTGATCGGTGCCCAGCACCCAGCGCGTGGACTTGCCGCGCATGCGGGCCATACGGATGATGGCGTCCTGGATGGAGTCGTCAGTAGCGTGACCCATATGGAGCTTGCCGGTCACGTTGGGAGGCGGAATGGTGACGGTGCAGTCGCCCACGCCCTCACGGCGCTTGTAGTAGCCGCCGTCGAGCCACTTCTGCAGGATCGCCGGCTCGTTGGTCGACGGATCGTAGTTCTTGGGCATTTCTTCCATATATCTCTCCCTGTCCCGCCGGCGTGTCCGCCTGCTTGGTTTTCGCTCGGTCAAGTCCTGGCTCGCACGAAGGCCACATTAAGTGGCCTTCGGCTCGTGCGGAATCTACGAAAACCAAGCAGGCGGACACGCCTTAGGTATCGATTACTTCAGTCTGAAGATACTAGCTAAACAATCTCACAGAATAGCACAGGCATACCTACCAAAAAGGGACAGGTTTATTTTGGCAGGTTTTATCAGGCAGAATGACGTTTGCCCATATAAAACCGACCAAAATAAACCTGTCCCTAAAAGGCAGGTCCCGCAGTGGTTGCCGCGGGACCTAAACGGGCGCTATTTACCCATAGATGCGCTGGGGCTGTTCTTCGCCCTTTACGGAGGCTTCGGTCACGATGACCTTGGCGACGCCTTCCTCGCTGGGGAGGTCGAACATCGTCTGCTGCAGCACGTCCTCGCAGATGGAGCGCAGGCCGCGGGCGCCGGTCTTGCGGGCGAGTGCCATGCGGGCGATCTCGTGCAGCGCCGCGTCCTCAAACTCAAGCTCAACGTCCTCGAGCTGGAACATCTTGCGGTACTGACGCACCACGGCGTTCTTGGGCTCGGTCAGAATCGACACCAGGTCGTCCTCGTCGAGCGCCTGCGTCTGGGTGACAACGGGCGTACGGCCCACGAACTCGGGGATCATGCCAAAGGCGTTGAGGTCCTGCGGGAGCACCTGACGCAGCAGGTCGTTCTCGTCGACCGAGGTGGGGCCGGCGATCTCGGAGTTAAAGCCCACGCCCTTGTTGCCCACGCGGTCGGCGATGATCTTGTCCAGACCCACAAAGGCACCGCCGCAGATAAACAGGATGTTAGTCGTGTCGATCTGCAGCAGCTCCTGCTGGGGATGCTTGCGGCCACCGGTAGGCGGAACGCTGGCCACCGTGCCCTCAAGAATCTTAAGCAGCGCCTGCTGCACACCCTCGCCCGAGACATCGCGGGTAATGGAGAGGTTCTCTGGCTTGCGGGCAATCT
>URKH01000041.1 GCA_900548255.1 uncultured Collinsella sp. | reverse complement strand
CCTGGCAGATGCTTCCGCGGCTCATGCCAGCGCATACCTTGCAGGTGCAGCCGGGGGTATGCGCGGCACCCGGCTTCCAAGGCGCGGCATCCAGGCGACGGTTCGACCCGTCCCACGGAACGCCGGCGACGGGAAACATGTGCGTGGTGGTACAGAGGAGCACGCGGCCGCCAGTGCGCATGAGCTCGAGACCCAGCGTCTTCAGCAGCGTCGACTTGCCGCCACTGCCGATAATCGCGGTAATGCCCGGCTCGATCCTGAGCGCAGAGGCAAGATTGCCGCTAACCGTTTCCATCTGTTCACCGCCGTATAATACTGTGATAATAAATAATCATCAGAGTAGCGGTCGGACCGCTTTTGCTCTGCTCAAACCGTAGCACAGGGAGGTGCCCCGGGAATGCTCGTTTATGTTCGCGGCGCCGGTGATATCGCCACGGGTGTCGCTGCCCGTTTGGTGCGCGCCGGCGTGTCGGTCGTTATGGCGGATATCGCGGTTCCCACGTGCATCCGTCGCACAATCAGTTTTTGCGAGGCCATTCGCTTGGGCGAGGTCGAGGTCGAAGGCATTCGCGCTCGCTTGGCGCAGACGCCGGCTGAGGCGCTCGAGATTACCCAAGCGGGAGACGTCGCCGTTGTGGTGGACCCTCAGGCCAAGATGCTCGATGAGCTTAAACCCGCGGCTGTGGTCGACGCGATTTTGGCTAAGCGCAACTTGGGCACCACGCGCGACATGGCGCCTGCCGTCATCGCTGTGGGGCCGGGCTTTACCGCGCCGGTCGATTGCGACGCCGTGGTCGAGACCATGCGCGGGCATTTTCTCGGCCGTGTCATTACCCAAGGTTCGCCCCAGCCCAACACGGGCGTGCCGGGCATTATCGCCGGCTATGGCAAGGAACGTGTTATCCACAGCCCCGCCGCCGGCGTGTTTAGGTCCGACCATGTGATCGGCGACATCGTGAGCGCCGGAGACGTGATTGGCTACGCGGGCGATATGCCCATGTGCACGCAGATCGATGGCTGTCTGCGCGGGCTTTTGGCGAACGGCGTGCAGGTGACTGAGGGCTTTAAATGCGCCGATGTCGATCCGCGCGGCGATGCCAGCTATATCAACTACATTTCGGACAAAGCGACGTCGGTCGGCGGCGGCGTGCTCGAGGCACTCGCTATGCTCACCGATGTCTTTAGAGGATAGAAGGCGGCAATGGAAAAGCTCGATGTTGTGAATGCGGCGCTTGCCACCCTGCGTGCTGGTAAGACGTGCGAGCTGGTGGTCGTGGCCGGCACGGCAGGGTCGTCGCCGCGCGGCGTGGGCGCCTGGATGGCCGTCTTTGCCGATGGCAGCCAGGCGGGCACTATCGGCGGCGGCAAAATTGAGCTCTTTGCACTGGATGAGGCGCGCGAGCTCCTGGCCGGGGGTAAATCGCGTCTGGTCCGCTACACCATGGGCGGCGAGAACTCCGATACCGGCATGATTTGCGGCGGAGCTATCTGCCTGTGCTATCTGCACCTGGACGCGACCAAGGCACCGTTGTTCCAGGAGATTGCCAATGTGCTGGCGTATCGGCGCATCGGTGACTTCGCCATCGACTTTGAGCCGTTTATCGCGAGCGCGCTCGAGGGCGATGTGGCCAAGTACCATGGCGAGGAATCGCGCCGCACCATTGCGGGCTGCCCCGGGCTTTCGCTGGTGGAGGAGGGGAGTAAGGTCACCTACACCAACGCGGCCTCCGAGATTCCCCCGGCGCACATCGAGACGCTCTGCCCCGAGGGCCTGGCCTATATCTTTGGCTGCGGCCACGTGGGTGCTGCGACGGCGCGGGTGCTCACGGCGGCGGGCTTTGCCGTCGTGGCTTGCGACGACCGCCCCGGCACACTGACCCCCGAATGGGTGCCCGGTGTCTACGACCGTCGTCTGGTCGACTACAAGAACCTGAGCAAGCAGTGCCCCATCGGCCCGCGTGACCTAGTGGTCGTCGCCACGGCGGGTCACAAGTCCGATATCGACGTGGTGATTCAGGCCATGCACGCCAAGCCCGCCTATCTGGGCTGTCTGGGTTCGCGCCGCAAGACGGCCTTTGTGCGCGCCCGCCTGGAGCAGGAGGGCTTTACGCAGGACCAGATCGACGAGCTGCACCTGCCGATCGGTGTCGCCATCGAGGCCGAGGACCCCGAGGAGATCGCCATCTCCATCGCTGCCGAGATGATTCACCTGCGCCGCACCAAGCTCGTCCCCCGCAAGCGCTAATCGCATCCCCATACATGAGTTGCGGTGAAATACGGACTGTTAAAGCCTGTTAAGCCGTCAAACGGTCCCTATTTCACCGCAACTGCCATTTTCCTCCGTCCCCTAGGGATCAATATGTGCGGGGGAGTTGTGGAGTTGTGCAGGCAGACGAGGTTTTTCTGGAAATACGCTCCCGATGCGCGTATAGTACCGATTGTTTTGTCGGCTCCTGCTGCGTCGAGTCCAAACCGCAAAATGCCATGAGCGGCGCGGATGCAGCCAGGAGGCACGAGGACAACCCATCGTGGCCACGCCCCGTGCTTAAAACCCCAAGAAGGAGTGAACAATGGCAGAAGAGAAGTATGTGCCGCGTCTGAAGACCAAGTACAACAACGAGGTCAAGCAGCAGCTTCAGGACAAGTTCCAGTACGAGAACGTCATGATGATTCCCAAGTTTGAGAAGATCGTCGTGAACATGGGTGTCGGCGAGGCCGCTACCGATTCCAAGGCCATCGACGGTGCCGTGCGCGACCTGCGCGCCATCACCGGTCAGCAGCCGATGATCACCCGTGCCCGCAAGTCCATCGCTACCTTCCGCCTGCGCGCTGGTATGCCGATCGGCTGCAAGGTTACCCTGCGTGGCGACCGTATGTGGGAGTTCTTCGATCGTCTGACCTCCGTCGCGATCCCCCGTATCCGCGACTTCCGCGGCATCTCCGCCAAGAGCTTCGACGGCCGTGGTAACTTCTCCATGGGCGTCACCGAGCAGCTCATCTTCCCCGAGATCGACTTCGACTCCGTCGATCACCAGCGTGGTATGGACATCACTTTCGTGACCACCGCCAACACCGATGAGGAGGCCAAGGCCCTTCTGGACGCCTTCGGTTTCCCGTTCAAGAAATAGGTTCACCTGCCCTATGAGCGCCGTTCCCAGAAGGGGGCGGCGCTTGGGGCGAACAATGCTCTATGTGAGGAGGATATAAGTGGCTAAGACATCGATGATCGTCAAGTGCAATCGCAAGCAGAAGTTCTCTACTCGTGAGTACACGCGCTGCCAGCGCTGCGGCCGTCCGCACTCTGTGTACCGCAAGTTCGGCCTGTGCCGTGTCTGCTTCCGCGAGCTTGCACTCAAGGGCGAGCTTCCCGGCGTTAAGAAGGCCAGCTGGTAAGTCACTACCAGCGTTTCAAGCATCAGTTTGGAACAGGGAAAACGCGCTAAAAAGGCTTTGCCGTTAAGGGCGGCGAAGAACCAAGAGCACGTGTTCATCAAGAACGAAGGAGAATCTGTATGAACCTTACAGACCCGATCGCAGATATGCTTACGCGCATCCGTAACGCTAACTCTGTGAACAAGGCCACGGTCTCCATGCCGAGCAGCAAGAAGCTCGTCGAGATCGCTCGTGTTCTGCACGAGGAGGGCTACATCGAGGGCTACGATGTCGAGGACACCGTTCCCCAGAAGACTCTGCACATCACGCTTAAGTATGGTCCCAAGAAGGCTAAGGTCATCAACGGCATCCGCCGCATTTCCAAGCCGGGCCTGCGTAAGTACACCGGCGTTGCCGACATGCCCCGCGTCCGCGGTGGCCTTGGTACCGCCATCATTTCCACCAGCCATGGCGTCATGACCGACCGCGATGCTCGCAAGCACAACGTCGGCGGCGAGATCATCGCTTACGTCTGGTAATTCGCTCGGTAGGTAGAAGGAAAGGAGATCACCGTGTCTCGTATCGGTAATAAGCCTGTCCAGATTCCCGCCGGAGTCGAAGTGGCAGTCAACGGCAACAACGTTGTCGTCAAGGGCCCCAAGGGCCAGCTCGAGCTCGATGTCTTTGAGAAGCTCGCTATCAACGTCGAGGACAACGTCCTCACCGTTTCCCGTCCCGACGACGAGCGTGAGACCCGTGCCCGCCACGGCCTCACCCGCGCCCTCATCCACAACATGGTTGTTGGCGTTTCCGAGGGCTTCGAGAAGAAGCTCGAGCTCGCCGGCGTCGGTTACCGCGTGCAGCAGAAGGGCAAGAACCTCGAGTTCTCCCTGGGCTTCTCGCACCCCGTGATCGTCGAGGCTCCCGAGGGCATCACCTTCGAGGTTCCCGACAACACCCACGTGAACGTCAAGGGTATCAACAAGCAGCAGGTCGGTCAGATCGCCGCTGAGATCCGCGGCCATCGTCCTCCCGAGCCTTACAAGGGCAAGGGTATCCACTACGTTGGCGAGCACATCCGCCGCAAGCTGGGTAAGGCCGCCAAGTAGTCGTAACCGACTCACTCGCATAAGACCAGCACCCCGTCAGGTGCTGGCAAGATCAACCTTTTTAGGAGTTTACGTATGAACAAGCATAAGGCGAAGCTGGAAGGCCTCAAGCGTCGTCAGCGTCGTGTTCGCGGCAAGGTCTCGGGTACCTCCGAGCGTCCGCGTCTTCGCGTGACCCGTACTAACGCCAACATCTATGCCCAGATCATCGACGACAGCAAGGGCTCCAGCCTGACGCTCGTCTCTGCCTCGACCCTCGAGGCCGAGTTCAAGGGCACCCACACCTCGAACAAGGAGGCTGCGGAGAAGGTCGGTCAGCTCGTTGGCAAGCGCGCCATCGAGGCCGGCATCACCAAGGTCGCCTTCGATCGCGGTGGTCGTATCTACCATGGCCGCGTCAAGGCCCTCGCCGACGGTGCTCGTGCCGCCGGTCTCGAGTTCTAGGAGGTATGTAGCACATGGCTCGTAATCAGAAGCAGCAGCGCGAGGCCTCCGAGTTCGAGGAGCGCGTCGTTTACATCAACCGCGTGTCGAAGACCGTCAAGGGTGGTCGTCGCATGAGCCTCGTCGCTCTCGTCGTCGTTGGCGACGGCAAGGGCAACGTCGGCGTTGGCATGGGCAAGTCCGCTGAGGTGCCCCTGGCCATCTCCAAGGCGTCTCTCGATGCCAAGAAGAACATGTTCCACGTGCCGGTGACCGAGCAGGGCACCATCCCGCACGAGGTTCTCGGCCACTTTGGTGCCGGCCGCATCATCATCAAGCCCGCTGTCGAGGGTACCGGCGTTATCGCCGGCGGCGCTGTGCGTCCCCTCTTCGAGCTTGCTGGCATCAAGAACGTCCTGTCCAAGTCCCTCGGTACCGACAACGGCCTCAACATCATCAAGGCTGCCGTCGAGGGCCTCAAGGAGCTCTCCAGCCCTGAGGACGTCGCGGCTCGCCGTGGCCTGACGGTCTCCGAGATGTTCGTCGGTAAGGAGAACTAAGCATGGCTGACACCATCAAGATCAAGCAGGTCCGCAGCACCAACGGTTGCAAGCAGGACCAGGTCCGTACTGTCCGTGCCCTCGGTCTCCACAGGATCCGCGAGGTTCGCGAGATTGCTGACAACGAGTCCGTCCGCGGCATGATCTTCAAGGTCAAGCACCTTGTCGAGATTGTAGAGGAGTAGCAAATGCAGCTTCACGATCTTACTCCCGCGCCCGGTTCCACCAAGAACCGCAAGCGCGTCGGCCGTGGCAATTCTTCGGGTCACGGCACCACTTCTGGCCGCGGCCAGAAGGGCCAGGGTTCCCGCTCTGGCGGCACCAAGGGTGCCGGCTTCGAGGGTGGCCAGACTCCGCTGGCTATGCGCCTGCCCAAGCTCCCGGGCTTCCGCAACCCCCGTCGTATCGAGTACACCGCTGTCAACGTCGAGCGTCTCGAGCGTAAGTTCGAGGACGGCGCTGTGATCGACGGTGCCGCTCTTAAGGCCGCTCGCATCACCAAGAGCGAGTTCGAGCCCGTCAAGGTGCTCGGCAATGGTGAGCTCACCAAGAAGTTCACGGTCAAGGTCGACAAGGTCAGCGCTTCTGCGCAGGCCAAGATCGAGGCCGCCGGCGGAAAGGTCGAGCTGCCGTGCTAAATGGTCTTAAGAATGCTTTCCGCATCAAAGAATTGCGCGAAAAGATTCTTTTTACCATAGCTATGCTCGTCGTGTACCGCATTGGTGCGCACGTTCCTGTGCCCGGCATTCCCTTCCAGGGGATGCTGGGCCTTTTCTCGACCGATAACAATTCGGTCGCCGCAGGTGCTATGGCCCTCCTGAATCTTTTCTCTGGCGGCGCGTTGAGCTATGTGTCGGTGTTTTCGCTGGGCATCATGCCTTACATCACCAGCTCGATCATCCTCCAGATGCTCCAGGCCGTTGTGCCTTCCCTGCATGAGCTTGCCCGCGAGGGCGAGGTCGGTCAGACCAAGATTACGCAGTATTCGCGTTACCTCACCTTGGCTCTGGCAATCCTCAACTCCGTGGGTTACCTCTTCCTCTTTAAGAGCTTCGGCATCAGCTTTAATGGCGCTGGCGCTCCCGAGATCATCTTCGACCTCATGATCGTCGGCACGCTCACTGCGGGCGCCATGCTGATCATGTGGATTGGTGAGCTCATCACCCAGCGCGGTATCGGCAATGGCATGTCCCTGATCATCTTTGCGAACATCATGGCCGGCCTGCCGCAGGCGATCTTCTCCAGCACCGAGGGTAATGCCGGTGGCATCATCACCATGGTGATCATCTGCGCCATCATCCTGCTGGTTATCCCGCTGATTGTTTTTCTTGAGCGCGGCCAGCGCCGCATCCCGGTCTCCTACGCTAAGCGCGTCGTGGGCCGTCGCATGATGGGTGGCCAGACCACCTACCTGCCCATCAAGGTCAATACCGCGGGTGTCGTGCCGATCATCTTCGCTTCGGCGCTGCTGTACTTCCCGGCTCAGATTGCCGTGTTCTTCCCCGGCATCGGCTGGATTCAGGCAGTTGCCTCTGCGCTTTCGACCGGTTGGCTCAACTGGGTGCTTAATGTTGTCCTCATCGTGTTCTTCGCGTACTTCTACACCTCCATGGTGTTCAACCCCGATGACACGGCCGACAACCTTAAGAAGCAGGGCGGCTTTATTCCGGGCGTCCGTCCGGGTAGGGCTACCGCGGCCTACATCAAGAACGCGCTCAACAAGATCACGCTTCCCAGCGCTGTCTTTTTGGCGCTCATCGCCATCGTGCCTTCGATCATCTTCTCCTTCACGGGTAACCATCTGATCCAGGCATTTGGCGGCACGTCCATCCTCATCATGGTCGGCGTCGTGCTCGACACGGTCGATAAGCTCGAAGGCCAGATCAAGATGTATGATTACGATGGATTCTTTAAATAGGCTAGAGGAGGATTGCTCATGAACCTCGTATTGCTCGGAGCTCCGGGTGCCGGTAAGGGCACCGTCGCACAGGAGCTCGTCGCCGAGTTTGGCGTCGCTCACATTTCCACGGGCGACCTGCTGCGTGCTGCCGTCAAGGGTGGCACCGAGCTTGGTATTCAGGCTAAGAAGTACATGGACGCTGGCGAGCTCGTTCCCGACCAGCTCGTGATCGACCTTGTCAAGGAGCGCCTTGCTGCCGATGACGCCCAGCAGGGCTTCATCCTCGACGGCTTCCCGCGCAACACCGCCCAGGCTGTGACGCTCGATTCCGAGCTCTCCGCCATGGGTCGCGAGATCGACTGCGCCCTTCTGGTCGACGTGGCCCCCGAGGTCATCATCGATCGTCTGTCTTCGCGTCGCACCTGCCGCGCCTGCGGTTACACCGGCACCGCTGCCGATGCTACCTGCCCCAAGTGCGCCGGCGAGATGTATCAGCGCGACGACGACAAGCCCGAGACCATCAAGAACCGTCTCGACGTCTACGAGAAGTCCACGAGCCCGCTCGTCGACTACTATCGTGGCCAGGGTCTGCTCAAGTCGGTCAACGGTGACCAGGCTCGCGAGACCGTGTACGGGGATGTCAAAGAGGCTCTCGGTCTATGATCAAGATTAAGTCTGCAACGCAAATCGAGCAGATGAAGAAGGCAGGAGCGCTATCTAAGATGGCGCTCCGCCACGTTGGAGCCATGGTGCGCCCTGGTGTTTCGACCTTTGAGCTCGATCAGCTCGCGGAGCAGATTATCCGTATGCATGGCGGCACCCCGGCCTTTAAGGGTTACGGCGGGTTCCCCGGTACCATTTGCGCATCGATTAACGATGCCGTGGTCCACGGTATTCCCAACCCCGACATGATCCTGCGCGATGGCGATATCATCTCCATCGATACGGGAGCCGTTGTCGACGGTTGGGTTGGCGATAACGCTTGGACGTTTTTCGTCGGCACCCCTACGCCCGAGGCCAAGGCCCTGTGCGAGGTCACGCGCGATTGCCTTAAGGCTGCCATCGAGCAGGCTATTCCCGGTAACCATATCGGGGACGTCGGTTATGCCGTTCAGTCTCTCGCCGAGTCTCACGGTTACGGCGTGCTTCGCGACTATGTGGGCCATGGCATTGGCCGTGTGATGCACGAGGACCCCAACGTTCCTAACTATGGAAAGAAGGGGAGAGGCGTTCGCCTCCAGGCCGGCATGGTCATTGCCATCGAGCCGATGGTTACGATGGGCTCCAACCATGTGAGCACGGGCTCCGACGGTTGGATCGTCACGACCAACGACCACCTGCCCGCCGCGCACTACGAGAACACCGTCGCCATTACCAATGACGGCCCGGTGATTCTCACCACGGATGCCCAAGGTGCTTGGTGTTCGCTCCAAGGCGGAGAAATGTAACAAGTTCCACTTAGTTGTGGAGCCATTACGAAGTTATTACGATGCGTGCATACGTGTTGTAGAATACTCAATCGCTGTCGTTTTCTAGAGAAAGATGATTGCTTGTGAAGAAGGAAGACGCAATTGAGCTCGAGGGTACGGTAAAGGAACCGCTGCCCAACGCCATGTTTAAGGTCGAGCTCGAGAACGGTCATTCGGTTCTATGCAACATTTCTGGCAAGATCCGAATGAATTACATCCGTATTCTCCCCGGTGACAGGGTTGTCGTGGAGCTTTCCCCGTACGACCTGACCCGCGGCCGCATCACCTATCGCTACAAATAGCGGCACGCATACACGCACTCCATTTCCGACTGCAGGCTTAGCTCAACCTACGGTCGGATTGTGTGTGAAGACCAGCCATAGTTTTAAACGCCTGCGGCTGGGCGAGTAGATAGTAGGGAAGTAGTTTGAGCGCTACCGAAAGGAAGAACGATGAAGGTACGTCCTTCGGTCAAGAAGATGTGCGATAAGTGCAAAATCATTAGGCGCCATGGCAAGGTCCTCGTCATTTGCGAGAACCCCCGTCATAAGCAGCGTCAGGGTTAAGAGAGGAGACTACGTTGGCCCGTATTAATGGTGTCGACCTCCCGCGTGAGAAGCGCGTTGAGATCGGTCTGACCTACATTTACGGCATCGGCCGCACCACTGCGACGAAGATCTGCGTCGAGTGCAACGTTAACGTGGATACGCGCGTTAAGGACCTCACCGAGGATGAGGTTAACGCCATCCGCGATTATATCGATAAGAACCAGATCATGGTTGAGGGCGACCTCCGCCGTGAGCGCAACCAGAACGTCAAGCGCCTTATGGACATCGGCTGCAACCGCGGCCTTCGTCACCGCAAGGGCCTCCCGGTCCGCGGCCAGCGCACCCACACTAACGCTCGTACCCGCAAGGGCCCGAAGCGTCAGATCGGTGCTAAGAAGAAGAAATAAGGAGCGCTAGATAGATGGCTACTGCTAAGAAGAACGTTCGCGCTGCCCGTCTGAAGCGCGCGGACCGTAAGAACATTTCCGTGGGCCAGGCTCACATTCGTTCTACGTTCAACAACACGATCGTTTCGATCACCGATCCCCAGGGCAACGTCATTTCCTGGAAGTCGGCTGGCCAGGTGGGCTTCAAGGGCTCCCGTAAGTCCACGCCGTTCGCTGCCCAGATGGCTGCCGAGGCTGCTGCCAAGCAGGCCATGGAGCACGGTATGAAGAAGGTTTCCGTCTTCGTCAAGGGCCCCGGCTCCGGTCGTGAGACCGCCATCCGCTCCCTCCAGGCTGCTGGCCTCGAGGTCTCGAGCATCCAGGACAAGACCCCCATCCCGCACAACGGCTGCCGCCCCAAGAAGCGTCGCCGCGTGTAACTGAAAGGATCGTATCAATATGGCAATCGACAGGACTCCTGTTCTTAAGCGCTGCCGTCAGCTCGGGATCGATCCCGCTGAGCTCGGTTACAGCAGCAAGAAGGAATCTATCCGTCAGCCCAAGCGCCGTCGCAAGGAATCTGAGTACGGCATGCAGCTGCGCGAGAAGCAGAAGGTCAAGTTCATCTATGGCGTTCTGGAGAAGCAGTTCCACGGCTACTTCAACAAGGCCCGCAAGATGAACGGCGTCACCGGTGAGAACCTCATGATCATCCTTGAGTCTCGCCTCGACAACGTCGTCTTCCGTCTTGGCTTCGCCCGCACCCGCAAAGAGGCTCGTCAGTCCGTCCGTCACGGTCACTTCACCGTGAACGGCAAGCGCGTGGACATCCCGTCCTACCGCGTCAAGGCCGGCGACGTCGTCGCTGTCGGCGAGAAGTTCCGTGACCTCCTCCCCATCAAGGAGGCCCTGATTTCCTCCGAGCGCTTTGAGGTCCCTGGCTGGCTCGAGGTCGATATCGAGAAGCTGTCTGGTAACGTGCTCGCTCTGCCGACGCGTGAGCAGATCAGCGGTGATATCAACGAGCAGCTCATCGTCGAGCTCTACTCTAAGTAGTCCATCCGGGCTGCTGAGGCTGGAGGTAATACATGTCAGAATTCATTAGGCCTCAGGTTCAGGTCGAAGAGATCAACGAGACGTCTGCTCGTGTCTCCGTCGAGCCGCTCGAGCGTGGTTACGGCGATACGCTGGGTAACTCCCTTCGTCGCGTTCTTCTGTCCTCGCTCGAGGGTGCCGCCGTCGAGGCTATTCAGATCGATGGTGCGCAGCACGAGTTCATGACCATCCCTAACATGGTCGAGGATGTCACCGACATCGTCCTGAATGTCAAGGGTCTTGTCTTCAGGGCTCTCGGCACGACCGACGAGGCGACCGCCACCATCTCGGTTGACGGCCCCTGCGAGGTCACCGGTGCGGACTTCTTTATTCCGTCCGAGTTTGAGCTGGTCAACCCCGAGCAGCACATCGCTACGCTCACCGAGGGTGGCCATCTCACCATGAGCATGCGCATCGGCTATGGCCGCGGCTATGTTTCTGGCGAGGCCAACAAGCGCGACAACGATCCCATCGGTGTGATCCACGTCGACTCGCTGTACTCGCCGGTTTCCCGTTGCGCCAAGCTCGTTGAGGCTTGCCGTGTCGGTCAGCACACCGACTACGACCGCCTTGTCCTCGAGATCGAGACCAACGGTTCCATCGCCCCGCGCGACGCCGTGGTCCAGGCTGCCAATATCATCAACCAGCATATGGCTGCCTTTATGAACCTTGCCGAGACCCCCGAGGTCGAGGAGGAGGCTTCGATCTTCGCTCCCGAGGTCACCAACGACAACGCCGAGCTGGACAAGCAGATTGAGGATCTGGACCTTTCCGTCCGTTCTTACAACTGCCTTAAGCGCGCCAGCATTCACTCGGTCCGTCAGCTCGTTGAGTTCTCGGAGAACGATCTGCTCAACATCCGTAACTTCGGTGTTAAGTCGATCGAGGAAGTGAAGGACAAGCTTGAGTCCATGGGCCTGAGCCTGAAGGCTTAATGCTTCGCATATTTGAGGAGAAACTAGACCATGCGTCACAACGTTAAGAAGGGCCTGAAGCTCGGCACCGATGCGAGCCACACCAAGGCCATGAAGAAGAGCCTTGCTAAGGCCCTCTTCGAGAACGACCGCATCAAGACCACCGAGACCCGCGCTAAGGCGCTGCGTTCGGTCGTCGACCCGATCATCACTTGGGCCAAGAAGGGCGACCTGCACTCTCGTCGTCTGGCTATCGCCAAGCTCGGCGATAAGCAGCTCGTTGCCGAGATCTTCGACAAGGCTGCTCAGGGCATGTGGCAGGACCGCAACGGCGGTTACACCCGCATCATGAAGCTCGGTAACCGCAAGGGCGACAACGCTCCCATCGTTATCATGGAGCTCGTCACCGAGCCTTGCACGCCTAAGGCTAAGAAGGCTGCTCCGGCCCCCAAGAAGGCCGCTGCTCCCAAGAAGGTCGAGGCTGTCGAGGAGACCGCCGCCGAGGAGGCTCCTGCTGAGGAGACCGCTGAGTAGACATTCCGTCTGCGTAGGCTATATTCGAGGGGTACGTTCGCGTACCCCTCTTTTTTTGTCGCGATACCGTTGCTTGTTTGTTGGGAGCGCCCATGACTGCGCCGTCTGATTTCAATTCGATTCTCGAGCTTGACGCCACCCTTGTATTCCGCGTCGCCTATGACGGCTCGTCGTATAGCGGGTTTGCCGAGCAGCCGGGGCAGACGACGGTTGCGGGTGAGCTGCGTCGAGCCATCGAGACGCTGCTTCGCCGCCCGATCGATCTGACATGCGCGGGGCGTACCGATGCCGGCGTGCATGCCGTGGCTCAGTACATCAGCGTGCCCGTAACGGACGCTGAGCTCGCGTGTACGCGCCGTAGGTGGCTGCGGGCTATGGATGCCCTGCTGCCCAAAGATATCGCCATAAACGAGGTCTACAAGGCCCGTATAGGCTTTTCTGCACGTTTTGACGCGCGTTCCCGTACGTATACGTACCGTATTGCCGATCGAGATGCGCGCCCCGTGCTGTCCCGCGGTGCCGTGTGGTGGCATCGCTATCCCTTGGATGTTGAGGCAATGTCTGCTGCCTGCCCCGCGCTGCTGGGCGAGCAGGACTTTAAAAGCTTTTGCAAGGTTGCCTCGGCCGTTGGCAAGCCCACGCATCGCTGCGTGATGCGTGCCGAGTTTGGCCATGAGGTTGCGTTTGGCGAGGACATCCTGACGTTCACCATCGAGGGCAATGCGTTTCTGCATTCGATGGTTCGTACGATCGTGGGCACGCTTGTCGAGATTGGTATGCATCGCCATGAACCTGGGTGGATGCGTGAGA
Source organism: uncultured Collinsella sp. (assembly GCA_900548255.1). Classification (GTDB taxonomy): domain Bacteria; phylum Actinomycetota; class Coriobacteriia; order Coriobacteriales; family Coriobacteriaceae; genus Collinsella. The sequence continues at coordinate 4,566 of URKH01000041.1, read as the reverse complement.
TCATCGATGCTTGCGACCGTACCGCTGCGGGCCCCACGGCTCCTGCCTGCGGCCTTACGTTTATGGGCGTGGATTACGATCCCGCCGAGCTTGTCGTGCTCGACTAGGGGAGGGCTCGACGCGTCGTGCGTCGACACCTGTCATCTGTGGGCTGCGCGTGTGCAACATCTGTTCTTGGCGTGCAATACAACCGGTGTCTCATTGCTTTTATTGCCGGGGTGTACCATGAACGACAGTTTGATTCACTGCTGTCGAGAGGACGGATAACTTGGTTCGACGTGGCTCGCATCCGCGACTTTCGGTGATCCTTGTGGTAGAAGGTTCGCCCAGCTATGCGATGCGTGCGCTCGAGAGTATCCAGAACCAAGACCTCTATGATTTGCAGATTGTCGTTGTCTGCCGCGATGCTGCGCCCGGTGTGCGCCATTCGCTTCAAGTTGCTGCCGACAGGGACATCCATATTGATTTGATTGACGTCGAGGACGCTAAGCGCGGCGCTTGTCTTCGTGCCGGTTTTGATGCCTCGCGCGGCTCTCAAATCATCGCCATGAACGCCGATGAGTGGTTTGCTCCGCACGCCCTTTCCAAGATGGTCGATATCGCGTGCGATACTGCGGCAGACATAGTCTTCCCCACGGTGTCGCTCGACCGCTATGATGCACATCGAGAGCGCCATTCGCGCGTCTTGGATGCTACTCATATTTCCATTGATAGCGAACCTTCGATGGTGGCCGGGCTGCCTCAGTTGATTTTAGGCGGCCTGGTTGCTCAAGTCTCTGGCGTGATGTACACCCGTCCGCTGTTTGAAGCATGCCTTTTGTGCGATAAGACGTTTCGCACTGTTGGGTTTATGGCGTGTGCGCTCTCGCAGGCACAGCGCGTCTCCGGATGCGGCGACGCTTGTTTCCACGCGGCGGCGCCTAAGCTTACAGATGCCTTTGATCCCACCATGTATGCCAAGGTATCCGATGACACTCGAGCGCTCGATGAGCTTGCGGACTCACTCTCGGAAGCAGATAGCGGTGGTTGGCTCATGCTGGCAAGCCAGAAGTTCTACTTTGCCGGACTGGTCTCCTGCATCGAGAATTTGTGTCTGAGCCCGCATGGGGTGTCATCAATTGAGCGCTCCGCCCGTATGCGTGATATGCTCGAGGCGCCTCGAACCCGTCAGATGGTCGCCGCGCTCAAGGATAACCATCGGGGGCTCGGTCTGTTGTTTGGGCCGATCGCCAGCGCCAAGCCCGCGCGCTGCGTGATGTGTACGCATCTGGCAGCTTTTCTTAACCGGACGGGCGCAAAAACCGCCTAAATGGCTCATTACGAAACAAACTTGCATAGAATTGTTTCGAAATGCGTTCTTATACACAAAAGCCTTCAAATAGCGTTAAACTATTCAATCATTGATTGATTGTCTCCGCCATCTTTTGGAGTGAGGTTTGTATGGCTAAAAAACGCAATGGGCGCCAGGATGCCATTAGAGATATTGTGCGCAATAAGGACGTCCGCACGCAGCGCGTGCTGGTCGATGAGCTCCGCGCTATGGGCTTTGATTGCACGCAGGCGACTGTCTCTCGCGATATTGCCGATATGGGGCTGCGTAAGCTCCCTGAGGGCATCTATGTTCTGGCAGAGGACCTGCACCTGCAGCGTATGGTTTCCGAGCTCGTAACGGGCGTTCTGCGCACCGATAATCTGGTTATGATCAAGGCTCAGCCTGGCACGGCTTCCGGCATCGCCGCCGCCGTTGATGCGGCAGAATTGCCCGATGTGCTTGGCTCGCTTGCCGGCAACGATACGATTTTGGTTATTGCCCAGACGGCCGAGGACGGCGAGCGTCTCGAGGCGCTGATCAATAAGCTGAGCAATTCTCGCAAGTAGGCGTGCGGGTCGTGCGCTTGGCCCTGCGTGCGCTGACATAGTGGCTTGTAAGGGGTATCGACGTTGGTCGGTACCCCCTTTTTTGTTTGCAGGCATAAAGACCGCCCACCAGGTCGCTTTAAACTAAAAGGCCCCCGAGCAGTTTAATAAGCTGCTCGGGGGCCTTGTTGCTTATGGCCGGATGATTTCTAGCCGACCGTATCGTCAGGCGTGGGCGAGGGGTCGGGAGTGGGCGTAGGCGAGGGGTCGGGAGTGGGCGTAGGCGTAGGCGTGCCGCCATCGCCGCCGGTCGAACCACCAGTGGAGCCGCCCGTCGAGCCACCGGTCGTACCGGTGCCGCCGGTGGTGTCGCCGCCTGTGGTCTCGGTGGTCGTGGTCGTCGTGGTGGTGGTTTCCTCTTCGTCCTTGTCTTCGTCCTCGTCGCTTTCCGTCTTCTTGGTGTTGTTGTTGGTGCCGTAGAACTTCCAGACGTTATTGTTCTTGTACGTGGGGGCCGTTCCGGTCGGGAACTCCTCGCGCTCGGTTCCGGCCAAAACAGTGTTCATGAACTTCTTAAAGACGGGCAGGTTGGTGCTGTCGCCCAGCAGGTCCGTACCGTACTTTTGGATGGGAATCTCGCCTGCGGAATAACCGGTCCACAGGGCGCATGCCAGTTGCGGCGTGTAGCCGCAGAACCACAGGTTGGTGGTGTTGTCAGTGGTACCCGTCTTGCCGGCATAGGGCTGGTTGACGCTCAGCGCGCCGGCGGCACCCGTGCCACTGCCCTGCATGACGCCGGATAGAACGTCGGTAACCGCGGCAGCCTCGCCTTCGGTGAGCACCTGCGTGGGATTGTCGGTGTGCTGGTACAGCACCGAGCCGGTACGCGAGTCGATCTCGGTGATGGCGATCGGCTGGCGATAATGGCCGCCGTTGGCAAAAGTGGCGTAGGCCGATGCCATCTCGAGCGGCGAGATGGACCCGGTGCCGAGCGTCATGACGGGAACGTCCTCGATATTGTCCTTGGCGGGATCGATGCCGAGCTTTTTGACGAGCGACATGATCTTGTTGTTGCCGATGGCTTCTGCCACCTGAATGTAGCCGGTGTTGGATGAGTATGCCGTTGCCTGCTTAAGCGTGATGTTGCCATAGCTCTGGTTGGCATAGTTTTGCACCTTGGTCGTAGTGCCCTTGGCTGTAAGAGGCGAGTTGCAGTTGAGGGTGACGTTGGGGTTCATACCGTTTTGGATGGCAGTTGCCAGCGTAAAGGCCTTAAACGTGGAGCCCACGGGGCGCTTTGCCGTAGCGTGGTTCACGTGATTCTCGTCGGCGTTGTAGTCGTAGCCGCCCACCATGCACTTGATGTAGCCGGTCTTGGGGTCTACGACGACCATGCCCATGTCCAGGCCGTCGAGCGAAAGCGTGTCGAGCTGCGAGCGCACAGCCTCCTCGGCCACCTGTTGCATGGTGGGGTCGATGGTGGTCTTGACGGTCAGGCCGCCCTTAAAGAGCACGTCGGTCGAGAACTCCTGCTCCAGCAGCTGCTTAACATAGGCGACAAAGTAGGGCTGCGAGTATATGTCGACGCCGCTGCCCGAAATCTCGGTCACGTTGAGGGTGATGGGCTCGGCCTGTGCGGCATCGTGCTCCTCCTGCGTGATGTGGCCCAGGCGCAACATGTTGTCAAGGACCTTGTTGCGACGGGACAGCGCCAGGTCGGGGTTGACCGTGGGGTCGTACTGCGAGGGCGAGTTGGGAAGGCCGATGAGCAGCGCGGCCTCGCTGAGGGTGAGGTCGGCGGCGCTCTTGGACAGATAGGTCTCGGCTGCGGCCTCGATGCCGTAGGCGCCGTGGCCGTAATAGATGGTGTTGAGGTACATCATGAGGATCTCGTCTTTGGAGTACATGTCCTCCATCTTGACGGCGATGTAGGCCTCGCGCACCTTACGCTCGATGGTCGAGTCGAACTGCTCCTCCTGCAGGATGGTGTTGCGCACCAGCTGCTGGGTGATAGTTGAGGCGCCTTCGTGCCCGCCGCCGAGGGTTGCCACCGCAGCACGCGCGATACCCCACAGGTCGATACCGCCGTGCTCGTAGAAGCGCTCGTCCTCGACGTCAACGGTGCCCTGCAGCACGTAGGGGGAGACCTCGTCCTTGGTGATGGACTTGCGGTTTTGCGTGTAGAAGCTCGCGATCTTGTTGCCGTTGCAATCGACGATCTCGGTGGGCTCGCTCACCAGATACGCGTTGGCGTCGGTGTAGTCGGGCAGATCGGACAGCCAGCGGTTGACGTTGCCGACCATGCCGATGCCAAATGCCACGCCCGCGATAAGCAGAAAGCCCAAAAACGAGAGCAGGATTATGGGCAGGGCATGCGTCTTTGAACGGCTGCGTCCCTGTCGTTGGCGAGGACCCATATATTGACCTCCAGGTATGTCGTGCCGGACGGTGGATGTGCCGTCGGGGCAGGATGGACATAAGTTATTACACGATAAACCAAACGGGGCGCGCGAGGCCTCGTGTATGCTGGAAGACGGCATTTTTCAGAGTGAATGCATACCTTGGTAAGGAGTTTGCCGATGGCGATTCGGACGATGGGGCCGAGCGGACAATACGAGACTGGATTGGATGGTGCCGGTGCGGCGCTGCCCGAGCTGCTGGCGCCGGCGGGCGGACTCGACCAGATGCTTGCGGCCATCGCCGCGGGCG
>URKH01000040.1 GCA_900548255.1 uncultured Collinsella sp. | reverse complement strand
TTGGGCTTGGCGGAGCGCGCCTGGGCACCGCGGCTCAGCCACGCGAGCTCCTTACGTGCCATGTTGCGACGGCGCTCCTCGGTAACCGCGGCCATGCGGTCGCGTTCCACGCGCTGCAGGATATATGCCGAATAGCCGCCCTCGAAGGGATCGACCTGGCCGTCGTGAACCTCCCACATGCTGGTGCAGACCTCGTCCAAGAACCAGCGATCGTGCGTGACCACGAGCATCGCGCCCTGACCGCGCTGCCAGCGGGCCTTTAAGTGACGCGCAAGCCAGTTGATGGTGCGCATGTCCAGATGGTTGGTGGGCTCATCGAGCATGAGCACGTCATAGTCGCCGATCAGCAGGCGCGCGAGGTCCACGCGGCGGCGCTGACCGCCCGAGAGCTCGCCTACCATGCCCTCCCAGGGCACATCGCTAATGAGGCCGGCGAGGATCTGGCGCGTACGGGGGCTCGACGCCCACTCGTACTCGGGGGCGTCACCCACAACGGCATGATGCACGGTATCGGTATCGACAAGCTGGTCCTTTTGGCCGAGTAGACCGATCGTGATGCCGCGGCGGTGCGTCACGCGTCCGTCATCGGGCTCCAGCGTGCCGGCGAGCACGCTCAGCAGCGTCGACTTGCCGTCGCCGTTTTTACCGACAATACCAATGCGGTCGCCCTCGCCCACGCCGAGCGTCACGCTATCGAAAATATGCTTGGTGGGAAACTCTAGGCTGACGGAATCGCATCCCAAAAGAATCGCCATATGCCCTGCTCCTTCGTAGAAATTCAACGTTGTCCATGATAGCAACGAAAAGGCGGGGCGCACACGACACAAAAAGGCGGGCCATCTCGCAAAAGAGATGACCCGCCTCTCCAATCAGTCCCGTGGCGACCATAGCCGCCGCGGGCCTCAAGCACGTCCCGGACTAGGAGAACATGCCGGTGAGGTAATCATTCAGCCGCTTATCCTTGGGCCGTTGGAAAATCTCGTCAGTCTCGTCATACTCGACCATATCGCCCATGTAGAAGAACGCCGTGCGGTTGGACACACGCGACGCCTGCTCCATGTTGTGCGTCACGATGACGATGGCGCGGTCGGCAACGATCGACGACATGAGGTCCTCGATCGCCAGCGTCGAGATGGGGTCGAGCGCCGAGCAGGGCTCGTCAAACAGGATCACGTCGGGATTGAGCGCCAGCGTACGTGCAATGCACAGGCGCTGCTGCTGTCCGCCCGAAAGCCCGTAGGCGCTCTTGTCGAGCTTGTCTTTGACCTCGTCCCACAGCGCCGCACCGCGCAGGCTCTCCTCGACCATGCGGTCGAGCTCGTCGCGGTCGGTGATGCCGTGGCGCTTGGGCGCAAACGTGATGTTGTCTCGAATGGACTTGCGGAAGGGGTTGGGCTGCTGAAACACCATGCCAATGGACCGGCGCAGCTCGTAGGTATTCTCGGTCTTGGTGTTCACGTTGCGTCCGCGGTAGCTGATCTCTCCCTCCACGCGGCAGCCGCGAATCTCGCGATTCATCAGGTTGAGGCTGCGCAAGAAGGTCGACTTGCCGCAGCCCGAAGGCCCGATGAGCGCCGTGATCTCACCCTTGTGGAAGTCGAGCAACGTATTGTGCAGCGCATGGTGGTCGCCATAGTACACGTTGACGTCCTTGGTGGAGAGCACGACCTCGTCGCTCACGGCCTTGCCGCTCACGCGAACACGTTTCTCGCTCTCCCCCACGCTCGACAAAAAGTCCTGGGTGTCGGACGATGCCGCCTCGGTTGCGGGCGTTACATTCATCTCGCTCATTCGGCCGTCATCCTCCTTGCCAGTTGCTTGCCCACGATACGGGCGACCGCGTTAAACAGCAGCACGCAAATCATCAGCAGTGCCGCGGTTCCCCAGACGATCTGCTGGGCCTCGGGGCTGCCCTCGCCATAGATCTTGTAGATGTGCACGGCAAGCGACTCACCGGGGCGGAACACGTTCCAGGCGCAGGTGGGGCTCGACAGGTTAAAGCTCAAGAAATTCAGGCGAACCGGCGAGCTCATGCCCGAGGTAAAGAGCAGCGCTGCGGCCTCACCAAAGACGCGGCCGGCCGAAAGCACGATTCCGGTCACGATGGCGGGCATGGCCTCGGGGATCAGGATGTGTAGCGTGGCCTCCCAGCGGGTAAGGCCCATGGCCAGGCACGCATCGCGCTGGGCCTGCGGCACGTCCTCGAGCGCCTGCTGAATCACGCGCACCAGGATGGGGGTGTTGAACATGGTGAGCGCGACGGCGCCGGAGATGATGGAGTACTTCCAGCCCAGCTGCACCGAAAACACCAGAAAGCCGAACATGCCCACGACGATGGAAGGCAGAGAGGACAGCGTTTCGATGGCGGTCGAGGCGATGTCGCGAATAGGCCCATCGGGCGCGTACTCGACCAGGAAGACCGCGCCGCCCAAACTGATGGGCACCGAGATGATCAGGGTAATCAGCAGCAGATAGAACGAGTCGAACAGCTGGTAGAGCACGCCGCCCTGGGTTCCGTTGGCGCGCGCGGGCTGCGTGAGGAAGCCCGGCTGGAACAGCGTCGAGATACCCTCGAACAGGATATAGGCCACCATGGAGACGACGATGAGCATGACGATGGCGGCGATCGCCGTCAGCACGCCCGTGGCGATGCGGTCCTGCTTTTGGACGCGCCCGAGTCTCGCCTCGTCGATATGGATGCGCGTGCTAGCCACGAGCCTTCGCCCCCTTGCGGCCAATGAGATGGATGATCAGGATGAAGATGAGGCTCATGCCCATCAGCAGCAGACCGAGCGCCCACAGGACGTCGTCCTGGGCCGAACCCTCGGCATAGACCGCCATGGATGTGGTGAGCGTGGTGGTAATGGTCGAGGCCGGCGACAGCAGCGACGTCGGCATGGCCTCGATGCCGCCAATAACCATGCGCACGGCAAGCGTCTCGCCAAAGGCGCGGGTCATGCCAAGGATGACCGCGGTCATGAGCGACGGCATGGCGGACTTGAGCACCACGTGCCAGATGGTCTGCCAGCGGGTGTAGCCCAGTGCGAGCGAGCCCTGACGGTAGCTGTCGGGCACGGCGCGCAGGCCATCGACCGAAAGCGTAGTCATCGTCGGCAGAATCATGACGGCCAGCATGATGGCGCCGGGCAAGATGCCCAGACCCGTGCTCACGTGGAAAACGCTCTTCATAAGACCGACGACCACGTGAAAGCCAATCAGGCCAAAGACGACCGAGGGAATGCCGGTCAAAAGCTCAATAAGCGGCTGAAAGACCTTGGAGCCAAACTTAGGGCTAATCTCGACCGCAAAGATGGCAGAGCCGATGGCGATGGGCAGCGCGATGAGCGTGGAGAGCACCGTGACCGCAAACGAGGTGACAATCAGGGGCAGGGCGCCGGTGTAAGGCAGGCCGTTTTCGGCTGTGTTGGCCAGGTCCCACTTGGTGCCGGCGAAGAACTCGACGACCGAAACGCCATCCTTGAGAAAAGCCGAGAGGCCCTTTTGGGCGACCATAAAGATGAGCGCGGCAACGACAAGCGTCACGAGCGCTACGCACGCGTCCGTGACGCCCAGGCCCACGTTCTCAAGGTCGCGCTTTGGCAGCTGTTTTGCCATTGCAAACCTTTCCGGGGCGATTACTTATTTAGCGGATACCTTGCCGCTGGCGTCCTTGACGACCTTCATGGCAGAGACGGGGATAAAGCCCTGCTCCTCGACGAGCTTGCCCTGGACGTCGTCGGAAAGCATGAACTCCAGGAAGGCCTTGGTGGCCTCGTCGGCGTCCTTGGAGCAGTACATGTGCTCGGTCGCCCAGATCTTGAAGGAGTCGTCGATGACGTTTGCGCTCTTGGGCTCGACGCCCTCAACCTTGATGGCGTTGAACTTTGAGTCATCAAAGTGCGAGAAGTCGAGGTAGGAGATGGCGTTGCCGGTGCTGGCCATCTGAGTCTGGACATCGCCGGACTTGTCGAGCTCGGCGTCGCCCTTAAAGTCGACAGCCTCGTCGCCAAAGACGGCAGCCTCGAAGGTAGCGCGGGTACCGGAGCCGGCCTTGCGGTTGAGAACGACGATCTTGGCGTCGTCGCCGCCGACCTCCTTCCAGTTGGTGATCTGGCCGGAGAAGATGCCCTTGAGCTGCTCGAGGGACAGGTCGTCGACCTTGACGTTCTTGGAGACGACGGGGCCCATGCCTACGACGGCGACCTCGTGGTCGACGAGGTTCTTGACCTGGTCGGCCTCGAGCTTGGTCTCGGCGAAGACGTCGGAGTTACCGATGGTAACGGTGCCGGCGGCAACAGCGGTCAGGCCCTTGCCCGAACCGTTGCCCGAGCCGGAGACGGAAACGTCGGGGTTGGCGTCCATGAACTTCTCGGCAGCGGCCTCGACGAGAGCCTGGAACGAAGAGGCGCCGTCGTAGGTCACCTCGCCGGAGACGGACTCGGCAGCGGCAGCACTGCCCTTGTCGGTGGCGTTGGAAGCACCTGAGCCACCGCAGCCAACGAGGCCGAGGCCCACGATGCTGGCGAGACCACCAGCGAGGCCGAGGAACTGACGACGTGAATAAGCCTGATCGAGCATGATCTTCCTTTCATACATGCGACTCGCGGGCACCCTGCCCGCTTTGCTGTTTGGAAAGATACGGCCTCGATCGGTCAGAGCCCGCGCCAACTGCGGTTTCTTACGGGCATCTGATAGACCCTTACCGCAAGCTCTGCCCAGCCTTTACAAACGGATAACAATCCAGCGTCGAACATGGCACACCTTTTACACCAATGAAAACGAAGTTGCGGTGAAATAGTTCCTGTTTGGCCATCAGGCAGCCTCTTTTAGGAACTATTCCACCGCAACTTAAAAAGCCCGGACGAAAGGGGTGCTAAGTTGTTAAAACGCCGCAGCCTTAAAGCTCAAGCTCGTTCAAACGTAAGATCGCCACGATATAAATCTTGAGCGCCTGCTTGAGCTGTTCCTCGTTGGCGCACTCGTTGGGACCGTGCATCTGGCCGCCCCACGCGGGCAGCTCCAGGCCGGTCTCCTCGGGGCCAAACGACACGGCGCGGGCAAAGTTGCGCGCGTACGTGCCGCCGCCCATGGCAAAGGGCTCAGCATGCTTGCCCGTAAACTCGTTATAGGTATCAATAAGCGCCTTCACGGCCGGATCGTCGGCAGAGACCGAGAACGGCACCTTCGCACGACCCACACGGCACGTCACGCCAAAACGGCCCACGAGCGGATCAAGCTGCTCGCGGATGGTATCGGCACTGGTGCTGTCGGGGAAGCGCACGTCGATGACCTGCTCAATATGGCCATCCGCCACGCGGATGACGCCAGCGTTGCAGGTAAGCGGGCCAAACGCCGGACTCGTCGCATCGATACCCAGGCCGCGGCCATAGGCGTCCGCATGCACAAAGGCCAGGAACTTGACGAACTCGTGCTCGGCAGGCGTCAGCAGGCGCTCGTCGCGTGCACCAAACGCGTCCTCGGCCTCGCGCAGATACGCCACGATCAGCCCGACGGCATTGATCGTTCCCTCTGGCATCGAGGCATGACCGCCAATGCCGTGGGCGAAAATCTGCGCATGCCCGTTATCGAGCGCCGTGATCTCCAGGCGGTCGCCGTTCTCGACCGGCGCCGGCAGCTCATCGGCGGCAATCGCAAGCTCGCAGATAGACTGCGACGGAATGGCGTTGCTCGCCTCGGCACCGCTCCAGGACACAATGCGCCCGCCGTCGATCTTGGAGCTCACAAATGTCGCCCCAAACTGACCCTTCTCGGCATTACAGACCGGAAACTCGGCATCGGGCGTAAACAGAAAGTCGGGGTTCGCGTGGTTCTCCAGATAATGGTGAACGTCGGACATGCCCACTTCCTCATCGCAGCCCAGCAGCGCGCGGAAGGTATAGCGCGGGGTAATGCCGTGCTTGAGCAGATAGGCGCCGGCGTAGAGCGACAGCACCGCCGGGCCCTTGTCATCGATCACGCCGCGGCCGAGCAGCCAGCCCTCGCGACGCTCCATCGCAAACGGGTCGGTGTTCCAACCGGGGCCAGCGGGTACCACGTCCACATGGCAAATGGTCGCGAGCTGCTTATCGCCACGGCCCGGGATATCGGCGATGCCCACATAGCCCTCGTCGTCGCTCGTCTGATAGCCGAGCTTTTGCGCAATGCCGAGCGCGCAATCGAGCGCATCACGGACCAGGCGACCAAACGGCGCACCGGGCTCCGCATCGGCAGAAACTGCCACGGACGGATAGCCCACCAGCTGCTCGATATCGGCGACGACATCTTCCCAGACCTCGTCGACATACTCGGCAACGCTCTGCTCCACCTGATTCATGGACGACCTCCTTAGCAATGAGCGACGGGCACGCCCGCCCCTCACATTACGTCATTAGATAGCGAAAAGTTTAGCAAGCTCTGCCACCGAGTGCACCACCGCGTCGGCACCCGCCGCCTCGTGCTCACCCGGCGCCGCCGCACCCGAATAAATGCCAATGCACGGCACGCCCATTGCGTGCGCGCCCTCCACATCGTTAAAGCGATCGCCGATCATCACGGCATCGTCGGCCGTCGCGCCGAGCGCCGCCAGGGCATCGCGGACCGAATCCGCCTTGGTCTCGCGCCCCTGCGGCGGATTCATGCCGACCACGGCTTCGAACTGGCAAAGCCCCAGCTCATGCACCATATCGATGCACTTCGCCTCCATGCGCGACGTCGCCACCGCCATGCGATGCCCCTGCGCGGCAAGGCCGTCGAGCAGCGCGGGGATTCCATCGAACACGGGATACTCTTCCGGTCCCAGTTCATCAAAAAAGGCGCGGTACTCATCGGCCACCACAAGCGACTCCTCGCGGGAAAAGCCGTAAAAGTCGTGAAAGCTCTTCCACAGGGGCGGCCCGATCATGCGGCGCAGATCACCCATCTGCGTCTCCGAAAACCCGCGCGCAGCCAGCGTCTTGCGCGTCGAGGTCATCACTGCCCGACCCGTATCGGCCACCGTGCCGTCAAAATCGAACAGCACAACCGGCCGCTCGCAAAGTTGCAATGCCGCCATCGGCACCCTTCTTCCCCAGTTGATGATTTCCACACCACCGCTTCAAACTGTTGACTATTCAACAATTGAACCTAGCAATGTAGAGCAACTCCACTATACTTGTCGCACTTTGCTTTCAGAAGGCGGCGCTGCCGCGCCCCAACGAAAGGTGCAATTATGTCTTTTGCCATCATAACCGACTCCACGTCGGACATCTCCCCCGCCCGCGCCCAAGAGCTCGGCATTTACGTGATTCCGCTGCATGTGATTATCGAGGGCGAGGACCTGCTCGACCAGGTGCAGATTACCGCCGAGGAGTACGTCGCCCGCATGGCCGGCTCCGAGCAGCTGCCGCACACCTCGCAGCCGAGCGCCGGCGAGTTCAAGGCGCTGTTTGACCGCGTACGCGCCGATGGCCACGACAGCGCGATCTTTATCTCGCTGTGCAGCGAGTGGTCCGCCTGCTATTCCAACGCATGTCTGGTCGCCGAGACCCACGAGCTCGACGTGCGCTGCATCGATTCGCGCACCGGCTCGGGCGCCGAGGGCCTGCTGGTGGAGTACGCACTTGCCATGCGCGAGGACGGCCGCAGCTTGGACGAGACCGAGGCGCAGATCCGCGCGACGCTGCCCGACGCCCACCTGCTGCTGATTCCCCGCACGCTCGAGAACCTGGTCAAAAACGGCCGCGCCCCCAAGCTCGCCGGCCAGCTGACGCAGATGCTCAACATTCGCCTGGCCGTTTCGCCGGAGTGGAAATCGGGCGAGATCAAGGCAATCAAAAAGGGCCGCGGCGCCAAGCGCATCGTCGCCAACACCATGGCAGATTGCCTCGCGTTTTTGGACGAGCACCCTGGCTCAAGCGTGCGCGTGCTCACGACCGGCGCCGCCGAGGAGCAAGAGCTCGTCAACCAAGCGCTAGCAGGCCAGGACTACGTGGACGCCGGCACTGGCCCCATCGGCTGCACCATCGCCACCCACGTAGGCGTAGACGCCATCGCCATCAGCTACTGCCCCCGCTACCAACCTGCCAATTAGGGACAGGTTTATTTTGGCAGGTTTTATCTGGGCAAACGTTAAACGGTAACAAAGGCTTGCCTGACAAGATCGGACATGCCAAAGCCGTCGAACAACCGAAGTACACCCAGCCACAACAAAGCCATCACGCCGACGCGCCGCAACTCAAGGCGCGCCGGCGTCTTTTTAGGAGTCGCGGCGGAAGAGGGGCCGTTTTAGCCAAAAGGCCGCGAAACGCTTCCCATTACGCCGCAACTTCATTGCCGCCCAACCAGCCAATCGAGAAATTGGCGGCGATTGATGCTTTGTTCAACCCCCTTGCGATACCCTCTGGGCAAAAAATGGCAAATATGAGTACTGTTACCAGTTTAGTAACAGCGAAATCTGGCTGAAATTGCCATCTTCCGCCAATTCCGAGCGTCATAAAGTCCCGAATCGCCATGTTTAGAGGGTTGATTATATCCAATCCGAATCGATTGGTCTTAAATACTTTCCAGATGATATGTTACCGCTCAAACCACAGTACTCATATTTGCCATTTTTTGCCCACAGAGTCTATTCGAGGATAGTTTCCTGCGCCTCCAGCCCACCTCATGGTCGCCAAAACCCATTCAGCAACAGCTACCGCACATTTTGACATCAGCCAAACACCACTCACGGAGCTGTACTCCGCTATCGCCGAACCAAAATCAGAGTCGAGTCCCTTAAAAATCAAAATAACGTACCCTCATTTCAATGAACTCCGACAAGAACGGCATTTACATGAGCACCGTCACGCATCAATACGCCCTCATCGGGGGTACGCTATTCCAATTCAAGAAAACCGTCGCCCATGTATCGGAGCCGCACAGCCAAATCGTCATCTGCGGCAACGGTTCAGACATCCGTTACGCAACACTGGAAGAATGGGAGAAAGCTGGCGAATCTTTCGATAGACGGGCACAGGTCGAAGGAATCGTCACCAGTGCGAGCCCAGCGCGCGACAAACTGGAACTCTTTCGCAATCTCTTTACTGGCCGCAAAGATGTTTACGCTCATGGGTACCGCAGAAAAGACGGGGGAATCGGCTATACACCCGCCTGCGCAAATGAGTGGAAGGCAGGCATTTGCCCCAAAGTAAATCGTCAGAAAACCAAATGCGCGGAATGCGGCAACCGCATCTTCCCCGAGCTGAGCGATGCCGCGATCATCGCCCATTTCAAAGGCAACGACGACAGGCTCCGAGACGTCATAGGTCAATACGTTCTCGATAGTGACAGCAACACAAAAGTCCTGGTCATCGACTTTGACGGAGCCGATTGGAAAGAAGCGACAAACGCCATTCGGCTTGTCGCAAAAAACCATGGAATCGATGCTGCAGTCGAGCGATCGAGATCAGGTAACGGCGCACATGTCTGGTTTTTCTTCCTAGAGCTCACCAGCGCAAAGATCGCACGAGAATTTGGAAGCAGCCTTATCACCGAAGCGGCGGCGCTCAATAAGACAATCACCTTCGAAGCTTTTGACCGAATGTTGCCCGCACAGTCCACCATTCCTGAGGGCGGCTTCGGAAATCTCATAGCGCTGCCTTTTCAAGGAAAAGCACAGCGAAAAGGGAACAGTGTATTTGTTGACGAGCAATTTGAGCCCTTTCCCGATCAATGGCTTTACCTTTCGCAAATTCAGCTGGTTCCACATGTAACGGTGCAAAATCTGATCGAAAGCATCGACAATAAACCGCATGGAATATCAGCTGCAGTGGCGGGAAACACCGCCGCGCCGCATTCTCAGAGGCCGCGAAAGCGGCTTCCGCTCACGCTGCAGGACTTCCCGTCCTCGCTACCCGTCACGCAAGCCGATATGCTCTACATAACCGAAAAATCTCTGAGCCCGGCCGCCCAGATGGAGGTTCGCAGGCTTGCAACATTTGCCAACCCTGAATTCTTCCGTGCCCAATCAATGCACCAATCAGTATTTGGCAAACCGCGGTACATAGACCTCAGCGAACTTAGAGATGGCTGCGTTGCGATTCCCAGAGGCTGTAAAGCTCAACTCGAGCGGCTGCTTCAAGAAGCCGGCGCTTCTGCTCACTATTCAGACAAGCGCATGTCGGGCAATCCAATTGTGATGACATTTAAAGGGACTCTTCGCCCTGAACAGCAAATTGCCGCCGAACAGATGCTCAACTATGAAGACGGAATCATGTCCGCGCCGACGGGTTTCGGGAAAACCGTCATTGGAGCCTATCTTATTGCTGCCATCGGTCTTCCAACGCTTGTCATCGTTCCCAAAACTGCGCTCATTGCCCAATGGAAATCCCAGCTCGAACGGTTTATCGACATTACGGATAACAGAAAGCCAGTTCGAACCCCAAAAGGACGAATCAGTAAAAGACAGCCTCCGCTCATTGGCCAAATTGGAGGAGGCAAAACCACCATAAGCCATCTCGTCGAGATTGCTTCATTCCAGTCTCTGTCCAGCAAGGACCCCCAGACCGGAGAACCAATAGCCAAGGAGTTCGTTCGTGATTACGGCCTCATCATCTGTGATGAATGTCACCATGCGGCCGCGCCACAGCTTGAGCTCGTCCTCAAGTCCGCTCCAGCCAAATATGTATACGGCCTTTCCGCGACGCCCGAACGCTCGGACGGACTCACGCGAGCACTCTCAATGCTCTGCGGCCCGCTTCGCCATGTCATTGATCCAAAAACGCAAGCAATCCAACAGGGAATTCAGCGCGTTGTTAGGCCGTGTTTTACCGGAGTTCGGCTACCCGTCTACGAACCAGGGGCGTCCTTTAATCAAGTTCTCGATCTCCTGTGTGCGCACACAGCGAGAAACGAAGCAATTGTCGACGATGCCCTCGAGACCGCGTCAAACGGTCGACATCCGCTTGTGCTATCCAAAAGGAAAAAACATGCCGAAGAGCTATGTAGGCTGCTTCAAAGCCGCGGACACGAATCTATACTCTTAACCGGAGAAATCGACGCCAAAGAAAGAAAGGCAATACTGAACAGCCTTCCCGGCTTCGAGCATGAGCATCGAATTATCATCGCAACCGAAGGCCTTCTGGGCGAGGGTTTCGACCTGTCTTACCTTGACACTCTGCTCATTGCCACACCGATATCTTGGGACGGCAGCATAACGCAGCAGGCAGGCAGACTACATAGAAGTCACGAGGGCAAGCAGCGGGTTGAGATATTCGACTATGTTGATTTGTCGATACCCATGCTCGCGCGTATGTACCAGAAGAGACTCAAGACCTACGCCAAGCTAGGGTATGAAGTCTTTGCAGCAAATGACAACAAACGGGCCGATCAAAACATCCTCGTTAGGCCGGCAAGGGCCGTGGAGGCCTTAGCGGATGACATCGCGCACGCAACGAAAAGCATTTTTATTGCCGCGCCCTACGCATCCGCTGCATGCCTCGCAAAGCTCGCTGCCGTACTCATAGGCGCCGCCGCCCGTGGGATTGCCCTTGAGATTTCAATTGCCTCGACTCCGCACAATGACGTGAAAGCGATTTTTACCGAGATGAACGTCGACTATTCCATCAAAGCCGAAGGGCGCCTGTGCGCGTCAGTAATTGACGAGGAAACCGTCTGGTACGGAACTATTCCATTACTGGCCTTTCCTAAGAAAGAGGACTGCAGCATCCGTTTCAAAAGCAGCGAAGTTGCAGCCGAGCTTTTAAGCGAAATCCAGCGAAGAGGAGAACCGGAGGTCGCAGCCACGAACGGGACGTCTCCAACAGTTACGGTGGAATAGGGACCGTTTTTGTCCAATCGGCCGCGAATCAATCCCTATTCCCCCGCGAATCATAAGCGAGCAATCAGCCCTGCGGACCCTGAAATAACTCCTCATGCGAGCCCATTCTCACCAGCCGGATCACCGGATTAGTCTTATGCGGCAGATAGAGAATGACCACATCGACCAAGCCATCGGATAGATGAAAGTCGATGTGGCCGTTGTAATTGCCGCCTGGGTTTGAGAGCTCGTGGGCGCCATATTCCGCAGGAAGCGAGCCGTGAGCCGCCAGCTCTGCGACCGCCGCCTTAAACTCAGATTTTAGCTGCGGATGAATGCGCATCGTCCGCTTGTAATCCGCCTTAAACTGAGCCTCGACCTTAATCTCAAACATCGCTAGTCCTCATCAAGGAACGACATCAGATTATTCACGTTATCGAACGCCGGGCTGTCGTCTGGCAGAATCCCCAGCTCGTGGGCCTCGGCGATCACCATGGCGCGCCTCGTCACCTCGTTGGGAACTTCGGATCGACCCACAATTTCAAACGGAATCTTCCGCTGATTTACAAGCTGCCGAACAGCAAGATTGAGATACGAATTGAGACTCAGACCAACCGAATCCAAAAACTCAGTCGCCTGTTCCTTGAGCCCCTCTTCGATGCGAACCGTCGTTGGCTTAACCGTTGCAGTAGACATTCGCGACCTCCTAGCCTCGTCTTTTGCATCAGTATACCCAATTTAAATAGCAGCTTGGTGTTACTTAGCATCAGACTGCCATTCAAATAACTATAACGGCAGGCACGCCCGCCCTATATCAGCCCGCTCAGGACGATGTCGACGGCCTCGTTGAGGTCGTCGGTAATGTGCACCAGCTCCGGATCGAGCGGGCTGATCATACCGGCGTCCATCACCGGGCCGTTGAGCCAGTCGAACAGGCCCTGCCAGTACTCGGTGCCCACCAGCACGAGTGGCATGCGCTTAACCTTGTGCGTCTGCACCAGCGTGAGCACCTCGAACATCTCGTCGAGCGTGCCAAAACCACCGGGAAACACGATGGCGCCCGAGCTGTATTTGACGAACATGGTCTTGCGCACAAAGAAGTAACGGAAGTCCATACCGAGGTTCACGTATTTGTTGAGCCCGTGCTCGTGCGGAAGCTCGATACCCAAGCCGACCGACTTGCCGTTCGCGCTCGCCGCTCCCCTGTTGGCCGCCTCCATGACGCCGGGACCACCGCCGGTGATAACCGCCACGCCGCGCTGGGCGATTTTACGACCGACCGTACGCGACGCCTTGTAGAGCGGATCGGTCTTGGGCGTGCGGGCACTGCCGAAGATGGTCACCGCAGGACCAAGCTCGGCAAGCGCGCCAAAGCCATCGACAAACTCGGCCTGAATGCGCAGCACGCGCCAGGGGTCGGCATGCAACCAGTCGGTCGAGTCCTCGGGCGCCAGCAGGTTGGCGTAGGTGTTGTCCTTAGGAATCATGGGGCCGCGCATGACCACGGGGCCGCGGCGGTACGTCTCGTCGTAGGCAGGCTCGCCCTCGACGTTCTCATTCTTAGTCACGGGATACTCCTATCGAAAATAGAAACGGGCGGGGTCGACGCCATGCGTCAAACACCCGCCCGAACATCAACCATTCGGTATGGTACCCACGATGCATCAAGCGCTCGCAAGCCATCGGTCAGCGGTCGCACAACCGATGCCAGCGAATGCCATGCCCGGCGCCGGCCGCAAACAGCCCGCAAGCGCGCCCGCAGCTCTTAGTAATCCACCGCCGCAGGGCTGTTCATCCAGTCGCTCACAAACGCACCGTAGCGGCCCTCGATAATGGCCTGACGGGCACGCTGCATAAGGTTGAGCAGGTAGTAGATGTTGTGCATCGAAAGCAGAATGCCGCCGAGCATCTCCTTCTGCGTGACCATGTGGCGAATGAGAGCGCGGCTGTAACCGCCCGTGCACACCGGGCAGGTGCAGGTGGGATCGATGGGACCGTCGTCGTGTGCAAAGCGAGCGTTGCGGAAGTTGAGGCGACCCTCGCTGGAGAATGCCGTGCCCATACGGCCGGTGCGCGTCGGCAGCACGCAGTCAAACATGTCGATGCCCACGCCAACGCCGCGCACGAGCGTGGTCGGGTTGCCGACACCCATCAGGTAGCGCGGCTTATGCTTGGGCATGTACTCGCTCACGAGCGGCGCCAGGGTCTCGAACATGGTCTCGTGATCCTCGCCCACCGAATAGCCACCGATACCATAACCCGGAAAATCACCGCACTCCTCCAGATGGCGCAGCGAACGCAGGCGCAGATCCAGGTGCATGCCGCCCTGAACGATGCCAAAGAGCGCCTGGTCATCGCGGGTATGCGCCTTATAGCAGCGCTCGGCCCACATGCTCGACAGCTCAACGGCGCGCTCAACGTAGGCGCGCGTGGCGGGATAGCCCGGGCACTGGTCGAGCTGCATGCAGATATCGGAGCCGAGTTTCATGGCGATTTCCATGTTGTCCTCGGGCGTCCAAAACACGTGGCGGCCGTCGTAATCGTTGACGATAAAGCGCACGCCCTCATCGGTGAGCTTGACGGCATCGTTGTGGCTGAAGACCTGGAAACCGCCCGAGTCGGTGAGGATGGGGCCGTGCCAGTTCATGAACTTGTGCAGGCCGCCCAGCTCGGCGATGGTATCCTCGCCGGGACGCATGGACAGATGATAGGTATTGGCGAGCACGATCTGGGCGCCGAGCTTCTTGACAGTCTCGGTAGGAATGCCCTTGACGTTTGCCTTGGTGCCCACGGGCATAAAGATCGGCGTCTCGATGTCGCCGTGCGGGGTATGCAGCACGCCGGCGCGCGCGTGCGTCGTCGGGTCCTCGGCGATCAGGTCGAATTTAAAAAGGTTCTGGTCCATAAACTGGAACTCCTTGGTTGCGGTTCATACGCAAACCATTATACGGGCAACCCGCAAGAAGCACCGACTCGACAGAAACTGGTGCAAAGGGGACAGCAAACGGGCGTGGATTTTCGGACGCTTACCTCACGAGAGTGGATAATCTCCCACTTTGGCCCGAAACACAAACCAAAAACGGGAGATTATCCACTCTCATGCGGCGGGTACTCATTTAAGTACGTCCCCAATGAGTGGAGCTATTTACCAGCCACGCCAACGCCGATGTTTTGGCAACGCCGATGTCTTGGAAATGTCAGCGAGCGGTCGCCAGGGCGAACAAATTGGCATGAAAAGAGGGCGGCATAGACCTTCTGGTCATGCCGTCCTCTTTGAATGACAAGTTGTCGCTCTGGCGACCGCGCAGCGTCGAGCCGTTACGCGGTTTGGTAAAACCGCGTAACCCTACGGCCGCTGGCCCATGCCACCCTCGAGGGTGACCGTCTCGCCGTTCATGTATTTAAAGTCGGGACCGCAGAGCTGAACGACCACGCGGCCGATTTCCTTCTCGACGTCGCCGTAGTGGCCCGCCGGCGGCATGTGGACGTTGGCCTTGAACGCCTCGGGATAGGCATCCTGGAAGTTCTCGAGCGCAGCAGTCCAAGCAAGCGGGCATACGATATTCACGTTGATGCCGTCGGGACCCCACTCGTTGGCGGCGACGCGGGTCAGGCCGCGGATGCCTTCCTTGGCGGCGGCATAGCTGCACTGGCCATAGTTGCCAAACAGGCCGGCGCCCGAAGCAAAGTTGACCACGGAACCCTTGGTCTCCTTCAGGTGCGGATAGGCCTTCTGCATGTACAGATAGGTGGCATACAGACCGGAGTAAATAGCCAGGTTGAACTGGTCCATGGTGTGATCGGCAATGGTCACGCCCGAAGCGCTGGCCTGAGCATTGTTGACGACGGCGTCGATGCGGCCGAACTCCTCAATGGCCTTGTCGATGACGTTCTGAACGACGGCCTCGTTGTCCTGGCCAGCCGAGACATCGGCCTGAACAGGCAGAACCTTAACGCCGTACTCAGCCTCGAGAGACTCCTTGGCAGCCTCGAGCTTGGCGACGTTGCGGCCGGTAATGACGAGGTTTGCGCCCTCCTTGGCAAAAGCGATATCGATGCCGTAGCCGATGGAGCCAGCGGAGCCGTCCTTAAGCGTGGCCTTGCCGCCGCCGGTGATAATCACGGTCTTGCCAGTGAAAAGTCCCATAAGAAAGTCCTTTCAAATCACGACGGGCACGCCCGCCGACTGCGCGTATCCAACTTCACGCGCCAAAAGCTGAGATGCAACTTTAGCGTGTTCAAGCGAAAATAAAAGACCGCGGTAGGCGAACGGCACCACGTCGTTCGGCGAAGGGATTGTCAAGTACAAACTGGATAAAGCGGCCGAGTTATTGTTATCAGATCGAGCCATCGAACACGTTTTGAAACTTTGCTGCGGCGCGTGGGATGTCGGCGCGAGACTTTATCATAGGGTGACGAACAACGATGAGGAGCACATGCCTATGACAGACGAGCTGGACCCCCAGACTCAGCAGCATATTGATCATTCCGCAGACGCCATCGACGGCTGCGACACTCCTACCTGCGCCGACGCACCCGCGAATGTATCAGCCGATGCATCCGACGAAGATGTACACGCCACCGCAGATAAGGCCACAGACGCAGATGATACTGTCGAGCAAGGCGAAGGCGATCAGTCGGAACCGGGTGGCGGCGAGCCCGATGCGAAGCCCGCGGTACAGGCAGCGGGCCCCATCGAGGTTTCTTCGGAAGAAGAGCTCGACGCCGTCATGGACTCCATGATGGATGCCGTCAAAGCGATGAAAGACGCCGTGGCCGACGCTGACGTTGACGCCGAGGAAGAGGAGGCCGCCGAGGCAGCCTCGACCTTCGTACCCGGCGAGACTCCGGTTGCCGACCAGGGCAGCACCATGCCCTCGTTTCTGCAGCTCGAGCATCCCACGATTGGCGCCGATGCGGTCGACCCGCACGCAGCAGGCTTTTCTGTGATCGAGGGCGGTACCGGCAATATCGCCGTGCCGCAGGCTGCCGATGCGGACGCTGCCGACACCGCTCGCCCGACCGCCCCGCACTCCTCCGCCGCGAGCCGCGATCTGGGGACCGCTGTCTCGAACACTGCGAACGCCGTGGGCACCTTTATCGCCCAGGGCGCCTCGGCCATGCGCGAGATGAACGCCGCGAAAAAGGCACTTGCCGATGCCCGCGCCCACCTGGCCGAACTTGAGCAGCGCATTGCCGATCAGGCCGAGGAACTCGAGACGCGCCAGGATATCGCAGGCCGCTACGACCAGATCGTCGCCGACCAGCGCCAGGCGATTGCCACGGCCCAAAAGACTGCAGCGGCCGCCGAGATTGACCGTGATGCCCACGCCTCCAAAGCGACAAAGCTCAAGGGTCAGCTCGAACAAATGAAGACAGAGGATGACGCGACTGAGCTCCGTCTGAAGGCCACGCTCGATGCCGTGGAGGCCCGCGAGGCGAGCTCGCGCGAGACCGGCAACCGCCTCGTTCGACGTCTTGAGGATTCCAAGCGCATCCGCGACAAGGTGAAGGCAGAGCGAGACACCGGCATTGCCGCCGCACAACAAACCGTCGACGCCACGCGCGCCCAGCTCGAGACACTGCGTCATGAGTATGCCGAGCTGCAACGCAATCCCTCGGCAAATCCCGCCAACTATACGGTGCGCACCAGCGAGCTCTCGATGCAGATTTCCGACACGGCAGATGCCCTGCGTAAAGCCGAAGAAGATGTCCCGCGCATCACCGCCGACCTTGAGCATTCACTTGCCGCAGCCGAGCAGGCCGTCGAGCAGGCTCAAGCCCCTATCGCCGACGCAAAACGCGCGCACCAAGCCGTGACGACCGAAGCCGATGCCGCGCGCGACGAGTTGCAGACGGCGAAGACTGCCGCCGCGACTCGTCAGCGCGAACTGCGCGAGAAGATCGCCGCGGAGGACAAGGCACGCCGCGACCAGGAGCAGACCATCGCCAACGCCCAAGCAGATGCCGCACATGCACAGTCGATCATCGAACAGGCGACCGAGGTGCACGACCACCCAGAAATCACTGAGTCGCTTGCAGGATCCTTGGCCCGAGACAAAGCCGAACACGCCGAGACCGAGCAAGAAGTCGACCAGCTCGAGGCCGCCGAAGACGACGTACGAGAGCGCACCCGCGACTCACGCATCAAATTCACCGGCGCCATCGTCTGCATCGTCGCCGCAATCCTGGTGATCATCCTAGTCTGGCTGTTCGCAAGCAAGTAGTCATTGGGGACGTTCTTAAACGACTAGTCAAACAAGAACGTCCCCAACGACT
>URKH01000039.1 GCA_900548255.1 uncultured Collinsella sp. | reverse complement strand
GCGCAAAAGTGCGTCTCGGCAATCTGGGGCCCGTCCCCTTTAGTATTTATAAATATGCAGGTCAGCGAGGTGCTAGCGATGTGCTAGCGGATGCGCCGCCAGATAGACCTCGGTCAGTTGCGTTCGGTCGACATGTGTGTAGACCTGCGTGGTCGATATATCGGCATGTCCCAAGATCTCCTGTAGCACACGGAGGTCTGCACCGCCCGCAAGCATATGGGTGGCAAAGGAGTGACGCAGCGTATGGGGATGGAGTCCCACCAGCCCCACCTGGCGCCCGTAGCGCTCACAGATGGCATGGATGCCCTGGCGCGACAGACGGCGGCCGTTCTTATTTAAAAAGACCGCTGAGGTCTCGGTTCCGTGGGCATGGGCCGCCAAGCGAGAACGCCCCTCAGTTACATAGAGCGTCAGAGCTCGCGCCGCGCTTCCCACCAGTGGGGACAGGCGTTCCTTTGAGCCCTTACCGCGAACGAGTACAAAGCCATCGTCAATATGGATATCGCCCACATCGAGCCCAACCAGCTCACTCACACGCAAACCGCATCCGTAGAGCACTTCCAAGATGGCATGGTCGCGCAGTCCCATCTCGCCCTCGGGAAAGTCTTGATCGAGCAGCGCCGAGACATCCTCCACCGATAGATACTCCGGCAAACGCTCAGCCTTTTTAGGCAGGCGCAACGCCGCCGTTGGATTTTGGGCCACAATCCCATCGCGCACCAAAAAGGCATGCAGGCCCTTCACGGCAGCAAGCGCGCGCTCCACCGAGGCGTCGGAATAGCCTCCGCCGCGGCGATCGGCGACAAAGCCCTCCACGACCTGACGGGTCACCTCTTCAAAAGACACAATACCCGCCCGCTCCAGATAGGCGCAGTACGTCGTCAGGTCACGACGATAGGCCACAATCGTGTTGCGCGCCAAGCCCCGCTCGACCGCGAGGTAATCGAGATACTCCCCCGCCGCCACGGCGAGCGACGAGGGAGTAGCTTCGGTATGTTCCTTATTCGCCGGCACCCTTAGTCCGTAGCGAGGTTCATGGGCGTCACCTGCAGACGGTCGACACCCTCGTGCTGGCCGATCGAAGCGCGCACGAACTCTCGGAACAGCGGCTGCGGATTAGTCGGACGGCTCTTGAACTCGGGGTGAGCCTGGGTTGCCACATACCACGGATGCACGTCGCGCGGCAGCTCGACCATCTCGACCAGGCGCTCGTCGGGCGAGAGGCCAGAGATAACCAAGCCGGCATCCTCGAGCTGGTCGCGGAAGGCGTTGTTGAACTCAAAGCGGTGACGGTGACGCTCGTAGACGAGTTCCTCGCCATATGCCTCGCGAGCAAGGGTATCGGCGGCGAGCTTGCACGGATAGGCGCCCAGGCGCATGGTGCCGCCCTTCTCGGTCACGTCCTCCTGCGAGCTCATCAGATCGATGACGCTAAACGGGCCGTCCGGATCGAACTCAGAGGAGCTGGCACCGGCAAGGCCGACGACGTTGCGGGCGAACTCGCACACGGCGACCTGCATACCCAGGCAAATGCCCAGATACGGAATCTTGTGCTCACGGGCAAACTCGGCCGCGAGGATCTTGCCCTCCAGGGCGCGCTTGCCAAAGCCGCCGGGGACCAGGATGCCCGAGGCGTCGCCCAGAACCTCGGAGACATTCTGCTCGTCGAGGCTCTCGCCGTCGACCAGCTGGACGTCCACATGGCGATCGTAGAAGACGCCCGCATGGTGCAGGGCCTCGATAACCGACAGGTACGCATCGGGCAGCTGCGTGTACTTACCCACGACGGCAATCTTAACCTTATCGGCGTGATGGTTGGCATGGTTCTGCTTACGCAGGAACTCATTCCACTCGCTCATGTCGCGCTCACGCGGGTCCAGGCCCAGGCGCTCGCAAATACGCAGGTCAAAGTCCTGCTCGGCAAGCAGCTGCGGCACGTCGTAGATGCTCGCGCAGTCCTCATTGGTAAAGACGCAATCGGTGTCGACGTCGCAGAAGCTTGCGATCTTTCCGCGGATAGCGTCATCGATATGGTGGTCGGAGCGCAGCACGATGATATCGGGCTGGATGCCAAAGCTGCGGAGCTCCTTGACGGAATGCTGCGTGGGCTTGGTCTTGACCTCGTGGGCGGCGGCAATATAGGGAACGAGCGACACGTGGATGTAGCAGACGTTCTCGGAGCCGGCCTCCTTGCGGTACTGACGGATGGCCTCGACAAACGGTTGGGACTCGATGTCGCCGATCGTGCCGCCCAGCTCGGTGATGACTACATCGGAGCCGGTCTGCTCCTCGATGCGGCGAAACTTGTCCTTAATGGCATTGGTGACGTGAGGAATCACCTGCACGGTACCGCCCAAAAAGTCGCCGCGACGCTCGCGGGCGATTAGGCTTTTGTAGATGGCACCGGTCGTAAAGTTGGAATCGCGGGTCAGGTTCTCATCAATAAAGCGCTCGTAATGACCCAGGTCCAGGTCGGACTCGTAACCATCCTCGGTTACAAAGACCTCACCATGCTGGAACGGGCTCATGGTACCGGGGTCGACGTTCAGATACGGGTCGGCCTTCTGCATCGTTACTTTGTAGCCACGCGACTTGAGCAGACGGCCCAGCGAGGCCGCGGTGATACCCTTGCCCAGGGACGAAACCACGCCACCGGTTACGAACACATGCTTGGTCATATTGAGTTACCTGCGCTTCCCGTAGAAGTTGTTTATCCACATCTTACGGGTCTTCATTGTAATACTCGCGCCGCGGACCGTCCGCATTTTTTCTCGCGTGCGATTGCATTTCTCAATCTTGAAACAAAACGCCGCCCGGTTTCCCAGGCGGCGTCACTATGGCAAGGGTTACATGCTGCTATCGATCAGCAACCTCGTCCTCAAGCATTTCTTGAACGAGCATGCCGGTACGGACGCCCTCAAGATACCACTCACCACGTTCGGTGAGGCAAATGCCATTTGCAAGCTGACCGCCGTCGTCGCTATAACGCGAGACGACATCAATCATACCTTCGGAATCCAAGCGATCGATTGCGGCGCGGGCACGATACGGCGAAACCCCCACGCGCTCGGCAAGCGTTTTGCGCGAGAAACCATACGGCCCGCCATTGTCTTCGGTTTGCTGGTCGATCTCCATCAACACCAGCACCTCGACACGCTTCATATCGTTGACACTCGCACGACCCTTGCCCGCCATAGCAGCCTCCTCAAACCGAGCACGAGCATCTAACGCGCCGTGCGCGACCGACACACCTCACGATGGCAGGTAATATCCATCATGCGGCATCCCGCTAAGGATGAAACAGTTACGGTTATTGTATACCGCTCAAATTGTTTCTAGGCAGGTAAACAGCTATTTTTCGCCGAAATAGACGCTTTATTGATCAAAAAGCCGTACCGGGCGCTAACCCGATACGGCCAAAATGCAATGCAATTACCGCGGTGCTTCAAACTTAGCGATGGAAGAAACCGCGGCGCTCAAACTTGGGCTCGCAGCACACGTTGATGCCCAACTTGCGCAGTACCGTCTCGTCCGTCGGCGAGATAATCACGCTAAAGAAGGCATCGCAACCGCGCAGCTGCTCCAGGCCCGAAAGGACGCGAGCGGCCGTCTCACTCGTGGCCGAGGTGATCGACAGCGCCATAAGCGTCTCGTCGGTGTGGAGGCGCGGGTTTTTGCTGCCCAGGAAATGCGTCTTGAGCTTGCTGATGGGCTCGATCGCCTCATCGCTAATGACCTCGAGCTTAAGGTCGACGCCCGAGACATGCTTGAGGGCGTTCATAATGAGCGAACTTGCGGCGCCCAGGCGCGTGGAGGTCTTACCGGTCACCACGGAGCCATCGGGCATGACCATGGCACCCACGGGACCACCCGTCAGCTGCTCCCTGGTGAGGGCCGCCGAGCGCGCCGGTGAGTAGTTCTTATCGATGCCGGCTTTCTTCATAATAATCTTGAGACGGTCGACTTGCTCATCGCCCACGCCGGTACGGCGCACATTTTCGACCGCGGTAAAGTAGCGGCGGACGATCTCCATCTTGGAAGCGTCGCGGCAGGCATCGTCATCGGTGATGGCAAAACCGACCATATTGACGCCCATGTCCGTAGGGCTCTGGTAGGGGCTCTTGCCCAGGATCTTTTCCATCAGGGCACGGACTACCGGGAAGGCCTCGACGTCGCGGTTGTAGTTGACCGTGGTCTTGTTGTAGGCCTCCAGGTGGAAGGAGTCGATGATGTTGGCGTCATCGAGGTCTGCCGTGGCGGCCTCGTAGGCAATATTGACCGGATGCGTAAGGGGCAGATTCCAAACCGGGAAGGTCTCGAATTTGGCATAGCCGGCGGCCGTGCCATGCTTGTGCTCGTGATAGAGCTGAGACAGGCAAGTGGCGAGCTTGCCCGAGCCAGGGCCGGGCGCCGTCACGACAACGAGCGGTCGGGTGGTCTCGACAAACTCGTTCTTGCCATAGCCGTCGTCGGACACGATCAGATCGACATCGTGCGGATACCCCTCGATGGGATAGTGCAGCTTGGCGGGAATACCGAGCGCGTTCAGGCGGTTGCGGAACACATCGGCAGCGGGCTGTCCAGCGTACTGGGTGATGACCACGGCCGCGACAGCAAAGCCGTTGCCGCGGAACAGGTCAACCAGGCGCAGCACATCCTCGTCATAGGTAATGCCAAGGTCACCACGAGCCTTGTTTTTCTCGATGTGGTTCGCGTTGATCGCGATGATAACCTCGACATCGTCGGCGATGCTCTTGAGCATGCGGAACTTGCTGTCCGGTTCAAAACCCGGCAGCACTCGGCTCGCATGATAGTCATCGAACAGCTTACCGCCAAACTCCAAATAGAGCTTGCCGCCAAACTGCGAGATGCGCTCCTTAATGTGAGCAGCCTGCAGCTCGATATACTTCGCGTTGTCGAAACCCTGGCGCATGTATGGCTCCCGTCCCGTTTCGTAAATTAAGTTCCTACGCGATTATAACGGAGCCTGCCCCCCCGATGCCCAGGCCATCAACAGGCACCAACCAAACACGCCCACCGCAACCGCCGGGGACCCGGGGTGGCTCATTTGGAACGGGAAACAAGGCACTCAGCACCAACAATGAAAACGTCGCAGGTTGAGCATAAGCCAGCGAAAGCCCGCCAGAGTAGGCAAAGCGCCCCTGCACCAACAATGGAAAGCGCCGCAGGCAGAGGACGGACAGCGAGCGCCGTCCAGGACGTACAAGTTGGCATGAAAAAGGCAAGGCATAGACCTTTTGGTCATGCCTTGCCTTTTGAATGACAAATTGTCGTCCTGGGCGGCGCGCAGCGTCAACTGGTTGCGCGGTTCGTAGAACCGCGCAACATAAGTGCGCCCCCTCCCGCGCACGGAACGGGAGGAGGCTAAAGGTAGGAGTCTACCGGTGGGGTTACCCCACCGGACAGACGATGACCAGGTGATCCTTTACAGGATCGTCATGGTTTCCGTGGGGTACCCAAGGGGTACTTAGAGCATCACGCAAGCGACGGTCAGGATGATGGCGCAGACGACGGAGAGAGCGACGATGAGCTTAAGAGCAAACTTGAGCCAGGTCGTCCACTCGATCTTGGCCAGGGCAAGACCGCCCATGATGGCGCCGGAGGTCGGGGTGAACAGGTTCACGACGCCGATGGCGGCGGAGAAGATCATGACCATGACCTCGGGCGAGAAGCCGAGCTTAACAGCCAGCGGCCCCATGATGGGCATGGAGACAGTAGCCATACCGGAGGTCGAGGGGATTAGGAAGGACAGGCCGAAGTAGACCAGGAAGCTCATGGGAGCGAAGATCACGCCGGACAGGCCAGCCAGAGCATTGGCGGCAGCGTCGAGGACGTAGACGTCGAGGCCGGTGCTAGCCATGAGGACGGAGATACCACGGGCGAGGGCGATGACGAGGACAACGGACATCATGTCGGCAGCGCCGGTGATGAAGGTGTTGACGATCTGCTTCTCGGACAGGCCGCCGATAATACCGATCAGGACAGCCATGAGGAAGAACCAGGTGGAAGCCTCGTCGAAGTACCACTGACCAATGGGCAGGCCGGTGATCAGGGCAGACCAGCCCTGAACGATGGCGTTACCGTCGGCGTCATAGACAGCGCCAGCATCGAAGAAGTTGGCGACGCCCTCGTTAAGGTCGGCCAGCGGGATGAAGCCGACGATCATGACGACGAAGGTGAAGGCAAAGGCGATCAGAACACCCTTCTGACGACCGGTGAGCTTGACCTCCTTGTGAACCTCGGAAGCAGCCTTGCCGTGAGCCTCTTCGGCGTCCTTGAGCTCCTGCATCGAAAGGATGGTGGAACCCTTGTCAGCCTTGACCTTCTTGGCATAGCTCATGACGAAGAAGATGGACATGGCGGTGGTAACAATCCACAGGACGGCACCGAGGCCGATGATGATGGACTGGTTGACCTCAATGCCAACGCCGGTCAGAGCGTCGACGGCAGCGCCGACGGCAAACGGGTTAACCGTGGAGCCGAGGCAGCCGCAGCCAGCGCCGAGCAGGACGGTTGCAGCGCCGACCATGGGGTCGAAGCCAGCAGCCATCATGGTAGCGGCGAGCAGGGCGTAGAAGGGAACGGTCTCCTCGCACATACCATAGGTGGTACCACCGAGGGAGAAGATGAGCATCAGCACGGGAATGAGCATGATCTCATTGCCCTTAAGCTTCTGCACCAGAACGGCAATGCCGTTGTCCAGGGCGCCGGTCTCGGTCATCATGCCGAGGAAGCCGCCGAGGATCATAACGAAGAGGCAGACGGGCAGAGCGTCAGCGAAGCCCTTGACCGGGGCGGTGCAGAAATCGCTCAAGCGGGCAGCGGTAACCGCGCCACCGGACGTACCGGAGACGATAACGGTAACAACCGCGACGATTGCCAGCAGAGCAAGAAGAATGGTGAACGATGAAGGCATACCGCGCTTTTTCTTAGCGGTCTCAGTCATAGTTCTCATCCCCCCTTCATAAATCATTTACTGATCTCGCCCGAAGCGGCTCTTCCGTGCCGTGCATGTCGTTCGGTGCGAGATTTTTACCAGACAAAAGTGCTCGGGGTGCGCAGCAATGCACCCCGAGCGAGATGCTAGATGCTCTTACTTGAGCGTAGCGTACATGACAGCCTTGATGGTGTGCATGCGGTTCTCGGCCTCGTCGAAGACCTTGGAAGCGGGGCTCTCGAAGACCTCGTCGGTGACCTCCTGCTCGGTGATGCCGAACTGCTCGCACTTCTCGGCGCCAATCGTGGTGTTGGTGTCGTGGAAGCTGGGCAGGCAGTGCAGGAAGATGGCACCCGGGTTGGCCATAGCCATGACCTCGGAGGTAACGCGATACGGGGTGAGCTGAGCGATGCGCTCGGCCCAGACCTCGTCGGGCTCGCCCATGGAGACCCAAACGTCGGTGTAGAGAACGTCGGCACCGGTGACGCCGTCCTTGACGTCGGTGGTCAGCTTGATGGTGCAGCCGTTGGCCTCGGCGATGGGCTTGCAGGCCTCGATGACGTCGTCAGCGGGCATGCACTCCTCGGGGCCGCAGGCCACGAAGTTCATGCCGAGCTTGGAGCAGACGACCATGAGGGAGCGAGCGACGTTGTTCTTGCAGTCGCCCATGAAGACGAGGGTCTTGCCCTTGATGTCGTAGTTGAAGTTCTCCTGGACGGTCAGGATGTCGGCGAGCATCTGGGTGGGGTGCCACTCGGTGGTCAGACCGTTCCACACGGGCACGCCGGACTTAGCGGCAAGCTCCTCGACGTCGTCCTGGGCAAAGCCACGGAACTCAAAGCCGTCATACATGCGGCCGAGAACGCGGGCGGTGTCCTCGATGGACTCCTTCTTGCCCATCTGCGACGAACCCGGATCGAGGTAGGTGACGCCCATGCCCAGATCCATGCCGCCGACCTCGAAGGCGCAGCGGGTACGAGTGGAGGTCTTCTGGAAGAGCAGGACGATGTTCTTGCCCTCGAGATAGCGGTGAGGAACGCCGGCGCGCTTCATGTCCTTGAAGTTCTTGGAGAGCTTGAGCAGGTACTCGATCTCCTCGGTGGTGAGGTCGAGGAGCTTGAGGAAGCTACGGCCGGAGAGGTTAACACCCATGGTTCGTATCCTTTCGAAAAAGTGAATTACTAAAAAGTGGTGCCCGTTTGACGGGCGAAACCGGTGCGGTTGTAGGGGGACCGCACCGGAACGTTAAAGACTTAGAGGTCCTCGCGCCAGAAGGGCATGCTCATGCAGCGCGGGCCGCCGCGGCCGCGGGAGAGCTCGGCGGAGGGCACGACGAGAAGGTCCAGGCCCTCCTTGTACAGCACGTCGTTGGTGACGGTGTTGCGGGCGTAGACGCAGATCTTGCCGGGCTCGACGCACAGGGTGTTGGAGCCGTCGTTCCACTGCTCGCGGGAGGCCGCGATCGGGTCGCCGCCGCCGCAGGGGATCAGCTTGACCTGGTCGACGCCGGTGGCGTCCTCCAGGACGTGCTCGAGGGTGTCCTCGATCAGGCGGATGTTGACCTCGCCCGGGTTCTTGCCGGCGGTCAGCTCGTAGACGCGCAGGGTGCCCATGATGGCGGGGTGGATCGTGAACTTATCGACGTCGATCTGGGTGAAGACCGTGTCGAGGTGCATGAAGGCGCGCGAGACGGGGATGTCGAAGGCCAGGATGCGCTCGACCTTGGAGTCGGAGTTCCAGAAGATGTTCTGGGCCATGACGTCGATGGCGGCCGCCTGGGTGCGCTGGGAGATGCCGACGGCGAGGGTCTTCTCGTTGATGTTCAGCACGTCGCCGCCCTCGGTGTGGAACTGGCAGTCGCGGCGGAAGTACAGGGAGACGTCCTTGTAGTCGGGGTGGTACTTGAAGACGTACTTGCCGTACAGGGTCTCGCGGTTGCGGGTGACCGAGTACATGCGGTTGAGGTTGACGCCCTCGCCGACGACCGCGAACGGGTCGCGGGTGAAGTAGAGGTTGGGCATCGGGTCGATGATCAGGTCGGACTCGGACTCGGAGTTGACCAGGGAGTCGAGGGTCGTGGACGCCGTGAGGGGCATGTCGATCTCGGCCTTGGTCATGCCGGCCATGGTCTTCTTGACGAACTCGAGGTTGTCCTCGATGGAGTCCAGCTTCTCGCGGACGATCTGCGGCATGTGCTGGCCGCGGATGCCTGCCTCGGCGATGTACTGGTCGGTGAACTCGGCGCGGGCGCCGGGGACCTGGTCGAACACCTCTGCGACGAGGTTCTCGAGGTAGAGCACCTCCACGCCCTGGTCCCTCAGGATCTGGGCGAAGGTGTCGTGCTCCTGCTGCGCGACCTCCAGGAACGGGACGTCGTCGAACAGGAGTCGCTCGAGCTCGTCGGGCGGCAGGTTGAGGAGCTCGTCGCCGGGACGGTGCAGGCAGACCTTCCTGAGCTTGCCGATCTCGGAAGGCACGTGCAGACCTTTCGTCATGGCCTCCTACCTTTCTTTCGGGCCTTTCGGCCGAATCTCTCAGCACCCTTCCGTAACGGGTGCTGCTTACTGACAGCTCTAGTTATATCCAAATTCCAACCGCAATTCCACCTCGCCCCCGAACGGTCAACAAAGTTCGATGAACGGTATATCGAATATGATTCCCCCATAATGCACTTCGGCGTTCTAAAGTAGCTTTTCTAAGGTAAACGCTCTTTTTTCTCAAAAATCATTCGCAATTACAACTCCAATCTTTCGATTAAGAATTGCATATCTACAACGGTTTTATGTATATAAATGACGCTTGTTTACGTTTCTGCCTGTATTCGATGATATTCAGCTATCTATCATTCTTATTCACACATACTCAGCAGTTGAGTGAGGATCTAGACCGTTTTTCGCAACGCGACGGGCGTCAGCTCTATGGCTTGACAGCGTAAGAAGTAGGTTAAGATACCGTTCGCACAATACGTCCGTGCCACAAGTCGACTAAATTGAGACAATAGTGAATAGTGTTAGGCAACCGTCCCCTGCGGGGACTGAACGGACAGATGCATATGCCGAGCAAAATCGAAAAAAAGCAAGCCGCCGCAAAGCTGCGCAAACCGCCGCGCGACTTCTCGTACACGCAGAACCGAGAGCTCAGCTGGCTGCGCTTTGATAACCGTGTGCTTGACGAAGCCTTCGACGAGACCGTTCCGCTGTTCGAGCGTCTAAAGTTCGTGTCGATCTTCGAGTCTAACCTCGACGAGTTTCTCATGGTGCGCGTGGGCGGCCTGTCCGATCTGGCGGAGCTCAAAAAACAGCCTGTCGACAACAAGAGCAATATGACCGCCTCCGAACAGGTCGATGCTGTCATGACCGAAATGCCCGGGCTCCTTACCCGATGGGAGTCCATCTTTAAGAGCATCGAGGGCAAGCTCGACACCCTAGGCGTTCACCGCGCTCGCATCGATTCGCTTACGCCCGAGGAGCGCACCTTTGTCACCCGCTACTTCCAGGCCTACGTGTCGCCGGTCATCTCGCCGCTGGTGATCGACCCGCGCCACCCCTTCCCCAACCTGCGCAACGGCGCGCTCTACCTGGCCTGCGGCTTGGACGGCGTCACCGACGAGGAAAGTCTGCTGGGCCTGATCGAGATTCCCGCCTCGATGAACCGCGTGGTCGAGATCCCCTCGCCCACCGGCACCTACTCCTACATTCTGCTCGAGGACGTCATCCTCGCCTGCCTGGACAGCTGCTTTGGCTCCTATAAGC
This sequence comes from uncultured Collinsella sp., assembly GCA_900548255.1. GTDB lineage: Bacteria > Actinomycetota > Coriobacteriia > Coriobacteriales > Coriobacteriaceae > Collinsella. The sequence continues at coordinate 8,614 of URKH01000039.1, read as the reverse complement.
CGCTCGACCGCGCGCTCATCCGCGTCACACGCAATGCCGATATCGACCCGGACGGCGAGGGCGTCGAGGAGGAAGAGGATTACCGCCAGCACATGAAGCGTATCCTCAAGAAGCGCCTGCGCCTGCAGCCGGTAGTGCTCGCCGTCTCGGGCTCACTCGAAAAAGCGACGCTCAAGACTATCCGCAAGGCGCTCGAGCTCCCGCGTCGCTCGGTCTTTACCTGCGATATCCCGCTCAACCTGGGCTATGTCTTTGGCATCGAGGGCAAGATTCCCGAGCACCTGCGCAACGAGCTGCTCTTTACGCCGTTTAAGCCGCAGCCCAATCCCACCATCGATATGACCCGCTCCATCCGCGAGCAGGTACTTCAGCACGACAAGCTGCTCTTTTATCCCTATGAGGCTATGAACCCCTTCCTGGATCTGGTGCACGAGGCCGCCTACGACCCCGAGTGCATCTCACTGCGCATCACGCTCTACCGCGTGGCCAAGCAAAGCCGCCTGTGCGAGTCGCTGATCGATGCCGCCGAGAACGGCAAAGAGGTCACGGTGCTCATGGAGCTCCGCGCCCGCTTCGACGAGCAGAACAACATCGAGTGGGCCGAGCGTCTGGAAGAGGCAGGCTGCACCGTCATCTACGGCTCCGAAGGCTTTAAGTGCCACTCCAAGATCTGCCAGCTCACCTATCGCGAGGGCATGGCGCTTACACGCCTGACGCTGTTGGGCACCGGCAACTTTAACGAGAAGACGGCCAAGCTCTACAGCGACTTTATGCTCATGACCGCCCACCCCGGCATCGGCGAGGACGCCAACTTGTTCTTCCGCAACCTGTCGCTGGGCAACCTGCGCGGCGATTACCGCTTCCTGGGCGTGGCGCCCGTGGGCCTCAAGCCGCTCATCATGCGCGGCCTGGATCGCGAGATCCAGCGCGCCCTCGCTGGCGAGCCAGCCCGTGTGTTCTTTAAGCTCAACTCGCTCACCGACCGCGAGGTCATCGACAAGATCGCCGAGGCATCGTGTGCAGGAGTCCGCGTGGACATGATCATCCGCGGCATCTCATGCCTCAAGCCCGGCGTTCCGGGCAAGACCGAGAACGTGCATGTCCGTTCTATCGTCGGACGCTTTTTGGAGCATGCACGCGTTTACGCCTTTGGCGTGGACTCGGACATGATCTATCTGAGCTCGGCCGACATGATGACGCGCAACACCGAGCACCGCGTGGAGATCGCCTTCCCCGTGCTCGACCCCACCTGCCGCGCGCTGGTGCACGAGTACATGGGCGTGCAGCTGCGCGACAACGTGAAGGCACGTAGCCTGACGAGCGACGGCACCTGGGTTCCCGTAGAGCGAAAAGAGGGTGAGAAGCCCTTTAACTCGCAGGAGTTCCTGTTGGAGCGCGCTTATCGCAACGCCGAGTCCGCAGCCGTGGCTTCGGAGCCCGTCGCCAAAGCAAAACCGGAATCCGCACCTGTTCTGGGCCCCAAGCCCAAGCCCCAGGCGGACGTTCCCAAGGTCCAGAAGGTCCAGGCAACCGTCATTGAACCCGACCTGGAATCCGAACCCGAGCCTGCGCCCCAGCCCCAGCCTCAGCCGCAGACCGTCAAGTCCGCGCCCCATGCAAGCGCCCGCCGCGAGAAACCCGCCGGCAAGACCAAGGCCATCGAGCGCCATCGCCCCGGCCGCGTGCGTATGGGTCTGGGCCTGATCGGCCTAGGCCTTAAGACGCTCATTACCGGCAAGACGAAATAGACGTTTGTAGAAGCGCCCCGTATTTGAGGAATGCCCCAGATACGGGGCGCTTTTCCCTGCTACCATGGTTGCGGACAAGACCGCGAATGACAGGCAGGAATATGAAGCTCACTATAGAATCGATGACCTACGGCGCCGACGGGCTGGCGCACGCCGACAACGGCAAGGCCGTCTTTGTGCAGGGCGCCGTGGCAGGCGACACCGTCGAGGCCGAGATCGTGCAGGACGGCAAATCGTTCATGCGCGCCCGCACCACCGAGATTCTGGAGCCGAGCCCCGATCGCATTCAGCCCCCCTGCCCCTTCGTGGGCATCTGCGGCGGCTGCTCGTGGGGCAATCTCTCACGCACGGCACAGCTCGCCGCCAAGGAGCAAAACCTGCGCTCCACGCTCGAGCGCATCGGCAAGTTCGCTCCCGAACAGGCGGATGAATTGGTACAGCCCATCCGCCATACCAAGGACGACTGGGGCTACCGCAATAAAATCGAGCTGGAGCCGACCGTCGTCAACGGTCGCGTGCGCCTTGGCATGCACGGTGTCGACCCCAGCAAGATCGTGACCGTCGATTCGTGTCCGCTGTTCGATAAACGTTTTCCCAAGGCGCTCAAGTCGGTCGTCGGCGCGCTCAACTATCTGAGCGGCAGCCACGACCTAGGCCTGGAGCGCGTGGGCATTCGCGCCTCGCGTCGCACCAAGGCGCTCGAAATCGCGCTCTGGACGCCCACGGGCTCGTTTCCGCGCTCGCAGGTCTCGCGCGTGCTGGCAGACGCCGCACACCCCACGAGCATAGTGCGCGTTATGAGCAAGGGTGAGAAGAAGGCCCGCCGCGTCTCCAAGGTTGAGATGCTCGCCGGCGAGGGCTCCTGGACCGAGAACATCGCCGACGGCCAGATGCGCCTTTCGGCCCCGTCGTTTTTCCAGGTCAACACCAAGGGTGCCGAGATTTTGATCGAGCTTGTCATGGAGGCGCTCGACCCGCAGGAAGACGAACTTGCCGTAGACCTGTATTGCGGAGCTGGAACCTTCACCCTGCCGCTCGCCCGCCGCTGCGACTTTGTTGCCGCTGTCGAGGCCTACGGACCGGCCGTACGCGACCTGCGCCGTAACCTAGAGATCAACAAACTCGATAACGTCGACGTCATCGGCGGCGACGCGGTGCGCGAGTTCCCCGATCAGGACGCCGATGTCCTGGTAGTCGATCCGCCACGCGCAGGCTTGGCGCCCGAGGCCATCGACCTCATCGCGAGCACGAGTGCCCGCGATGTCGCCTACGTGAGCTGCGACCCTGCCACCCTGGCGCGCGACCTTAAGCGCTTTGTCGAGGAAGGCACCTTCTCCCCCGTCAAGATCACACCGGTCGACCTGTTCCCGCAAACCTTCCACTGCGAAACCGTCGTCCACCTCAAGCGTAACTAGACCGTTTGCCCAAGACCACGCCCGATGATTTTTCTGGGACGGGGATAAAAAATTGTTCTGAATGATTATTTAATCCCCGTCCCGAAATTGAACCGCCCCCTCATTTCTTGGACATTAGAAATGGGGGGCTTCTTTATGGACGGGAAAGTCGGACACGACGCCACGCTGAGGACTCTTGCAGCAGAGTTTTGCGACAGGGGATACGGGCGCACCGAAGGCCGAAGGGCGCCCGGACCCGGCCGGGGCCGGCGGCGCGCGAGGGCGAGCTCTTGCGACGGAGCTGCTGCCCGGGCGCCTGAAGGACGAGTTCTACAGAAACCGGACGTGGCGGAGCTTCGAGGAGTTCAAGCGGGACCTCCACGCCTACACCGTTCACTGGAACAAGAGGAGGCGGGTTAAGCAAAAGGGACTGGCCCCGGAGGAGTTCCGAAATCAGTCCCCATGTGCGGCATAGGCCGCTAATTGGCCCGTCCAAGTATCGGGGCGCAGTTCATTTCAGCGCCGCCCGAGAAAGCTAAACGCCTTCTGGCAGGTTGTCCCGGGCCGAGGGCGGCCACCTTGATCGCCCTCGGCCCTCACCCACCTCAACTGCTCCTCAATTACATAGAGCTGATTGAGGAGGGCGCAAGCTAGTGGGCGCCTTCCTCCTCGTCGTTGGGTCGGTAGGTGATGAACTCGATAACAAAGGCCAGGACGGCGGAAATGAGCGAGGCGATGATCGCGAAGATCATATGGGAGATCCCGGCGCCACCAGGGGTCCCGTCGATGAAGTTGAGCAGGTTGAAGACGCCGAGGCCGCCCGAGATGTACATGAGAGCGCCAGTCATTCCCACGATGGCGCCGCCCACGGCGGAGCTCAGGCATGCCACGACGAACGCGCGCTTGTTGGGGAGGGCGATGCCGTAGATGCCCGGCTCGGTGACGCCGAAGAAGAAGGCGGAGATCATCGCGGGAAGGGCGATGCCGCGGAAGCGCTCGTCCTTGTTTCTGAGGTACATAGCAAAGATGACCGCTCCGAGTGCGAACCCGTGGCCGATGGTGGCGGCGAGCACGCTATCGTGGCCGAGGGTGTTCAGGTTCATGATGGAGATGGGGATGAGGCTCCAGTGGAAGCCGAAGATGACGAGGCACATCCACAGTCCGCCGACTAGGGCGCTGCCCAGGACGGAACCAACCACGGGGAGCTGGAAGATGAACGAGAACGCCGCGCTCAGCAGGTTGGTGATGAGGGTGGCCACCGGGCCGATGATGAGGTAGCCCAAGACGATGGAGACCGTCATCGTGGCGAGCGGGACAAGGAACATCTTGAGCGCAGCCGGCATCCAGCTCTTGAGCCAGCGCTCAAGGATAGAGCCGAACCACACCATGAGAAGGACGGGGATCACCGAGCTCACGTAGCCGGACACGGGCATGATGATGGGGATCCCGAGGGCGGTGGCGTACCACGAGAACGTGCCGGCCACGCCGAGGTCGATGCTGCCGAGCGCCTCGCCCGAGGTCAGGGCGACCATCGTCGGGTAGAGGAGCGCCACGCCGATTGCCACACCGGTGAACTCGTTCATGCGGAACTTGCGCGCGGCACTGAACGCCAGGGCGACGGGAAGGAAGTAGAAGAAGCCGTCAGCCACGGTGTAGAGCAGCGTGTAGAGGCCGTCGTTTGCAAAGTCCGGGACGAAGTAGGTGATGAGGGCAAGCAGTCCCTTCATGATGCCTGCGGCGGCAAGCGGTCCCAGGATGGGCTGGAAGATGCCAGAGATGAGGTCGATGATGACGGAGGCCACGGTCTTCTCGCCCTGGGGCTCGTCGTCGGCGCTTGCGCCGCTCGAGAAGTTGCCGGCCTCCAGGACCGCGTCGTAGACGTCCTCGACGATGTTACCCACGACCACCTGGTACTGGCCGTTGGCCTGGATGACCTGGATGACGCCCTTGAGGGCCTCGATCTTGGCAGTGTTGGCGCGGGACTCGTCCTTGAGTTTGAAGCGCACGCGCGTGATGCAGTGCGCGACGCTGGCGACGTTCTCTGTGCCGCCTACGTTCTCGAGTATGGATCTGGCCAGATCGTCGTATTTTTCAGCCATTATTTTCTCCTTAGTGATATTGCCCGGGCGGCTAGCCCAGGTCGCCTCCGTTGGTGGCGATGGCCTGTTGATACCAGTAGAAGCTCTTCTTGCGCCTGCGCTCGAGCGTGCCGTTGCCCAGGTTGTCGCGGACCACGTAGATGAAGCCGTAGCGCTTCTCCATCTCGCCGGAGCCCGCGCTCACGAGGTCGATCGGCCCCCAGGTGGTGTAGCCGAGCATCTCGACGCCGTCCTGCTCGATGGCGTCACGCATGGCCTCGATGTGCTCGCGCAGGTAGGCGATGCGGTAGTCGTCCTCGATCGTGCCGTCGGGAAGCACCTCGTCATAGGCGCCGAGGCCGTTCTCCACCACAAAGAGCGGCTTCTGGTAGCGGTCCCAGAGGTCGTTGATCGTGATGCGGAATCCCAGCGGGTCGATGACCCAGCCCCAGTCGCTCGTGCGCACGTAGGGGTTCTCCACGCCGGCGAAGGCGTTGCCCTCGGCGACGCCGCCCACGGAGTCGGGGTCGCCCGCGGTGCAGCGCGAGGAGTAGTAGCTAAACGAGATGAAGTCGACGGTGTTCTCCGCAAGGATGCGCTCGTCCTCGGCGGTCATGCCCACGTCGATGCCCTCGCGCTCGAGCATCTTGAGCGCGTAGCCGGGGTAGCGACCGCGCGCCTGCACGTCCACGAAGAAGAGGTCCTCCTGGTTCTTGACCTGCGCCGCGCGAACATCCTCGGGACGACAGGAGTAGGGGTAGTAGCTTCCCGCGGCGAGCATGCAGCCCACCTTGTTCTCCGGGTCGACTTCGTGGGCAATCTTGGTGGCCCAGGCGCTCGCCACGAGCTCGTTGTGCGCGGCGCGGTACTCGGCCTCGCGGGCATTCTCCCCGGGCTCGAGGACGATGCCGGCACCCATGAAGGGACGGTGCAAGATCATGTTCATCTCGTTGAACGTGATCCACCAGCGCACGAGGCCGCGGTAGAGGTTGAAGAGCACCGTCACAAGCCGCTTGTAGAGCTCGATAAGGGTGCGGTTTCGCCAGGCGCCGTACTTCTTGACGAGGTGGATGGGGCAGTCGAAGTGCGTGATGGTCACGAGGGGCTCGATCCCGTGCTCGCGGCAGCAGCGGAACACGTCCTCGTAGAAAGCGAGCCCGGCCTCGTTGGGCTCCTCCTCGTCGCCATTGGGGAAGATGCGGCTCCAGGCGATGGAGAGGCGAAAGACCTTAAAGCCCATCTCCGCGAAGAGGGCTATGTCCTCGCGGTAGTGGTGGTAGAAGTCGATGCCCGTCTGGGCCGGGTAGTAGTACCCGGGCTCGAAGTCGAGCATGCGCCTCAGGCCGCGGCTTACGTCGTTGCGCTCCGGCCCGTGTGGGATGACGTCGACGTTGGCAAGGCCGCGGCCGCCCTCGTCATAACCTCCCTCGCATTGGTTGGCGGCGGTGGCTCCTCCCCAAAGGAACCCTTTTGGAAATGGCATGGTGCCTCCTTCTCTCTGGCGCCCCCATCTCTGCGGGGGACGCTTTATAACGTCTTTGCGGCCTCGCGCGCCTGGCCCGTGGCCCTTTCCCTGATGCGCGCGGGCCGCCTGTGAAGGGGTGACTAGCTGACGGCTTGTCCTGCGGCGGCGCGACGTGCCTCCCGGCCTCCAAGCAGGGAGGGGACCTGTGCCAGGCACACGCCGGCGAGGATGATGGCGACGCCCAGCCACTCGACGACGCCGAGCGGCTCGCCGAGGACGATCATGGCGATGAGCAGGCCGGCGGGGAGTTCCGCGGCGGCCATGACGGTGGACAGGCCCGCGGGCAGGTGCGGAGAGCCCATGCCGAAGAGCAGGACCGGGCAGAGCATGCCAAAGAAGCCGGCGATGACGGCAAAGGGCAGGATGCCCTGGGCGAGGACGCCCGAGACGACGTAGTCCGGACACACCGTGAGCGACATGACCACGGAGCCCGCGCATACGATGACGCCACGCTGCTCGGACGAGCAGGGGGCCTCGACCTTGCCGGAGAGGGTGACAAAGAGGGAGCAGGACACGGCCGCCCCCAGCGCGCAGAGCAGGGCCACGGGGTCGTACCCGGTGATGCCGGTCTTGTAGACGCCGCTGGCGAACACCGTTCCGAAGACGATGACCAGGGCGGAGGCCACTTGGAGGAGCCTCGGCGGCCGGCGCGTCATGACGGTCTGCCACACGAGCCCCAGCCACGTGAACTGGAAGAGGAGCGTGAGTGCCACCGGGGCGGGCAGCACGCTCATGGCGTAGCAGTAGAGGATTGAGGTGAGGCAGGTGAGGGCTCCCAGGCCCATGAGCTTGAGGGCGAGCTTCCAGCCCACGCGCTGCCAGCGGTGCCCGAGTGCGTGCCCTGCGAGCGTGGCGAGGGCGAAGAAGAGGCAGCCGAACCACGCCTGGCTCGCCACCACCTGCGCTGAGGTGAAGCCCACGGCGTAGGCGAGCTTGTAGGTCGTGGCCATCGCGCCGTAGCAGGCGCCGCCCGCAAAGACCTGGAGCGCCGCCTTGACCTGCCCCGCGCCCGCGGCTCCCGCCTCGGCGGTCTGTTGCTTGATTGTGTTTGTTTCTGCCATTAGGCTCCCTTCCGTCTGCTGTCTTGCAGATGCACGTCTCGTGCGTCTGTTCCCTGCAGTCGGAAGGTGGGCTCGTGCGGTCTTCTGGCGGTGCATGTGGTACCTGCTGCCAAGACGAAAAAAGCCACGCAACCGACTGCTCGGTTGCGTGGCAAAAAGGTGGCTAGCGCCCAGAAAAGTCCACGCGTTTTTAGACTGGGACAAAGTACTACAACAGGTGAGATTCCGTCAAGAAAAACCGAAGAAAAAAGTGAGCCTCTGCCCGCCGTACCTGTAGCGGTCGTTTCCCCGAACGGGGCGGTGCTGTTGGGGGCTGTCTCGATCTGTAACAGTAAGACCCGGTTTTGGTCCGTAGATGTTACAGATTTAGACGTTTTGTCGGGGCGGTTTCCGTTTGTCTTGATCTGTAACAGTTAGGGGTCAAAAGTGGGTCTAGATGTTACAGATTGAGATTGTTGAGGATGGGTGAGGGTAGCTAATTCGGACGGGGCTATTTTAGCTACCCTGCAAGTGGGGTAGCTAAAATAGCCCCGTCCCTTTTAAAACAATGGAAAATCGAGCGTGGCAAGCGGAGGTCTTCGGGGTATAAGACGGCTAATTGTATGCCGCCTTACGAAAGGAACTCTCATGCCCAGCGTTGCCGTTCTCGCCGCCGATGGCTTTGAAACGATTGAATGCCTGACCATGGTCGACGTCATGCGTCGCGGCGGCGTGCGCGCCACGCTCGTCTCGATCATGCCCACGCGCGAGGTCGTAAGCTCGCTGCAGATTCCCGTGACTTGCGATCCCCTCTTTGACGAGATCAACT
>URKH01000038.1 GCA_900548255.1 uncultured Collinsella sp. | reverse complement strand
CTCGTTGCGGGACTTAACCCAACATCTCACGACACGAGCTGACGACAGCCATGCACCACCTGTATGGGCTCCTCTCGGCCACGGGGTCTCCCCCGCTTCACCCATATGTCAAGCCCTGGTAAGGTTCTTCGCGTTGCTTCGAATTAAGCCACATGCTCCGCTGCTTGTGCGGGCCCCCGTCAATTCCTTTGAGTTTTAGCCTTGCGGCCGTACTCCCCAGGCGGGACGCTTAATGCGTTGGCTGCGGCACGGGGGGATCGTCCCCCCACACCTAGCGTCCATCGTTTACGGCTGGGACTACCAGGGTATCTAATCCTGTTCGCTCCCCCAGCTTTCGCGCCTCAGCGTCGGTCTCGGCCCAGAGGGCCGCCTTCGCCACCGGTGTTCCACCCGATATCTGCGCATTCCACCGCTACACCGGGTGTTCCACCCTCCCCTACCGGACCCAAGCCGCGGAGGTTCCGGGGGCTTCGGGGGGTTGAGCCCCCCGCTTCGACCCCCGGCCTGCCGGGCCGCCTACGCGCGCTTTACGCCCAATGAATCCGGATAACGCTCGCCCCCTACGTATTACCGCGGCTGCTGGCACGTAGTTAGCCGGGGCTTCTTCTGCAGGTACAGTCTTGACTCTTCCCTGCTGAAAGCGGTTTACGACCCGAAGGCCTCCGTCCCGCACGCGGCGTCGCTGCGTCAGGGTTCCCCCCATTGCGCAAGATTCCCCACTGCTGCCTCCCGTAGGAGTCTGGGCCGTGTCTCAGTCCCAATCTGGCCGGTCGGTCTCTCAACCCGGCTACCCGTTGTCGGCACGGTGGGCCGTCACCCCGCCGTCTACCTGATGGGCCGCGGAGCCATCCCCTCCCGTCGGGGCTTTAGCCGGGGTGCCATGCGGCACCCCGGGGTATCCGGTATTACCCGTCCTTTCGGGCGGCTATCCCGGGGGAGGGGGCAGGTTCTCCACGTGTTACTCAGCCGTTCGCCACTCGCTTCCCTCCGGAGAGGGGTGCCGTTCGACTTGCATGTGTTAGGCGCGCCGCCAGCGTTCATCCTGAGCCAGGATCGAACTCTCCGTCCAAATATTCTGGGCTTCGAGCCCGTCCGGTCCTCACAACTGTTACGCTGATCGGTTCCGTTCGATTCATATGGTTTTAGTATAGGAAAAGGAATTTCTCGGGGCCGCCTCTCGGCGGCCTTGCGAAAAACAAATCCAAGTTAGACCATTTCAAATGGTTCGATGTCTGCCCGGATGCGACACTGAATGTGTCCATCCTCGCAGTATCCGGTTCTCAAGGTGCACGCTCTGCGGCTGATCCGGTCCGACCGGGCCGCGCGGCAAGGAGATATATTGCCAGACCGGAGGGGCGCCGGGGGCGGGAATCGCGCACTCCATATTTTGTTCACAAATGAATAGGTCCCTCAGTCGCATCACTGAGGTTAAAACTGAAGCATTGGCTTCTGATATTGGCGATGACCAGCTGGTTTATAGGTGTTAAGGCATCGGTCATCTCTGGAGCGCCACTTTACTCCAAAAGCATCAGCTATTTGTTTCCCGTCGGTAAAAGGCAGGTTTTGTTCGCCAAGCGTTCTTATATATAGAGAAGTTCGGGTTCGAACCCGTGGCGCGGCAACAAAAAAGCGACCAGCCGGAGCCGATCGCTTTCTATTCTATGCTGGATCATCCAGAGGGCGCTTCCGAACTCATTTTCTCGCTGCCATTCATGCTTTCGAAGCATCGTTCGACCTCCACAGCCTCATGTTTTGAGGATCTGCCGTGTTTATCACTGTTATTAATGAGTGTGTGGAAGTGATCCTCATACAGATACGTGCGATCCGCCAGAGAACTGAGAAGCATCTCTCTGCAGCCCTCGTTGCCTATCCTCGCATCTCTCAGGTCTTCCGGAAATTCACAAGCAGTCTTAGAGTCAATTTGTTTCCGTTTTCAGAGACTTGTTTGAGAGTTTTTAAAGACAGTTCAAAACAATAAGTGAGACACCATAAAGCAGAGCAAGATGTGCCGGATAGAAAATGTAGAAGAAATATTTGAGCTTCAGCCCTCGCTTACCATTATAAAGATTGATAAGCAGCAACGAAACGACCGCGGCAGCAACATCAGGATTAAATACATTAGCTGTAGCAAACTCAAATCCGCCGCCAACTATATGGCATGACGAAAGGAGCACTGCACATACTGCAGCAAAGAACATCTTGGCCTTGCTGTCGTGGAATAAATAGAATGCAGCCACAAGCAGAATGCCATACACACCGCCATCTAGTTTAGTGTATTCAGCTGCCAGTGCTGTCAAAACAATCAGAGCAGTTTCTGCGATGTATCTTTTCCGTTTTGAAAGACTTTGTATCTTTTCCAGAACAATCAAAAAGACCAAGGAAAGCAGGAGCTCACACATAACATTTTGTTGCCGAAGGTCAAATAGTTGCCCGGTTTGGACGAAATCGTATATGGGCTCCGCAATGATTGCGAAGACAAGCATATTTCGCAGGTACCTCTTTAAGTCATGAGTATGCAAAAATCCCTCAACTATCAAAAAGCAAAATAAGGGAAATGCAATTCTGCCAAGAACATGAAGCACATCCGAAGCCTCGCTTAGAATCGCCCATTGTTCGTCTGATATCTGACTGTACGATGCGTGAGTCATGATTCCATTGGTCAGGACGATCCTGCTTACATGATCGAGAACCATCGAAATGGCCGCTATTATCTTTAATGTGCTGCCGCTAATTCCGTATCTATCTGTTTTCATTTCGTTTTCCTTTCTTTGGGTGGGCCGTCAGAGGTTCGGCCTGCTCCGCAGGCTGCCGCTGCGGCGCTTCGCGCCTCGCGCGCTGCACTGGCAAACGCTCACGCGTTTACTCAGCTCCGCGCCCTCACGGGGTTCGATTCCGTGCGAGGTCTACATAAAAGAAAAGGACCCCTTTGCAGAGGTCCTAGTCAATTCAAGGTGGCGGGGAAGGGAATCGAACCCCTGACACGAGGATTTTCAGTCCTCTGCTCTACCAACTGAGCTACCCAGCCATTTGAGGTGTGCCTTGTTTCAAGGCTTGATTAGTATAACCAAGGACGCGTTCCGGTCAACCGAGAATTTCAAAAAAGTTTTTGAGCACAGCCTCGGTTCTTTAAATCGGCACGTCAGAGGCATCAGCCGGCAGCAAGAAGTTTTTCGCTCAGAGCCGCACGGGCAAACTCACTTGGCGTCATCCCCTCGGCAGCCGCCCGTCGACGAATGGCCTCCTTCATTCCCAGAGGAATCTTGACCGACAGCGTTGCCGTCCCCTCACCCGAGAGTGGGGGCCGTCCATGCACGATCCCACCAACGGTGTGTTCGCCATCCGGAAACTCTCCGCGCTCGTACGACTCGCACCACGCGTCAATCATTTCATCCGTTACAACCTGACCATTAGCGGCCGTATACGTCTTGCCCATCATCGACCCCTTTGCCGAGCCCGTTCAATCTCCTGCCAAAATTTCTTCTGGACTGGAGACAAGGCATGAATGATAAGCCCCCACGGACAAGCTCGACCGCGACAAGCTCCACGCTTCGTCCGTCTGGGAGCCATCCAATCGCAAGCCATCTCGGCGGCTCGTCCTTCGGCTCGCGACGAATGCACTCAGTAACCGCAAGCCAAGCGCCAAGCACCTGCTTTTCCGTCAGGTGCTTTTTAGCGTTGGGATGGATCTCAACATCCATGCATCTTCTCCTCCATCTTACCCAATTTCGTATGACGAAAGTCCGCTGTCGCCAATTCTTAAGCCGGCACGCGTTGGAGAGCAGGGGTCGAAACAATGATTGAAGGACGCTCTAGTACGGCCCAGGCGCCGGGGCAGGAGCACATACGCCAGGGACGTACGTTTTCGTAGCATACGAGGACATAGCCACGTGCATCGATAAAGGCGATATCGATGGGATAGGCCATAAAACACGTATGGACCGAAGAGCAGCGTGGAAATGCCATGACGAGCGGCAGACCGTTGGCGGCAACCGGACACCGTCCCAGCATGCCGCGCAGGCGCACGGCAAACGACTCCGCCACCGCAAACTCGGCCGGCGTCCAGCCCAGCCTATTGAGTGCCCGCGCGTAGGCGATGTAGGACGAGACCGCGGTCACATGACCACCCCCGGACGCCATGGATCGACCGTCACCGCGCGCTCGTGCGACAACGTTGTCGGCGCCCCCAGCGGAACGCCAGCGATGCTGAGAGAAGTCGGCCACGGCTCATAGTGCATGGTGCAGGTGTAGGTCCTAAACGTACCGGATAGGGAGAGCAGGCCACCATCCGATGCCTCCGCGCCTTGCTCGCTCGACACTTCGATCTGCAAGTCATAGCCTTCCATGGCATTCAGAATTTGAGTCCGGACCGTCGCCGAGGCATCGACAGAGCTTTCGTCGCCCTCCCCGCTCGGCGCCACGGCGTGCGCCAACACGATGTCGGGCACCACGCGGTCGAAGCGCGCGACAGCGCTGGCATAGATCATGACGTTGTATACGATGAGTGCCAGCACCAGCAAAACGGGCGTAACCACTGTTATCTCCACCGTCGCTTGGGCGCGCTCCTCGCGCAGACGCATGCGGATACTCATTACGACCCACCGCCCAGAGCGCCAACCAGCGTGGCGACATCGACGGTGAGCGGGATGGAGCCGCCGCAGGGCAGAGGAATCTCCGCAAGCGTGAACACCGTACCGCTGATGGTGCGTTCGACTTGATATTCCAACGCCTCGCAAAGCGCCTTGGGATCGGTCACGCCCAACGGAATACTTCGCAGTTTGTCTTGCGCTTGAGAGAGACCAGCAATGTCAGACCCCGGGCTCTTAATGACGTTGGCGGAATCAGTCAGCACCGGCTTTCGCAGGCGCAAGTCGCACGGTTCCAAACCCAGCGCCGCCACGGACGCCGAAACGGTATCGCCGAGCCACGATGCGATGGAGCCCAACGCGCCGCTGCCCCCTCCTAGGCCTTTAATCATCTCGTCCATAAGTTCGTCGGCCGAACCTTGGATGTCTCCGTATCCCACAAGCAGCCGTCCCCAGACATCCATGACGCCGTCGAGTACGCCGGCAACGCCACCCGAGCGTTCCTTCAATGTCGAGAAAAATCGCGAAAGCACGTTGTTTTGCGCCGTCGCCTCATCGGGCGCCAGCACCGCGGCAGAGATGGCACCGCGATCGCCAAGCCTGACTGCCGTGTTAAACGAAGAGTTGAGCTCATCGGGGCTCGAGATGGCACCCGAAACCGCAAAGGCAACCACGCCGTTGCGACCGGGCGGAGCGATACGTGGACGCTCGCCCGAAAGCGCTTTGATGGCCTGGTCAAACGCATTGCTCGCACGGTCGGTCTCGTCTTCGGTCTGACGTTCGAGCTCGAGCTCTTTGTTGCGGCATTCGACGTAGCCTTCCAGGGCGTCTTTGAACTTGTCAAAGTGATACTCGAAGCCGTTTTCGATCGATGTAGAAGGAGCGGCGACGGCACCCAGTGTCTTGACTCCAAAATGGCAGCGGTCGCATGCTTCTCTCCCGTCAAAGTCAGCAACCGATGACAGTCCTCCCGGCGCTCCCTTTTTATAGTTTGGGCAGCCAGTTCCATAATGGATGTACGTCTTGCCGTCATTGCTGCTCGTCGGCCACGCGGCATCGGTATAAAGATCGCTCGCCCTGGCCTCGTCCGCGTTGCGCGGCAGCAGCGGCAGGTCCGCGACGACGCTCGTGCCGTCGTCCACGATGGAGGCTCGCCCGAGCTCTTCACCGGCATACCGATAGAACGCCTTTCGAGCGGCAGACTCCGCCTGCATCTCGACACCGCTTCCAAGCGGCTTTTCGTTAGCAAGGCGCTGACGGTAATATGTTCTCGCTCGGTCAAGCGCCACCTGGGGCTCCCACGTGACGCTCGATGCGTAATGTGGGTTGAGCTCGCCCGGCAGCGACGCCAGCTTCTTCGCGCGCTCCCACATGCACGAACGGCCACCAATCGTGCCCTTGTCCGACCCGCCGCAGTCCGCAAGCCAGGCGCGCTCTTTTGCTTTCGCCGTATCCTCAGAAGCCTCCTTCAACTTTTTGGCTGCGAGCTCTAAATCATCTGACGCATCTTTAATGGCATCGGTCGAGATCTCGGAACCCTCGAGCGCAACAAAATCAGACTCGGATGTCCTGGGCACGGCAAGCGCCGTACCGGTATAGGTCACACTATCGGTATCCTGCGCCGACACCGCCTGCGTGGCACGCGCGGCGATCAGATACGGCAGAGCCGTCTCGATTTTCTGTAAGCCTTCCGATGCGCTTTTTGCAAACTTGTTGCGCGTTTTAATGATCTCAATCCCGGTGTCGACCATATTGCCGGCAACTGGTTCGGCACCCGGGATGAGGATGGCGACCAGGCCCGTCCCGATCGTGGCAAACCCCGCCAGCCCCAGACTCAAGATGCTCGCATCAACCACCGTGGCAGCCGTGTGATAGGACGACACTACGTTGGCACCCGCCAGCGCGCCGCTATCGGCCGCCACCTGGGTATCCCCGGCACGCGACATGCTCCATATCGCCGCCGTCGACGAAAACAGCAGCGTGAGCACCACCAAGATGACCACCGCAGAGGAGAGCGTGGTGTAGGCACCGTCTTCGATAAACAGATCGACACCGGCTCGACCCATAAAGCCGCCTCGCTTGCGATGGCAGCTCGGACGGCACGTCAAAACGCTTCTAGACCAGAAACGCTTAATCCCATGTAGCAATCCACGAATCATAGTCTCCCTCCAGCCATTCGGGACGCGATTGATACGAGACATCGACTTTGAGCTCAACGTAGCCGCCCTCGGCGGTACCACCCATAGCCTGCGCAAACGCACCGATCACAGGCAACGGCTTGACCTCGCCGGAAACGGACACGGACGAGACGCTACCCGCATCTGCCCGGCCAAGCTCGATATCCCACGACAACGGCCCGCCGGCATGAAAGATCGAAACGTTGGGCACTGCGGCAAGCCGGCGGCGGGTAAACTCCTTAAGATCGTCGTCCTCCGCCGTCGTCGTGGTCATGAGCCGCGCGGTCTCGGCGGCGGCAGACTCCATGACCGCGCGCGTATAGAGCAGGCACACCGGTTGCAGTGCGAGAAGGATGAGCGTCAGAAACGTCGGCAGCAAAAAAGCGGCCTCGACCGTTGACTGCGCCCGGTCCTCACGCGCGATATCAATACAACGCGATGTCCTTAGCGCCCGCAGCGGCGTCGATAACCGATGTCGAGGCAACGCCATGGGATGCCGCCCGCTCAACCAGCGCCGCCAAGCGCCCATCGGTGCCAGCGCGCCAAAGCCCCGCGATCGCCAGCACGATCGATAACAGCGCCACCGTGACGATGGCGTATTCCACAGTCGCTTGGGCAACCTCTTCACGCAGAACGCCATGCATTTCACGATCCCTCCTTTGAGCTTATTGTTTGCGGGACCAGGCGCACGGCGCGCAGACGACACGAAGCATCGCCAGTATCCGCGGCAACCGTCACCATATCGACCCAGCCGCGTCCGTCACGCACGATAGCGCCCCACACGCTTCCCTTGATGTCGAGATAGCCGCTCAGAGCAAGTTGTGCCGTGGGTACCTCGCGATAGGCACGCAGCATATCCTCCGCCGCTTCGGTCATCGGTCGGTCCTCGGACCATGCAAGCCGGACCGCAATCGCGTTGCCCTCAGGCGAATCCGTCGCAGTGCCAGACCGCTTGTCGAGCGTCCGCAGAAAGGTTTGCGCCGTGATAGCGACATCCGAATCGTCCGCATCTCGCATCTCATCTTCTTGAGACGCCACCGCCGAATCTGAGCCCAAATCGGAGGCGGTCCCAGGACGCTGCTGCCGCGCGACGTTAAGCCCCCAAAGCACCGCCGCTATCGCCACGGTCAGGCAAGCAAACACCAGCAGCACCCCGATGGGACGCTCGCCCTCTACAGGCTGTTGATGCCCTCGCTGATAGCGTTCCATAGATCTTGGACCTTGCCCTTAAATGCGACGATGGCGATAATCGCGATCACCACGAGCACGCCGACCAAGATGGCATACTCGGTGGTACCCTGTGCACTCTCCTCCTGCAATAGTTCCTTGGCGCGCTGACGAACATGTGCCGCCCGGCAAAACGCCCAGCCCTGGACCTTGCCAGCAGCGTCAGTCATCGTGTTCATGTATTCCTCCCTACATCATCCCGCCTGCTCCCAGCAGCGGGCCCAATATGGACAGAAGCAACGCCGGCAAGATGAGCGTGCCGGTGGGAATCAGCAGCTTGACGGGCGCACGCTCGATCTCGCGCTCGACCGCGGCGCGATGAGCCGCACGGATCTCGCGACTTTGAGCGGCCAGCGTCTCGGCAAGTGGGGCACCCAGGGCGAGCGCCTGCCCCACCGTGATGGCAAAGGTCTCGAGCGCTCGCACGTCCAGGTCGCGCGCGGCGGCCAACAACTCGTCCTCACGCGTGCCCACGCCCACCTGCCACGCCATGCAGGCGCGCTCAAGGCGAAGAGCCAGCACTGACCGGCGGTTGGCGCAGAAAATCTCAAGCGCCGCATCAAACGAAAGACCGGCCGAAAGACCCAAGCGCACAACATCGATCATCTCGGACACTTCGCCGAGCGACACTCGCGCCGGGCCGCCCGCTCCAACCGCGCCCTTCACTCGCGCGGTCAGAGCATCGACCACCGAGCGACCCGCGGCAGCGACCAGCACCGCCTCGCGCTTGCAGGCCCCTGCGACCTTGCGTGCATCCGCCCGATCCAACCCCGTCGCGACAAATACGCTCAGGGCGCACAGGCAAGCCGCAACTGCAACCGGGGCGCTCATAGCTCCACCCGCATAATGCGCCGGATAACCACCAGGGCAACGGCGTTGAGGGCAAGACCCAGCACCACAGCGCCCGCGCCGGCAGGCGTCGCAAGACCGCGACGAAAATCTGCCGAAAGCAGCGCCAACACCGCGCACATGCCCGCCGGCATCGCCGCGACCATATGCGCAGACATGCGAGCCTGCGACGTCTTAACATCCAGGCGGCGCTTGAGCTCAATGCGCTCCCCCACCATGCTCGACGCCTCGGACAGTAAGTCGGCAAGCGGAGCGCCGGTGCGCTGAGACACCTTAAGCGCCAAGGTCACAAGCGAAAGACCGGGGGCGTCGATACGCACGAGCAAGTCATCGAGCGCGTCGGTCGCCGAGATGCCGCAATCGATCGCCGCCGCCACCCGCAAAAACTCGTTATGCACTGGCTCTTGCGCATGAGCGCCCACAAAGCGCATGCCCTGGGCCAGCGAATGTCCCGAGGCAAGCGACATGGAAAGTGCGGTAAACGCCTCGGGCATTGCCTCTTCTGCATCGTGTTGCTCGCGCCGGCTCTCAAAGCCATCCCGAGCGGCACCAACGGCAAACGGAGCAACAAGTCCCAAGGCAAATCCGAGGGGCGATAACGACACCATCGTTAGTAAAACGCAGCAGACACCGCTCGATAGCAGCAGAAACGCCAAACATCCCGAAGCATCCTCGATCACGAGGCCAAGGCGATGCGCCGGAGCCAGCGATGCCCACGAACGGGCGATCTTTTTCAGCAGATCGTTTTCCACCAGCTCACGCGGCAGCTTCTCTGCCACCGTCTCGAGCGCCTGACGTGCCAGCTCCGCCGGCGGTACCTGCGGCACACGAGGTTCCGCCCCGCACGCCGTCGCGACAGAAAGCCCTGCCAAGCCCCCTACGACGAGGGGCACAGCGATCTCCATTCGTCCACCTCCTCTTGTGTGAGCGTCCCCGACCGCAGGCCTTCTGCGATAAACGGCGGCTCGCGGTCAAGCGTCCAGGTGCGCTCGGCGGCATCGAACGTCACATAGCGCTCGAGCTCTACGCCGCCCGATGCGGCGCGTCGCACCCCCGAATACGAGGAGACGAAGCGCCTGCCATCGGCGTGGCGCTCGGACATCACGATACCGTCGAGCGCCATGGCAATCTGCTCCTCGATGAGCTCACTCGGCAGGTCGATGCCATAACGTGCAAGCAACGTCAGACGCACCACGGTCTCCTGTTCTGAACCCGCATGAAGTGTGGTGAGCGACCCGTCGTGGCCCGTGTTCATGGCCTGCAACATGTCGCAGCACTCGGCACCGCGCACCTCGCCCACCACGATGCGGTCGGGGCGCATGCGCAGGGCATTAGTTACCAGGTCGCGGATCGTCACCGCGCCTTCACCCTCAATTGAAGCCTCGCGCGCCTCTAGGCGCACCACGTGCGGATGATGCGCAAACTTGAGCTCGGCAGAGTCCTCGATCGTCACGATGCGCTCGCCGGTGGAAATCTCACATGACAACGCGTTGAGCAGGGTGGTCTTACCAGATCCCGTGCCTCCCGCAACCGCCAGGTCCTGTCGCAGCGACACCGCGCACGACAGCAGCTGCGCATACCAAAGCGGCAGCGACCCCAGCCCCACAAGCTCGTCCAGCGAGCAGATACGGTCCGAGAACTTTCGGATGGTGAGAATCGGTCCGTCAATCGCCACAGGCGGAATCACCGCGTTGACGCGATAGCCCGTTTTGAGGCGGGCGTTGACGATGGGGCTGCGCTCGTCGATACGGCGGCCAAGTGGCGAGATGATGCGGTCGATAAGCACACGGATCTGTTCATCATCCTCAAACGCATGCTCGATGGGGTACAAAACGCCGCCGCGTTCAAAGAAAGCCGAGCGGCAGCCGTTGATCATGATCTCGGTAACGGCGTCGTCCTCGATGAGCGGCTGCAACGGCCCCAAGCCCACCACGTCATCCAAAATCTCGTCGATGATGGTTTCGCGCTCGGGCGTCGCGAGATCGGTCGGCTCCTCAACATTGAGCGCCGCCTCCACCGCAGGACGCAATTCCGAGCGGGCAAGTGCCGGGTCGATATAGGCGCTGATACGCGCCACTTCGTCGTAACCCATGCGGTCCATCACGGCGCGCTTGGTGCGTCGTTTCACCGCGCGGCGACGCCCCGCATCTACAGGCGCTGCCGCCGCTGCAGCGCCGGCAGCCTTAATCCTCGTTTGCAGGCTCATCGCTGATCACCCTCGCGCGACCAGGGAAGGCGGATACGCGGGCGTTCGGTACGCGTTGCACGGTCGGCGACCATATCGCTCCAAGGGCCGACGGCGCACCCCAGTTCCACGAGCATCTCGCGCGTGGCCTCGCGCATGCTAGTCGCAAAAGCGCTGGTCTGCCCCACCGCCTCGTCAGCGCGCCCAAACGCCATGAGCGCGGCGAGATCCTGCCCGCCATCGGCGATACGAATCTTGGAGCTCAACGCACAGGCAATCTCAAAGCGCATGGCGACGTCCTCGTCTGCCCCGCGCGCACCGAACCGGTTGAACACGGCGCTCATGCGCGTGCGCGGCACACCTACTCGACTTGCCAGTTCGATGACGCGCGACGCCGATGTCGCGGACGACACCGCCGCATCGCCAACGACCAGGCAACGGTCGCTCGCCGCCACCGCAGCCGCCACGGCGTCGCCCCAAAAGACCGAGGTATCGATAAAGACCACGTCGGATTCGCGACGCAGAACATCAAGCAGTAGCTCCACCGGACGCGCCATGAGCTCGGCTTGCTCGGGCGCCGCGACGGGACCCCAGAGCGTAACGCCCGGCGCCACGCGCATCGATGTGGCTACGATATCCGGCTCGGTGAGCGTGCCCGCCGCCGACGGCTCGATAAGTGCCGCCATATCGCGCGGAGCATCGACGCCTAACAAGTCGTAAAGGTTTCCAAACATCAGGTCCAGGTCGAGCACGGCGGCACGCAAGCCCAACAGCGACGATGTGTGTGCCATGGCGGCAACGATCGTCGACTTGCCGCAACCGCCCGAACCCGAAATAGCGCAGATGACCGGAGCTCGATGCGGCGGAGCGGCAGCGTCTGCCGGCGGCATCGGAGGCGGCGGGGCGGGCGTCGGTGGCAGCGCACCCGTCTCCCCCGCCGCAACCACACGCTGCGTCCAAGCCGGCATGGCAGCTTGTTCGGTCTGCGAGGCAGGCTCGTTCTGTACAATCTGCTCATGCTGCATCAGCGACAACTCGCCGCACCCGGCAAAGCCCTCAACTTCATCGAGTTCATCCGCCAGATTCACGCCGTGCACGTATCCCATATCTACAGCCGGGGAATCGCCAGCATGCTGCGCCGGCCCTCCAGCGTCATCGTATACAAGGGGGTTCCGGGGGCGCCGACCATGCTCGGCTTCCGCTTTTCCATAATCATCAACACGCGGGCCTCTTGTAGCGCGAGGCGCCCCGGGTTCCCTATCAACAAAAGCATCGGGCTCAATCGTCATGCTCCGATCGGAATCAACCGCTCCCTCGCCCGCGCGCCCGTTGCCGCATATACTGTGTGCAGCGATGACCTCGGTCGCCCCCGCGCGAAACAGCCCCTCGATATCCGACGGATCGAGCGCTTCTATCAACACGACCACGCGACTCACGCGGCCTTCGGCCGTCAGGCGCGCAACAGTCTTGCGTACATCTTCGGTATCAAACAGAGACGCCGCGATGATGGCAGCCCCGCGGCGCGACGGAAACGCCCGCGCCATGGAAACCAGCCCGTCCAGGTCACCCACGCGAAGCACCTGTGCACCCACATCACGGCCCTCGACTTCCCGCTGCAACAGCCCGTAATCGCCGCACGCGCAGCACGCAAGCCAGATCGCCTTCATCACTCGTCGCCTCCGCTCCTTTTGCCGCGCGCCGTGGCGGGAATCGTCAAGCTGACCGTTCCCTTGCCCGAGGCTCCCAGCAGTTCCTTGACGTCTTCGGGGTCAGCCGCCAGCGTCACCCATTCGATCTTGCCCTCGCGCGTGGCACCGGAATCCTCACTGGTATCGATCACGTGCGCGCCGCACAGCCGATCGGTCACGCCGTCCTTTTGCACGTACACGTCCACGTAGCTGCCCACGCCCGTGGCACCGCCGACCGAGTGCTCGGCATCGACCGCCACCGAAACGGCAACCTTGCCCTTAGGCACCTCGAGCTTGCGGCTCTCGGCCTTGGTGTAGACATTGCAGATCACGGCGTTTTTGGGAATACGCGAAGTCGTCACGTCGCCGCGCACCTGGCGCAGCTCGGTCGCTGCGTCACGCGGCAGCAGGCTCGTCAGCCATTCCTGGGTTATGACATTGGTCTCATCGAGGGTCTCGCCCACATCGATATCGCGCGCCGCGACGCAAACCTCGACGCGATCGCCACCGTACTTGGCCAAGGTCTCAGCCTGGACCTGTTCGGCTTGCGAGCGGATCGACGAGCCGTAAACCATGCAGAGCAGAGCAGCGAGCACGCCCGCGACCAGACTGATGGCGATGCGCTTGCTCTTGTTCACGGCCGCTCCTCTCATGGCAGTGCCGGGCGAATGCCCGTACCACCATTGTCTGAGCGGTCAGAGTGCAAAGCGGCGCAATCGCAATCTTGGTTTTCGATGTCAAACCAATCGCTGACCAAAAGCTGACCAGCCCGTCAAGCTCGTGGCAAGGTTTTGGTCAGCACGTCAGCAAACTGTATGTTTCGAAGCTTTTCCGCAGCAAAAAAAGCCGTCTCCCGAACAGTTGGGAGACGGCTGTCATAGGAAAAATCAATTACAGATGGACATCGGGATCGAGCATTTGAGCGCTCACGCGCATGGATGACGCCAGGTTTTGGAACGTTTCCAGACGCAGGCTATCGATCTGCCCGGCGTCCTCGGCCTCGCGAACGGCGCAGCCCGGCTCATGGGTATGCGTGCAATCGCCAAACCGGCACGCGCGCGATGCCTCGACAATCTCGGGGAAAGCGCGCGCCAGACCCCGCTCGTGACCCACGAGCGGCAGGCTGCGCAGGCCCGGGGCATCGGCGATCACGCCGGCGTCGCCCGGCAGTGCCACCATCACGCGCGCGACGGTAGTGTGACGGCCCTGATCGTCGCGTTCGCGCACACCGCCGGTCGCCAACGTATCGTGGCCCAGCAGCGCATTGAGCAGCGTCGACTTGCCGGCACCCGACTCGCCCAGAATCATGGCGCAGCTCCCGGCGGGCACGCAGGCACGGACCTCGTCCAGGCCGCGGCCCTCGGCAGAGGACGTCACGATCACACGCACGTCCGGACCCACCAGGCGGCGCGCACGGTCCAGATCGCGCTCGAGCTCCTCGGCATCGCAGCGATCAGCTTTGGTGAGTACCACCACCGGCTCGGCATCGCAGTCGAGCGCCAACACCAGCGAGCGCGCCACGCGGTCGAGCAGCACCTCACCGGCACCGAGCGCCTGCACGATTAGCACGCTATCCACGTTGGAGCAGAGCACCTGGCGCTCTCCGCGGGCACGGCCGCGCCAACGCTCAAAGCTCGTACGGCGCGGCAGCACGCATTCAATCACGCCCATATCGTGCCCGGGAGCGCGGCGCACCGCCACACGATCGCCCACGGCAGGCAGCAGGACCTCGTCCCCACCGCGCGACTTGGCAAATCCCACGGCATGCTCGGCGCGGAAGGTATCGTCGGCAGTCGCCATCAGCGGAAACCCACGATCCAAGCGCACCACGGCGCCAAGTTGCATCTGCTCGGGCTCCTCGGCATGTGCGCAGAAATCATCAAAGGCAGCCTGCTGAGCTTCATCGACCGGCAGGTCATCAAACGCCGGAACATCCTGCAGCGCGCCAGCAACTCCTCAGCAGATGCAGGGGGTTCGGTCGCGAGCTTCCGACGACGATCACGCTTAGCCCGCGCCCCCGTCGTCTTTTTCTTCGCCTTAGCCTTAGCCTTAGCCACAAACGCCTCCCAGCACCAAAAATCACAACTGAGCAGGTATTTTCCCACAAAAAAGAGTCGGTCGAGCAAATGCTCGACCGACTCACACACTTTCCCTCAGCTCATGGTCCCAAGAGGCTATCCGAAGGCCCGCCCGCCGGGAGGGGTTTCTTCTGAGCGATCCCGCAGCGCGAAGCGCGAGGACCAGCGAAGAAGAAACCCCGCAGGCGGTCGGGCCGGCGGGAAGGATGGCCTTTCGACCTACTCCTTCTCGACCGCGCGCATGATCGCCTTGTAGATCTCCATCAGCGGGATGATCAGGAAGGCAAGGCCCAGCGCGGCAAGAACGCCCTTGAGCTCAAGCGTCACGGGGCCAAAGAACATCTCGGCAAGCGTCGGCTGCACGGTCACGATCACCGTCAGCACCAGTGCCAGCGCGGCGGAAGCCCACAGCCACTTGTTCTGCTTCTTCATGGTGAACAGCGACGCACGACGGCTGCGCATATTGAAGCAGTGGAAAATCTCGACCATGTTGAGCGTGATGAACGCCATCATCACGCCTTCCTCGTCGGCATTGCCGGCGATCATATCGGCGATGTGGATGTAGCCCATGTCAAAGTACACGCCCACAAAGAAGCTCGCCAGCACCAGCACGGTGATGATTAGGCCCTGGACCACGCAGTCCAGACCCATATGTCCGGCAAAGACACCATCCTTGGCGTTGCGCGGCTTGCGCTTCATGATGTCGCCCTCGGCGTCCTCCATGCCCAGCGCGAGCGCAGGGAAGCAGTCGGTAACCAGGTTCACCCACAGCAGCTGCACCGGCTGGAAGATGGTAAAGCCGATGAGCGTGGCGATAAACACCGAGAAGACCTCGGCAAGGTTGGCCGAAAGCAGGAACTGGATGACCTTGCGGATGTTGTCGTAGATGCGACGGCCCTCTTCGCAGGCACCGATGATGGTGGCGAAATTGTCGTCGGCAAGTACCATGTCGGCGACGTTCTTGGTGACATCGGTACCGGTGATGCCCATGCCCACGCCGATGTCGGCGCGCTTGATGGACGGGGCGTCGTTGACGCCATCGCCCGTCATGGCCACGATCTGGTCACGCGACTTCCAGGCCTCGACGATGCGGGTCTTGTGCTCGGGCTGGACGCGGGCGTACACGCCGTAGTCCTCGATGTGCGCGTCGAGCTCCTCGTCGCTCATGCGATCGAGGTCGGCACCGGTGATGGCATGGCTGCGATCGGTGACGATGCCCAGCTGCTTGGCGATGGCCACGGCGGTGTCGATGTGGTCGCCCGTGATCATGACGGTGCGAATGCCAGCGTCGTGGGCCTCGCGGATGGCTTCGGCGACCTCGGGGCGGACCGGGTCGATCATGCCGGACAGGCCGCAGAAGACCAGGTCATGCTCGAGCGCGGCGGGGCTGCAGTCGACCGGGACCTCGGTGTAGGTGTGGCTTGCCAGCGCCAGCACGCGCAGGGCCTCGTCGGCCATGGCCTTGTTGGCGGCCACGAGCTCGGCGCGACGCTCCTCGGTCAGGGGGACGACCTTATCGCCCTCGTAGATATGGGTGCACAGGCCGATCACCACGTCGGGCGCGCCCTTGGTGTACTGCTCATACTCGCCGTCAAGGGTCTCGACGACCACGGACATCATCTTGCGGCCCGAGTCAAACGGGGCCTCGCCCACGCGCGGGTGCTCGGCAGTCAGGCCAGTGAGGCCCGCCTTGCCGGCATCGTTGACGAGCGCACACTCAGTCGGCTCACCCACGGCCTCGCCCAGCTCCTCGTCCCACTGAGCATCGGAGCACAGCGCCATGCCGGCCAGGAACTTCTCCTTGGGCGCAGCGAGCTCGTGCTTGACGACGGTCATCTTGTTCTGGGTAAGGGTACCGGTCTTGTCGGAGCAGATGGTCTGTGTGCAGCCAAGGGTCTCGACAGCAGAGAGCTTGCGGATAATCGCCTGGCGCTTGGCCATCTTGGTCACGCCAAGCGAAAGGACGATGGTCACGACGGCAACCAGGCCCTCGGGGATGGCGGCGACGGCGAGCGAGACGGCAACCATAAAGGTGTCTAGCAGGGCAGTCGGGTCGGTAAGAACGTTGCTCACGCCGTGGCGGATGATATCAACGCCAAAGATGACGACGCAGATGACGATAACCATGATGGTGAGGATGCGGCTGAGCTCGGCGAGCTTCACCTGCAGCGGCGTGAGCTCTTCCTTGGCCTCGGCCAGGGCGCCGGCGATCTTGCCCATCTCGGTGTTCATGCCGGTGCCGACCACGACGGCGCGACCACGGCCGTACACGACGGTGGAGCCCATATAGCACATGTTCTTACGGTCGCCGAGCGGCACGTCGTCGGTGCCGGCGACGAGCTCGATCACGTTGGCATGCTTCTCGACGGGCACGGACTCGCCGGTGAGCGCGGCCTCTTCGATCTTCATCGTGGCGCTCTCGAGCACGCGGCAGTCGGCCGGGACGGAGTCGCCCGCCTCGAGCATGATCACGTCGCCGGGCACGAGCTCGGCGCTCGGCAGGTGCACGAGCTTGCCGTCGCGTAGCACCTTGGACTGCGCCGCACTCATCTCCTGCAGGGCCTCGAGGGCCTCCTCGCTCTTGGCTTCCTGGACCACGCCCAGCACCGAGTTGACGATAACGACGAACATGATGATGGCAACATCGGCAAAGTCGGGCTCGCCCTTGACCATGCCCGTGAGCGCACTGATGACGGCGGCAACGATCAGCATGATGACCATAGGGTCAGCCATCTGTTCAAAGAAACGCTTCCACAGCGGCGTCTTCTCAGCTTCCTCGAGCTTGTTAGGGCCTGTCTTGGCGAGGCGCGAAGACGCCTCGTCGTTGCTCAGGCCGAGGTTCTCATCGACACCTTGGTCGCTGAGCACCTCCGCCGCGGCGGACAGGTATTCCTTTTGCATATAGAGTCCCCTCCTGGGATTCGGGCCACTCAGCAGATTGATGCCCGATCATAATTCCCAGGAGAAGGGCAAGGGCTCATCAAGGCTGCCGTGCTGAGCGGCAGTTGATAGTGGAGCTATGGTACCCCAAAGCGACGCGTCTAGCCAAAACAATCGGTTTGGAAATATGGTCCGCACGCAACGGTGCAGACCGTGTGATGCTCAACATTGGTAAAACGTTTTTTCTTCGGCACATCGCCAAACTGACATATCTCCCAGATAGCAGCGGTTGGAGTGGTTGGTAAAGATTTTTCATATACCGTTTTTCCCGCAAAAAATGAACTTCCATTTCGGCATACGGTCGATTTTTTGGGGTATTCGGTCGGCATTTCGTTATAATCATCTCGGTTTTATTTCTTATGGTTTATCTATCAGCGCAAGACGATGTCAGATGGAGGTCTGAATGTACAAGCGCACTAAGATTGTATGCACCATGGGTCCCGCCTGCGATAGCGACGAGACCATCCGCGAGATGATCAAGGCGGGCATGAACGTCGCCCGTTTTAACTTCTCGCACGGCTCCTACGACGAGCACCACGGTCGCATCGAGCGCGTCCGCCGTATTTCCAAGGAGCTCGGTCTGCCTGTCGGCATCCTGCTCGACACCAAGGGCCCCGAGGTCCGCACCGGCCTTCTGGTCGACGGCAAGAAGGTTGCCGTCAAGACCGGCGATAAGATCGTCGTCACCGCTCAGCCCACGTCCGAGGATTTCCATGGCACCGCTGAGCACATCTCCCTCGACTACCTGGCTCTGCCTTCCGAGGTCGAGAAGGGCTCCCTCATCCTGATCGATGACGGCCTGGTTGCCCTCGAGGTCGAGTCCGTCAGTGGCCAGGACATGACCTGCGTCGTTAAGAACGACGGCCTGATCGGCGAGCGCAAGGGCGTCAACATGCCCAACGTCAACATCTCGCTGCCCGCCATCACCGAGCGCGATCGTCAGGACATCCTCTTTGGCCTGACCGAGAACATCGACTACATCGCCGCTTCCTTCATCCGTGACGGCGAGTCCGTCCGCGGCATCCGCGAGCTTTGCCGCGAGAACGGCGGCGAGCACGTGACGATCTTCCCGAAGATCGAGTGCGCCTTGGGCGTCGAGAACTTCGACGAGATTCTCGAGGCTTCCGACGGCATCATGGTCGCCCGTGGCGACCTGGGCATCGAGATCAAGCCCGAGCTCGTTCCGCACATCCAGAAGGAGATCATCGCCAAGTGCAACGCGGCCTACAAGCCCGTTATCACCGCTACGCAGATGCTCGACTCCATGCAGCAGAACCCGCGCCCGACGCGCGCCGAGGTTGCCGACGTTGCTAACGCCATTTATGACGGCACCGACGCCGTCATGCTGTCCGGCGAGTCCGCTGCCGGTAAGTACCCGGTCGAGGCCGTCAAGATGCAGGCCAGCATTGCTCTCGAGACCGAGAAGTACCTCCCGGCCCACGCTCCGCTCGAGGTTCCGGCCGATGCTCACGGCACCCGCGTCGTCAACAACGTTGTGGGTATGTCCGCTGTGAACATGGCCACCACCGTTGGCGCCAAGTGCATCACCGTGCCGACGACCACCGGTCGTACCGCTCGCCTGATCTCGCACTTCCGTCCCAACATGCCGATCTGCGCGTTCTCCCGCCACGAGTGGGCCGTCCAGCAGATGATCATGTACTGGGGCGTTATCCCGCACCAGGCCGAGATTACCCAGGGTACCGTCAACGGCACGATCGTCAAGGCGATTGAGACCGCTAAGGAGCTCGGCTACGTCGAGGCCGGCGACCTGACCGTCGCCACCGCCGGCGATCCCCGCATGAGCGTCCAGCTCGAGGACAAGGTCTCTTCGACCAACGTCGCTTACGTCGCTCAGGTGCGCTAAATCGCA
>URKH01000037.1 GCA_900548255.1 uncultured Collinsella sp. | reverse complement strand
CGGCCGCACCATCGAGTCCAACGGCGGCGTGGTCGTGTGTATGGATGACTGCTCGGGCGAGCGCACGGCCGCCATGATGATCGACCCGGAGGCTCCCGATATCCTGCGCGCCATCGCCGACCGCTACCTTGACATCAACTGCTCGGTCATGACGCCCAATGACGGTCGTATGGAAAACACGCTGGCCATGTGCGAGAAGTATCATGTCGATGGCGTGATAGAGAGCGTGCTGCAGGCATGCCACACCTTTAACGTGGAGAGTGCGCGCATGCAGGAGGCCGTCGAGGGTGCGGGTATTCCGTATATGAAGATCGAGACCGACTACAGCAACGGTGACATGGGTCAGATCGAGACCCGTATCGCCGCCTTTATCGAGACCCTCTAGCTTCCTCAGGCACCGGATCTTGCCCCTCAAACCGTCGCTTGCGTACCAAAGTACGCTTCGCTCCTCTTTCGGGGCAACCTCCGGCACCTGAGAAACCTAGAGCTAAGGCGCCTGAACGCGCCGCTGTCTTTGATGTTTGGATTAGGAGAGAGCCATGATAGGGATCGGGATCGATATCGGGTCTACGGCGGCTAAGGCTGCTGTGGTCGATGGGGAGGGTTCGGTGGTGTGGACGTGCGTGCAGCCAACCGGGTTCTCCTCGGTCGATGCTTCCGAGCGGCTGCGCGAGGCACTGGCAGCGGCCGGCTATGACGTGGCTGCCGACGACGTGCGCGTGGTCGCGACCGGCTACGGTCGTGTCGCCGTGCCCTATGCACACAAGGTCGTGACCGAGATCACCTGCCACGGCGTCGGTGCCGTGCGCCTGTTTGGCGACCATGGCACCGTGATCGACGTGGGGGGCCAGGACACCAAGGTCATCCAGCTTAAAGGCGGCCGCGTGGCCAAGTTTGCCATGAATGACAAGTGCGCTGCCGGCACGGGGCGTTTTTTGGAGATCATGGCCGACCGCCTAGGCATTTCCCAGCAGCAGATGGCCGACCTGGCGCGTTCCGGCGAGCCTACCAAGATCAGCAGCATGTGCACGGTGTTTGCCGAAAGCGAGGTTATCAGCCTGATCGGTCGCGGTGAGCCGCGCGAGAACATCGCACGTGGCGTGATCGACAGCGTGGTCTCGCGCGTGGCGACCATGGCCGGGCAGGCCGCAGGCGCCCCGTACTACCTGACCGGTGGCCTGTGCGAGAACGCCTTCGTGGTGGAGCGGTTGGGCGAGCTACTGGGGTCGCCGGTGACCACCTCGCCCCAGGCCCGCTTTGCCGGTGCCATCGGCGCGGCGATTCGCGCGCAGGCGCTCAATTAATGCATCCGCCCCAGGCTCGCATTCATGCGTATACTGGGAGAAAATTATTGACCGATGAGAGGAGGTATCGATGGCTGACGATCAGATTAAGCTCACGTCTATGACTGCCGCGAGCGGTTGAGCCGCTAAGTTGGCTCCTGGAGCCCTCGCCCAGGTCCTGGGCGACTTACCCAATGTGCATAACGACAACCTGCTCGTGGGGTTCGATACCTCCGACGATGCGAGCGTCTTTCGCGTTGGCGATAACCTGGGCCTCGTTCAGTCCATCGACTTCTTCCCGCCGATGGTCGACGACCCGTTCCTGTTTGGCCAGATCGCCGCGGCCAACTCGCTGTCGGACATCTATGCCATGGGCGGGCGGCCGAGTCATGCCATGAACCTGCTCTGCATACCCAGTTGCCTGGGCGTCGAGGTTGCCGGCCAGATTCTGGCAGGCGGTGCCGATAAGTGCGTCGAGGCCGGTTGCTCTATCGCGGGCGGCCATACCATCAACGACGACGAGCCCAAGTACGGCTTGTCTGTGAGCGGCTTTGTCGCGCTCGACCGCATGCTCGCCAACAGCGGCGCACGCGTGGGCGATGTTCTGCTGCTGACCAAGGCGATCGGCTCGGGCATCATCACCACGGCCATTAAGGGCGAACTCATCGAGCAGGACGAGGCCACAGCCATGTTTGACTCGATGCGCACCCTTAACGAGGCACCGATTCGTCTGGCCGAGGGACTTGAGCTTCACGGCTGTACCGACGTCACGGGCTTTGGCCTGATCGGGCATGCGTGCGAGATGGCCGAGGGCTCGGGCGTGCAGATTGAGCTTGCGTCAGGGGCCGTACCGCTCTTTGACCAGGTGCTCGACATGGCGCGTCTTGGCATTATCCCAGCCGGCGCCTACCGCAACCAGGACTTCTTTGGCCCCCGCGTGGCGGCCGACGATGACCTGGAACCGGGCATGTTGGATGCGCTGTACGATCCGCAGACCTCGGGCGGCCTGCTCATCGCGGCGCCTGCTGCCGATGTGGATGAGCTTGCGCGTCGTTTACATGCCGAGGGGCGCGTTGCCGCCACAATCGGTCGCGCGTGCGAGCCGGTGCCGGGCGGTCCTGCTGTTCGCGTTGTGCATTAAGGAAAACCGTTTATGCGACCGCCTGCTGTTCTGGGCGGTCCCTTTTGAAAGGATGTAGCTATGTCTACCAAAATTGAAGTCAATGCCATGGGCGATGCCTGCCCGCTGCCCGTCGTCAAGACGCTTAAGGCACTCAAACAGCTTGATGGCGAGGGCGCCGTCGTGACTTCGGTCGATAACGAGACGGCCGTGAAGAACATCTCCAAGATGGCACAGGAGAAGGGCTGCACGGCCTCGGTCGAGAAGATCTCGAACGCCGAGTGGCACGTGACTGTCGCGACCGCCGGTGCCGTTGCCGTTGCGGACCCCGAGCAGGACGGTGCCGCTTTCTGCGACGCCAGCGCCGGCAAGGGCAAACTCGTCATTTCCGTCTACACCGATTGCATGGGTCGTGGCGACGACGAGCTGGGCCACAAGCTCATGAAGGCGTTTATCTTTGCCGTGACGCAGCAGGAGGAGCTGCCTGCGACCATGTTGTTCTACAACGGCGGCGCCAAGCTCACCGTTGAGGGGTCGCCGGTGCTCGATGATCTGAAGGGCCTGGCGGAACAGGGTGTCGAGATTCTCACCTGCGGTACCTGCCTGGACCACTTTGGCATCAAGGACCAGCTTGCCGTGGGCGAGGTCACCAACATGTACGTGATCGTGGAGAAGATGGAGCAGGCCGTGCGCGTCGTGCGCCCATAACGTATTGGTTGGAGTTGCCATGAGGGAGAAGCGCCCGGCGCTTGTCATCACGTTTCCCACCACGGCGGCCGCCATGGGCTGCGAATCTCTGTGCATCGAGCGCGGCCTTCCCGGGCGAACGATTCCCGTGCCCGGGGAGGTCGCTGCCGGTTGCGGTCTGGCGTGGAAGGCGTTGCCTGCCGATGAGGAGCTGCTGCGTGCCGTGCTTGCCGCAGCGGGCATTCCCACCGAGGGCTATACCGTGATTGATATGTGGGAGGTCGTGCGATGATCTATCTGGATAACGCGGCGACGACCATGCACAAGCCGCAGACGGTCATCGATGCCGTGGCGCAGGCGATGTGCTCGCTCGGCAATGCCGGGCGCGGCGCCACGTCGGGCGCCCTCGATGCCGCTCGTACGATTCACGGTTGCCGTGCCAAGCTCGCGCGCCTTTTAGGTTGCCCGAGGGCAGACCATGTGTGCTTTACGCCCAACTCCACCGCGGCGCTCAACACCGCCATCAGCGGGGTGGTGTGCCCCGGCGACCGCGTGGTCACGACGGTGCTTGAGCACAACTCCGTGCTACGTCCGCTCAATCGCTTGGCGGCAGAGCAGGGCGTGACCGTTGAGCACGCGGGCTGCGACGCGAACGGCGTGCTCGACTACGATGAGCTCGAGCGGTTGGTCACGCCGGGCACGCGTGCTGTGGTGGTGACGCACGCCTCCAATGTGACCGGCAACGCGGTCGACATTGCACGCGTGGCCGCTATGGCCCATGCTGCCGGTGCGCTGGTGATCGTCGATGCCTCGCAGTCTGCCGGCACGGCGCATATCGATATGCGGGCCATGGGGCTCGACGTGGTGTGCTTTACCGGCCACAAGGGGCTCATGGGACCTCAAGGCACGGGTGGCCTGGCCGTGGCGGAGGGCATTGACGTGGCTCCTTGGGCCATGGGCGGCACGGGCGTGCACAGCTTCGATGCGCTGCAGCCGCGGGAGTGGCCCACGCGCCTTGAGGCGGGCACGCTCAACGGTCACGGTATCGCCGGCCTTTCTGCCGGCCTCGACTTTATCGAGGCCCAGGGTGGGGTCGAGGCGATTGCTTCCCACGAGCGTGCGCTCGCTGATCGCTTCCTTGCCGGTGTACGCGAGATTCCAGGGATTAAGCTCTACGGTGCGTTTGACCTGCCCACACGCTCGGCGATCGTCTCGCTCAACGTGGGCGATATCGATTCTGCCGAGATTTCGGATGCGCTCATGCAAGGGTGGGGGATTGCGACGCGCCCCGGTGCTCACTGCGCTCCGCTCATGCACCGCGCGTTGGGGACCGAGCGCCAGGGTGTCGTTCGCTTCTCGTTTGGGTATTTCAACACGGACGAGGAAGTTGACGCCGCGATTGAAGCTTTGCGCGATTTAGCTTACTAAAGCGTATATACTTGCGGGATGGGCCTTTTGCCCGTCCCGTTTTTGTTTCGACCCGAAAGGTGGTCCCATGGCCTCATCCGCGCCGCGCGGCCTGCGCTCCGACCATGTCGTTACCGTCGGTATCGCCCTGTTCTCGATGCTCTTTGGCGCCGGCAACCTCATTATTCCGCCGCTGCTGGCGCTGCAGGCAGGTTCTGCCACGCCGGTCGCCATGCTTGGCTTTCTCATCGCCGCCATCGGCTTGCCCGTTATGGGCTTTATCGCCGTGGCACTTGCCGGAACGGCGCGCGAGCTTGCCGGCCGCGTGCACCCCAAATTTGGCGAGTTCTTTGTCGCGGCGGTGTATCTGGCTATCGGCCCGTGCCTGGCCATTCCGCGCACGAGCTCCACGGCCTTCGAGATGCTGGTGCCGCTGCTGCCCGAGGGCGTCTCGCTCGCCACGGCTCGCCTGGTGTTTGCCGTCGGGTTCTTTATCGTCGCATTTGCGCTCACGCTGCGTCCCGGCGTCATCACGCGCGTACTCGGCCGCATTACGGGCCCCGCGCTCATCGCCCTTATCGTATTGGTCGTGGGCGCTGCCGTGGTCTCGCCGCTGGGTCCCGCTGCCGCGCCACAGGCTCCCTATAATGCCGGTGCTGCCGTGCAGGGCTTTTTGACCGGCTATCAGACCATGGACCTGCTCGCGTCGCTCGCCTTTGGCATCATCATCGCCGAGACCATTCATGAGCTGGGTGTTACCGATGACAAGCGTGTGGCCTTCGAGATTTCGCGCTCTGGTGTTATCGCCGGCGTGCTCATGGCCATCATCTACTGCGGCTTGGGCCTTGCCGGTATGCAGCTCGGCACCGTGATGCCCGACGCTACCAACGGCGCCGCTATCCTTGCGCGTTCGGCCTCTATGCATTTTGGTCTTGCCGGCACGGTCGTGGTCTTTGCGATCTTTTTCCTCGCCTGCATGAACGTGTGCATCGGCCTTATCAGCTGCTGCTCGCGTTACTTCTGCGAGACGTATGTGGTCGAAGGGGGAGCGGAGGCTTCCGAGGAGGCCATGCGCCGTCCTTTTGCGGTTCTCGCCTTTGTGTTCGCCGCATTTTCGTGCGTGCTTTCCAACGTGGGCCTCGACGTGATCCTTATGTTCTCGGTGCCCATGCTCAACGCCTTGTATCCCGTTGCCATTGTGCTGGTGCTGATGGGCCTGGTGCACGGCTTTTGCGACGCACATCCGCAGGTTTGGGTCTGGGTCGGCGGCGTTGTCGCGGTGCAGAGCGTAATCACTTCGGTCCGCGATGCGTTCTTTGCGGGCGCGTGGCTACCGTTCGATGCGTTGCCGCTGGCAGATATCGGCGCTGCGTGGGCACCGGTTGCCGTGGTTGCCTTTGTGATCGGTCTGCTCCATAGCCGGTTTGTCGCACATTCGAGGAGCTAGGGTATCGTCGCTTGCACAGGCGGGGAGTCTCACCTATAATTTCCTTCGCTTTGGGACACGCAAGGTTTAGACCTTAGCTGCTCAACACCTTCGGGACGTGGCGCAGTTTGGTAGCGCGCCTGCTTTGGGAGCAGGATGTCGCAGGTTCAAATCCTGTCGTCCCGACCATATCTTGCGGGCGTAGTTCAATGGTAGAACCCCAGCCTTCCAAGCTGATGACGCGGGTTCGATTCCCGTCGCCCGCTCCACAAGATTGGTTAACGGCTTTGATTCTTTTTGGGATCAAGGCCGTTTTTGTGAGAGTACCGGGTGACGAACCCGTCGCTCCAAGTAATTTGCAGGTCAGAGGTACGTTTACTTCTGGCCTGTTTTGTTTTGACCATCCGGCGCGGGACATGTGCTTTGGCAATGCTTGTCCCACAACGTAAGAAAGAAGTGATCGACATGGCAGATTCCAAGGCAGAATATTCCACCCCCGATTGCCTGGCGCCCGCCGCGATCGAGGCCAAGACCGAGGCTGCCGGTGTTACCAAGGCCAATCTACCGACCTCGAAGGCCTTTATGCTTGCCATGTTCGCCGGCGCGTTCATCGCCTTTGGCGGCCTGTTCTTCACGGTCTTTTTGAGCGATCCCACGCTTGGCTGGGGCGCCCAGCGCTTTGTGGGTGGCCTTGCTTTTTGCCTGGGTCTGGTGCTCGTGCTCATTTGCGGCGCGGAGCTGTTTACCGGCAACTCGCTTATGGTCTGCGCGCTCAAGAGCAAAAAGATCACGCTCGCCCAGATGCTCAAGGCTTGGGTCGCTGTGTGGATCGGCAACTTTGCCGGCGCGCTGTTCGTCGTCTTTTTGGTTTACATGGCAGCTATTTACAAGCTCAACGGCGAGGCCGTCGCCAACACCATGGTGAGCGTCGCCGCCGGTAAGGTTTCGATTGACGCCGTCACCATCTTCTTCCGCGGCATTCTGTGCAACATCTTTGTGTGCCTGGCTGTATGGATCGGTACCGCTGGCAGGACCGTGATCGACAAGGTCGTGGGCATTCTGCTGCCCATTGCCGCGTTTGTGGCCTGCGGTTTTGAGCACTGCGTTGCCAACATGTACTTTTTGCCCATGGGTATTTTGATGCACTCCTGCGGCTATGGAGTTGATGTCGCCGGCGCCGACGCCCTCAACGCGGCGGGCCTGGCGCTCAATCTTTCCGTCGCCACGCTCGGCAATATCGTGGGCGGCGCCCTGATCGTTGCGCTGGGCTACTGGTTTATCTACGCCAACAGGGAGGCCTAAAGGCCCCATGGCATAACCGACCAAAGAGGGACAGGTTTATTTTGGCGGGTTTGGACGAGGCGCTGCGCCGTCTTGCCATGAGCTGCCATAATGGACCTGTCCCTTTTGCATGCGCGTCGCCATTTGGTGGCCGACGATGATCGTGGGGGACCTGCTTTTTATTGAATATGTCGAAAGGCTTTCCATGAGCGACTGCGAATCCATGCCCGCCGAGGTGCGCGACCGCCTGCGCTCCATTCCCGCTGTCCACGAGCTGCTGGCGGAGTGGCCGGTCATGAAGGCTGCCGGCGATGCGGGCGATACGATCGTGCGCGAGGCGATCGGTGTTGAGCTCGATGCCGAGCGCGCGGCGATTCGCTCCGGCGTCCCCGCGAGGAACAAGCGCGAGCTCGCCTTGGCCATTGAGCGGCGGTGCCACCGTCTGTCGCTGCCGACCCTGCGTCCCGCCGTCAACGCGACAGGCGTTGTGATTCACACCAATCTGGGCCGTGCTCCGCTCGCTCCCGCAGCGGTGCAGGCGGTGACCGACGTCGCCCGCAGCTACAGCACGCTCGAGTACGACGTCGCGACCTGTGCTCGCGGGGGCCGCAAGGAGCATGCCGCGCGCCTGCTGCGCACACTCACGGGGGCGCAGGACGCCTTGGTTGTCAACAATAACGCCGCGGCGGTGCTGTTGGTGCTTGCCGCGCATGCATGCGGCAAAGAGGTAATCGTGAGCCGCGGCGAGCTTGTCGAGGTGGGAGGCAGTTTCCGTATCCCCGACATCATGGCGGCTTCGGGTGCCAAGCTTGTCGAGGTGGGCTCCACCAACCGCACGCATCTGGACGATTATCAAAGCGCCATTACGCCCAACACGGCGATGATCCTGAAAGTTCATCCTTCCAACTACCGTATCGAGGGCTTCCACGAGGAGGTTTCCGCGGCGGAGCTTTCTGCACTGGCGCACGAGCACGGGCTTTTGCTTTACGAGGACCAAGGCTCGGGCGCTTTGCTGGCAGACGGGGTGCTTGCCGATGCGGGGGAGAAGCCCACGTCCGCTTCGCTTTGCGCTGGCGTCGACGTTGTCTCGTGTTCGGGCGACAAGTTGCTTGGTGCTTCGCAGGCGGGCATTATCCTCGGCAGTACCCAGGTTATCGCTGCCTGCGCCTCTCATCCGCTTATGCGCGCGCTTCGCCCCGGCAAGCTCACGCTCGCGGCGCTCGAGGCTACCCTGCGTCTGTATGTGACCGGTCCCGATACAGCGCATCGGGAGATCCCGGTGCTCAACATGCTTTCCGGCGCGCCGGCTCCGCTCGAGCGTCAGGCCAAGCGCCTGCATGACCGCATGCTGCGCAAGCTTCGTGACTCTCAGTGCGAGGAGGCGGTGGAGCTGCAGGTTGTCGAAGGCGCTTCTGCCCCGGGCGGTGGCTCGCTGCCGACCGTCGAGCTCCCAACCTTTTGCGTTGCCGTCTGCCCCGTCGATGGGCGCCTGTCCGTCGATGGCCTGAAGCGCGCTATGGTTCAGGAGCCCGATACGCCGGTTGTGACGCGCGTACAGCACGACCAGGTGCTGTTTGACGTTCGCACGCTTGTGCACGATACCGACCTTGATTTGTGTGCGTCTGCGTTGGCCGACGCCGTGCGGGCGGGTTTGCGCCGATGACTGCGCGCGAGCTTGTCGAATGTCCCGTTGTCGTTGGAACGGCGGGGCACGTCGACCACGGAAAGTCAGCCCTTATCGAGGCGCTGACCGGAAAAAATCCCGACCGTCTGGAGGTCGAGCGGCGCCGCGGTATGACCACGGAGCTCGGTTTTGGCGAGCTGGTGCTGCCGAGCGGCAAGCTTGTCGGCCTGGTCGATGTACCCGGTCATGCGCACTACCTACGCGCCATGGTGCAGGGTGCTACCGGCGTGGATGTTGCGTTGCTGGTGGTTTCTGCCGTTGAGGGCGTGATGCCGCAGACCCGCGAGCATGTTCGCGTACTGGAGCTGTTGGGTGTGACGCACATGGTCGTTGCGCTTACGATGCGCGATCTGGCCGATGACGAGACGGCGGAGCTCGCCGAGCTCGACTTGATGGATTTCCTCGGCGATACCGTCTTTGCCAATGCGCCCGTGGTGCCCGTTTCCTCTCGCACGGGTGCGGGTATCGAGGACGTTCGCCTTGCCCTCGATACCGCTATCGACTCTTTCCTGGCCGATGCCGCATCCCGCCCGGTGCGCCCCTGTCTGGCCCCGCGCCTGCCCATCGACCGCTGCTTCACCATCAAGGGATCCGGGACGGTCGTCACGGGCACGCTTCACGATGCCCCCGTGGCGGTGGGCGATGAGCTCGTTTCGAGTCCCGCGGGCGTGCGCTGCCGCGTTCGCGCGATTCAGGTGCATGGCGATACTCCTCGGGCGTTGCCCGGACAGCGCGTGGCGCTCAACATCGTGGGCGACGGCGCGGGCGACCTTCCGCGCGGCGAGGTCCTCTGCGGGTCTGGTGCCGAGGGCTCGACGCTCAGGCTTATCGCGCGCTTCACCTATCTGGGGCGCGAGGGCGCCAAGCCCGTGCCCTTCGAGTCCGGCACGCGCGTCCACGTGATGGTGGGCACGGCAGAGGTCCTCGGCCGTATCATGCTCATGGAGGGCGCGGGGCCGATTGCCCCGGGCGAGACGCGTACCGTGCAAATCCGCCTGAAGGAGCGCCTTCCCGTGCGCTCGGGCGACGGTCTCATCGTGCTTGCGTTCTCCCCGGTGGTACTTATCGGCGGCGGTTGCGTTCTTCTTTCGCGGTGCCGCCGCTCGCGCGACCTCTCCGCGGAAGAGGTCTCGCTGCTCAGGGCTCTGGATGCCGGCGACCGCGCCGCCGCCATTGCCGCATGGCTGGGGCTGCAGCGCCTGCCCGTGCCGGCGGCCGTTGCCGCCCGTGCGCTCGACCTTTCCGGTGTCGAAGTCGCGAGGCTCCTGCACGCCGCGGTGGCGTCGGGCGATGCGGTCGCCCTCCATCCGGAGCGCTCGACCGAGGAGCTCTATGCCGCCCCCGCTGTGCTCGATGCCGCCCTTGCCGCCCTCGCCGACACGCTTGTCGCCATGCATAAGGCCGCGCCCAAGCAAACGGGCTTCAC
Source organism: uncultured Collinsella sp. (assembly GCA_900548255.1). Classification (GTDB taxonomy): domain Bacteria; phylum Actinomycetota; class Coriobacteriia; order Coriobacteriales; family Coriobacteriaceae; genus Collinsella. Next base: position 9,325 of record URKH01000037.1, on the reverse strand, counting down.
CCCGGGCGAGGTTGCGCATGTCGCCTGGCCGAAAGCGGGCGAAGACGTCGCGTCTGCGCTCATCCTCGAGGGCTGTGCGCGCGGCATCTGCGCCCAGGAGGGGTCTGAGGTCTACGACCCACATTCCGCCGCTGCGGCGATACGTGTGGTGCGCGAGGCAGGCCGGCGCATCGCGGCCCTGCTGGACGAGGCGGGCCTCGATGCACCGACGCTTCCCGAGGTGGGGCAGCAGTTGCAACTCGATCGCGACACCATGACGCGTGCCCTGCGCGAGCTTTCGCTCAACCGCTCGATCGTTAAGGTCGAGCGCGACGTTGCCTTGTCCGCCGCCGCCGAGGCTCAGGCGCGCGAGGTCGTTGCGGCGGCTATCGAGGCTGCCGGCGGCGCTGTCACCACGAGTGTGCTGCGCGAGGCCCTGGGCGTGTCGCGCAAGCGAGCCATTAGCATCTTGGAGCACCTGGATGCGGTGCGTTTTACGACGCTCGACAAAGGAGCCGGCGGCCTAAGATCGCTTCGTTAGGGGCTGCCGTATCGCTGTTCGCCACGACGCCCTGCTAGTTTGGTAAAATACCGCCACGTTTGGGAGCGGATGGGCTCCGGTGGGCCCCGCGGTCCTCAAAACCGTTGTGAGGCGTGCAAAACGTCTTGGATGTGTTCGATTCACATACGTTCCCGCCAACGCATCTCGCCAAAACCACCACATTGGGGACAGGCACCTTTGTGGTGGTTTCGAAACGTGCGGGAAACAGCTTCGAAACACGCGATTTGCTCGTCAGGCGGTCAAAAAGCTATCTACCTGCATCGTAATCAAAATGAAACATCCGCTCGTTGCCTTATTCGTAACTTTGTAGCAACAGTGCGATATTATCCATACTCGATAAAGCTCACGGCGCATGGGGCGCCGCGAACGACACCTTTCTTTTCCATCAATTGGAGGAAGCATGAGCTACACGCAGAAAGTTCTCGACGAGCTCAAGGCCCGCTATCCCGAGCAGCCTGAGTTCATCCAGGCCGCGACCGAGATCCTCGGCACCATCCAGCCGGCGCTCGACGCCCACCCCGAGTACGAGGAGGCCGCCCTACTGGAGCGCCTTGTCGAGCCCGAGCGCATCGTCATGTTCCGTGTTCCCTGGGTCGACGACCAGGGCAAGGTCCAGGTCAACCGCGGTTACCGCGTCGAGTTCAACTCTGCCATTGGACCCTACAAGGGCGGCCTGCGCTTTAACCCGACGGTCACCCTGGGCATGCTCAAGTTCCTGGGCCTGGAGCAGATCCTCAAGAACAGCCTGACCACCCTTCCCATGGGCGGCGGCAAGGGCGGTTCCGACTTTGACCCCAAGGGCAAGTCCAACAACGAGATCATGCACTTCTGCCAGTCCTTCATGACCGAGCTCTATCGTCACATCGGCCCCAACACCGACGTTCCCGCCGGCGACCTGGGCGTTGGCGGCCGCGAGGTTGCCTACATGTTCGGTCAGTACAAGCGCCTGACCAACGAGTGGACCGGCGTCCTCACCGGCAAGGGCCTCTCCTTTGGCGGCTCGCTCGCCCGCACAGAGGCCACTGGCTACGGCCTGGTCTACTTTGTGGACGAGTACCTCAAGAGCCGCGGCGACTCCTTCGAGGGCAAGAACGTCGTCGTTCACGGCTCCGGTAACGTTGCCATCTACGCCGTCCAGAAGGTTTCCCAGCTCGGCGGCAAGGTGCTGGCCTGCTCCGATACCCACGGCTGGGTCGAGGATCCCGACGGCATCGACTACTCCGTGCTCGAGCACGTCTACAACCAGAAGCGCTCTGGCCACGACAAGGGCGTCACGCTCGCCATGTACGTTGACGAGAAGCCCGGTGCCGTGTGGCACGAGGGCGACGGCCGCGGCGTTTGGCAGCTGCCCTGCGACATCGCGCTGCCCTGCGCTCGCGAGAACACGCTGCTGCTCGAGGACGCCCAGGCGCTCGTCGCCAACGGCTGCAAGGTGGTCGGCGAGGGCGCAAACATGCCCACGACCATCGAGGCCACGAACTACTTCCAGGAGAACGGCGTCGCCTTTATGCCCGGCAAGGCTGCCAACGCCGGCGGCGTGCTCGTGTCCGGCCTGGAGATGAGCCAGAACGCCGAGCACCTGTCCTGGACCTTTGAGGAGGTCGACGGCAAGCTCGAGCAGCTCATGCGCGGCATGTTCCACAATGTGGACGACACCGCCAAGGAGTATGGCCAGGAGGGCAACTTTGTCATGGGCGCCAACATCGCCGGCTTCCTGAAGGTCGCCGACGCCATGCTCGCCCAGGGCGTCTGCTAAGCCCAGCTCGACATAGCACCTGATGAGGCTCCCAGCATTTGTGCTGGGAGCCTTTTTCTATGGTGGTGAGGGCCGTGCACCCTCGTTTGGTACACTTAGGGGTACTGGACAAGTAAAGAGATGGGGGAGAACGTGCTCAAGTTCGGTACCTACGTCCGTGTTGGAAACGCGGCCGAAGCCTATGAGCTCTTACAGAAGAACCGCAACAACAAGATTGTGGGCGGCGGCATCTGGATGCGCCTGGGTTCGCGTCGCGTGGCGACGGCGATTGACCTTTCGGCCTGCGGACTCGATCAGATCGAGGAGACCGAGACCGAGTTTCGCATCGGTGCCATGTGCACCCTACGCCAGCTCGAGCGCCATGCCGAGCTCAACGCGCTCGTCAACAATGTCTTTGAGTTTGCCGTCCACGATATCGTGGGCGTGCAGCTGCGCAATACCGCCACGGTGGGCGGCAGCATCTACGGCCGCTTTGGCTTCTCGGACGTGCTTTCGGCTTTTTTGGCACTCGATTCATACGTTAAGCTGACAGGTGCCGGCCGCGTGCCGCTCGCCGAGTTTGTGAACATGGGCTACGTGCGCGACGTGATCGAGCATGTTGTGGTCGTTAAACACGACTACCGCGCAAGCTACGAGGCCGTGCGCAAGGCCGCGACCGACTTCCCCTCGCTGAACGTCACCGCCGCCTGGTGGGACGGCTCCTGGCACGTCACCGTGGGTGCCCGCCCGCTGCGCGCGACCCTGCTGCGGGGCGAGGCATGCGGCCTGGTGAACGAGCAGCCTTCCGAGGACGAGCTGTGCGCCCTTGCCGCATCCGTGCGTACCCTGAGCTACGGCACCAACCTGTGGGGCTCGGCCGACTACCGCCGCCGCATCTCGGCCCCGCTGGCGATTCAGGCCGTGCGCCGCGCCGCCGGCATTGAGCTTTCGGCCGCGCTTGCCCGCGAGCTCGAGGGCGTGCAGATTCCCAAGCACGCCACGGACGAGTATTCCTGCCGCCGCGTGCCCGGCGTCGATTCTAGCGAGGTGCGCTAATGGCTGCCAAACTCATCGATCTTTCTTTTACGCTCAACGGTCGCAAGGTCAAGGTTCAGATTGCCCCCGACACCATGCTCTTTGCGCTGCTGCGCGAGCAGGGCTGCGCGTCGGTACGCTGCGCCTGCGAAACCACCAACTGCGGCCTGTGCACGGTGTGGCTCGACGGCGACCCGGTGCTGAGCTGCTCGGTTCCCGCCGCGCGCGTCGAGGGCCGCTCCGTCACCACGCTCGAGGGCCTCAAGGCCGAGTCCGAGGCGCTCGCCCGCGCGATGGCTGCCGAAGGCGCCGAGCAGTGCGGTTTTTGCGCCCCCGGCCTCATCATGAACGTGCTGGCGCTCGCCCGCGCCGCCAAGGAGGACCCGACGCTCGTCGCCACGCGCGAGGAGCTCTCGCGCCAGCTCGCCGGCAATCTTTGCCGCTGCAGCGGCTACGAGAGCCAGCTGCGCGCCATCGTGCGCTTTCTCAACGAGTCCGGCGTGCAGGTGGGCTTTGAGATGCCCGAGCTGCCGGTCAACGACACCAGCTGCGACGGCGTCTCCTACAAGCAGATCACCCACAAGCAGCCCAAGAAGGACTCGAAGGCCCTGCTCGAGGGCCGTCCGGTCTACACGGGCGACCTGGTGCCCGCCGGGGCCCTGATCGTCAAACTCAAGCGCAGCCCCTATGCCCGCGCCAAGATCCGCTCCATCGACACGTCGCGCGCCCTGAAGGTGCCCGGCGTGGTTGGCGTCTACACCTACGAGGACGTGCCCAAGCGCCGCTTTACCATCGCCGGCCAGAGCTATCCGCAGCCGAGTCCCTACGACCGCCTGATCCTCGAGAACCTCGTGCGCTACCAAAACGAGGAGGTGGCGATCGTCGCCGCCGAGACCGAGGAGGCCGCCGACAAGGCGCTCAAGCTCATCAAGGTCGACTACGAGGTGCTCGAGCCCCTGCTCGACTTTACCCAGGCACTCGATAACGACATCGTGGTCCACCCCGAGGGCGACGTGAGCTTTATGTTCCCGCAGGGCGGCGATGTTCCGCGCAACCTGGTGTGCAGCGGTACCAGCGATTATGGCGATCTGGACGAGGCCTTCGCCCAGAGCGACATCGTCTTTGAGCGCACTTACACCAGCCAGGCCACGCAGACCGCGCCCATGGAAACCTTCCGCGCCTTTGCGACGACCGACGCGTTCGGGCGTATCTCGGTGACCACCTCTACACAGGTGCCCTTCCACGTGCGCCGCATGGTCGCGCAGTCGCTCGACATTCCGCAGTCGCAGGTGCAGGTCATTAAGCCGCGCATCGGCGGCGGCTTTGGCTCCAAGCAGACGGGCTGCTGCGAGATCTTCGTTGCGTTCGTGACCCAGCAGACTGGCCGTCCGAGCTACTGCTGCTACACCCGCGAGGAGACTATCACCGCGGGTAACTCGCGCCACCAGATGCAGATGACCGTTAAGCTGGGCGCCATGAACGACGGCACCATCACGGCCATCGACTTGCACACGCTGTCCAACGCCGGCGCGTACGGCGAGCACGCCACCACGACGATCGGCCTTTCGGGCCACAAGAGCCTGCCGATTTACAACCATGTGAAGGCGAGCCGCTTTAGGTGGGACGCCGTCTACACCAACACCAACCGCGGCGGCGCGTATCGCGGCTACGGTGCCACCCAGGGCCAGTTTGCCGTGGAGAGCGCCGTCAACGAGCTCGCCGACATGCTGCACATGGACCCCGCCGACCTGCGCCTTAAGAACATGGTGCGCGAGGGCGAGATCATGCCGCAGTACTACAACGAGAAGCTCAACGCCTGCGCGCTCGACCGCTGCCTGCTGCGAGCGATGGACATGATCGGTTGGCGCGACAAGCCGCTGGCCGTCGACCTGGGCGACCGCGTGCGTGCTCTGGGCTGTGCGCTCACCATGCAGGGCTCGGGCATTTCCAACGTGGATATCGCCGGCATCGACATGCGCCTGGAAGAGGACGGCTTCATTACCATCGGCACCGGCGCCACCGATAACGGCATGGGCGTCGACACGATCCTGGCGCAGATTGCCGCCGAGGAGCTGGGCGTGGAGAGCTCGCTCATTGTGGTGCGCGGCGTGGACACCGATGTGTCGCCGTTCGACGCCGGCTCGTACGCGAGCTCCGGTACCTACGTGACGGGCCTTGCCGCCAAGAACGCCGCGACCGAGCTGCGCCAGAAGATTTGCGCCAAGGCCGCCCAGATGTGGGACGTTGACGCCGCCGACGTGGTCTTCGACGGCCAGTACGTGCGCCTGTCCGACGAGCGTGCTGCGCGCGAGCACGGTCGCTACCTTACGCTGCGAGACTTTGCCAACCTGTGCGTCAAGAACATCGCGGGCGGTGACGCGCTGACTTCGCACGCCTCTGCCTGCCTGCCCGTTTCGCCCCCGCCGTTTATGGCCGGCATTGCCGAGGTCGAGGTTGACAAGGCCACCGGCAAGGTGACCGTGGTGGATTACGCCGCTGCCGTCGATTGCGGCACCGTGATCAACGAGGCGCTCGCGCGCGTCCAGGCCGAGGGCGGCATTGCCCAGGGCATCGGTCACGCGCTCTACGAGATCGTCGAGCATGACGACCGCGGTCGCCTGCGCACCGGCAACTTTATGAGCTACAAGCTGCCTACGCGCCTGGATATCGGCAGCATTCGCGTGGCCTTTGAGCCGAGCTACGAGCCGACGGGCCCGTTTGGCGCCAAGTCGATCGGCGAGGTCGTCATCAACACGCCGCTCGCCGCCGTGGCCTCGGCCGTCGCACACGCCACGGGCCACCAGGTCCGCTCGCTGCCCATCACGCCGGAGAAAGCGCTGCTGGGGGAGTAGCGGGTCGGCGAACAAGTCGTAATTGGCGGGGCGGGGCAACTCGACCCGCCTTTTGCACTCGTGGTGAGGTCGTGAGCCTGTAAAACGTGTGCGTGCGCTTGTCGCTCGTATCTGCTATCATTCCTAATCTGTGCGCTCATGCGGGCGTGGCGGAATTGGTAGACGCGCCAGATTTAGGTTCTGGTGGGATTCCCGTGAAGGTTCGAGTCCTTTCGCCCGCACCAACGCATCTGCGTCGGCCCTGGCCGTCGCGACTCTTTGTTGCATAAAGGTACCAGCACCTCAGATAAGCTGGGCAGTATGAGGAGGAACGTGTTGAACATCACCGCTTCTGACGTCAAGGACGCCAAGCTCACCGCTACGGTCACCATCCCGGCCGCCGACGTCGACGCCGCGATCAAGAAGGCTTACAAGGACACCGCCAAGAAGTACCGCTTCCCGGGCTTCCGCGCCGGTAAGGCTCCCCGTCCGGTTATCGACTCTGCTCTTGGCGCCGAGGCTACCCTCGCTCAGGCCACCAACGACCTGATCGCCGCCAACGAGCCCGCCGTCCTCAACGAGCTGGACATCGTCCCCACCAAGAACGGTGACTACAAGGACCTCGACCTCGCTAAGGATCACGAGGACTACACCTACACCGTCGAGTTCTCCCTGCGTCCCGCCGCTGAGCTCTCCTCCTTCGACGCTGTCGAGATCGAGATGCCCCCTGCGGAGGTCACCGAGTCCGAGATCAACAACCAGGTCGAGATGCTCCTCAACTACCGTGCCACCTTCGAGGATGTCGAGGGCCGCGCTGTCGAGTCCGAGGACTACGTTACCGTCGACCTCAAGGCCGTCGAGAACGCCGACAACTTTGCCGCCGAGGGCCGTATGCTCATCGCCGGTAGCGACAGCAACCCCGCCGAGTTCAACGAGGCTCTGATCGGCGCCAACGTTGACGACGTCAAGTCCGTCACCTGGACCGACGAGGCCGAGGAGGGCGAGGAGGCCGAGACCCACACCGTCGAGGTCACCGTCAAGGGCATCAAGGTCCGCAACACCCCCGAGCTCACCGACGAGCTCGTCAAGTCCGACTTTGGCTTCGACAGCATCGACGCCATGCGCGACGCCATCAAGATTGAGATTGAGCAGGACAAGGCTTCCCGCCTGCCGGCCGAGAAGGAGAACCGTTGCGTCTCCGCTCTCGCCGAGCGTCTGCAGCTCGACGAGATGGACGCCGACTACGAGCAGTCCGTCTTTGAGGAGCTTGGCCAGAACTTCCTGTCCAACCTCGCTGCCCGCGGCATGACGCTCGACACCTGGCTGCCCGCTTCCGGTCTGACCATGGAGCAGTTCATCGGCGACCTGCATAAGCAGGCCAACGACGTTGCCCGTGAGTCCCTGGCTCTGGACGCCCTCGCGCGTGAGCTCAAGATTGAGGTCACCGAGGACGACATCAACGCCGAGTTCGAGAAGGCCGGCGTCAAGGACGTCGAGGCTTCCAAGGCCGAGTTCATCGCCGATGGCCGCATGCCTGCCGTCCGCGAGTCCATCCGTCGCTCCAAGGCCGTCGACCACCTGGTCGAGAACGCCAAGGTGACCGAGGTCGACGAGACCGCCAAGGACGCCGAGTAATTCTCGCCACCTTGCCCGCGAGCGCATGTATGTGCCCGTGATGGGGTAAAGTTAATAGCCGGTTATCCGGTTGCTTCGTACGGTGCCAGCCAATGCATAGCATGCGGGCACCGTACGTTTATCTAGAACCAATTTGGTCCGCAAGAGAGAAATGGAGATGCGTATGATCGCTAAGTTCGATTCCGCCCTCGTGCCATACGTTATCGAGCAGACGCCGCGCGGCGAGCGCAGCTACGATATCTATTCGCGCCTGCTCAACGACCGCATCATCTTCTTGGGCGAGGAGATCAACTCCGTCAGCGCCAACCTGGTCGTTGCCCAGCTGCTGCATCTTGAGAGCCAGGATGCCGAGAAGGATATCTCGCTCTACATCAATTCGCCCGGTGGCGAGGTTTACTCCGGCCTGGCGATTCTTGACACCATGAACTTCATCAAGCCGCAGGTCTCCACCATCTGCGTCGGTATGGCCGCGTCCATGGCCGCCGTGCTGCTTTCGGCCGGCGCTAAGGGCAAGCGCTTCTGCCTGCCGCACTCCAAAGTCATGATTCACCAGCCCAGCGGCGGTGCCCAGGGTCAGCAGACCGAGATTGAGATTGTGGCCGAGGAGATCAAGAAGACCCGCCGCGAGCTCAACCAGATCTTGTCCGATGCCTCGGGCCAGCCCATCGAGAAGGTCCAGGCCGATACCGAGCGCGACAACTACCTGACCGCCGCCGAGGCCCTCGACTACGGCCTGATTGACCGTATCGTCACCTCGCGAGATCTCGCCGCGAAGGATGCCTAGGATGGCAGGTAACATGCAGGACAACTTTGACGAGAACGGCAACCCCATCCGCTGCTCCTTTTGCGGAAAAGAGCAGGGCCAGGTCCGTCGCCTCGTAAAGGGCCCGACCAACATCTTTATCTGTGACGAGTGCGTCGCCGCCTGTTCCGAGATCCTTGAGGAGTCGCTGGCTTCGGACTTTATGGACGCTGCCCGCAACGGCAAGCTGCCGGGCTTCCTCAACGACCACGGCCAGGCTGCATCCCAGCCCGCCGTGGACCCCGAGGCCGAGGGCTTTGAGCTCGAGGACGACCGCCAGGTCATCACGCACGTGCCGACGCCGCACGAGATCTATGACGAGCTTTCGGCCTATGTCATGGGGCAGGAGGACGCCAAGCGCGCCATGTCGGTGGCCGTGTACAACCACTATCGCCGCGTGATCGAGGGCGGCGCCGCGGTGTCCGCTTTTGACGACAGCATGGGCTCGCAGTTCGACACCGATATGGACGAGGTGGAGCTCGCCAAGTCCAATATTTTGCTGCTCGGTCCCACCGGTACCGGTAAGACCCTGCTCGCCCAGACGCTCGCCCGCATTCTCGAGGTGCCGTTTGCCATCGCCGACGCCACCGCGCTTACCGAGGCCGGTTACGTGGGCGAGGATGTGGAGAACATCCTGCTCAAGCTGATCCAGGCAGCGGATTTTGATGTGCAGAAGGCGCAGATCGGTATCATCTATATCGACGAGATCGACAAGATCACCCGCAAGAGTGAGAACCCCTCCATCA
>URKH01000036.1 GCA_900548255.1 uncultured Collinsella sp. | reverse complement strand
GGGGAGCCGTAAAAATCTCGACCGGGCTATAGGGGGCAAGAAGGGGCGCCAGAATCGCAGTCAGGGCGACCAGCACCAACACGACGGCGGCAATCTTAGAAGACAGCGTCATCTTCTTCCAGCCACCGAGCTTGAGCCCCTTGGAGGCAGCCTTCTCGAGCTGCTCGGTTTGCTTCTCTCGAATCTTTACCATAATCTACACCGTCCTGATGCGCGGGTTGATGAGCAGGTAGAGCATGTCAACCACGATGTTGATGATGATGAAGGCAAGAGCAACGACGATAACGACGCCCTGAACCAGGTTCGCCTCGTTGCCCTGAACGCCCTGCAGAATCGCGGTGCCCATGCCGGGGAGGTTGAAGATAACCTCGATGACGACGGCGCCGCCCATGAGGTAACCGATCTTAAGACCGAGGGTGGTGACCGGGGTGATCAGCGCATTGCGAAGAACGTTGATGCCGACGACGACCTTCTCGGGAACGCCGGCGCCGCGAGCCATACGGACATAATCCTTATCGAGCTCCTCGACCATGGCGGTACGCACGATACGAGTCATCTGGCCCGTCAGCGGAAATGCCAAGGCGATAGCGGGCATGATCATACGTCCCAGATAGCCAGCCGGATTCGTGGTGAAGTGAGGCAGAGCACCCGATGCCGGAAGCACCTTAAGGTAGGAAGAGAACAGCAGGATCAACAGAACGGCAAGCCAGAACGACGGGGTTGCCAAGCCGGCGATGGAAAAGACGCGGATCACTTGGTCCGGCCATTTGTCGCGATACAGTGCCGCGATGACGCCGAGTAAAAACGAAACGACCGCACCGATGGCAAGGCCGATGAAGGTCAGCTGCATCGTGACGGGCAGGGCCGTGGAGATGCGCTTGGCAACGGAGTTGCGAGCAGCACCATAGGTGCCCATGTCACCATGGATCAAATCGCCCATATAGCGCACGTAGCGCACAGGCCAGGGGTCGTCCAGACCATACTTCTCATGGTACTCGGCAACCGCCTCGGGCGAGGCACCGTCACCCAACGCCGTGTAGGCGGGGTCGGTCTTGGAGAACGACATAAGGAAGAACACCAGGACGGTGACGCCCAATGCCATGATCGGCAGCGCCACAAGACGCCTTCCAATCAAACGTAGCAAGTTGTTCACGTTCTCTCCCCTTTCTTTTGTCGGTAGGACCAACTGGTATATGAGTACGGATACTCATTACAAGACCCGAGCGACATCGAGGTCGCCCGGGTCTTTGTTTCAACTATGAGGATACGGTCCCAACGACCGACATCCTGCATACAGACTCAAGCGAGTCTTACGCCTTGACGGTCGCAACGCCCCTGAAGGACATGCTCGTCGTACCGATGCCCTTGAAGCCATCGAGGGCCTCGCCGTTGGGCGCAGTGGACGGATCGTCCCAGGAAGCGGAGACGGTCTTGACGTGGACAACGGGGTACAGAACGGCGTTGTCGGCAATGATGTCGAAGCACTCGTTCCACTTCTTCTGCTGCTCGTCGCCCTCGGCGGCAAGAGCCTCGTCCATGAGACCGTGGAGCTTCTGCCACTCAGCGGACTCCTTCCACGGGCAACGGGTCTGCATCCAAACGTTGTCGCCGTACCACCAGTTGAGCAGCAGGTCGGGGTCGGCGCCGAAGCAGGAAGGATCGCCAGGGGCAAGGAGGATATCGTAGGCCTCGCCGCCGTCGATGGCAGCGTAGGTGGCCGGCGAGGTATCGGTCTGGATGGTCACATCGAAGCCGAGAGCGTCGAGGTCGTTCTTGACCTGGGCGGCCATGCCCTTAATCTGCTCGTTGTCGGTGGTGCGCAGGGTGATGGCACCCGGGGTGATGCCAGACTCCTCGATGAGCTTCTTAGCCTTCTTGGCATCGGTCTTGTACACCGTGGAAGCCTCATGATAGTTGGTGAAGCTCTTGGGCAGGTAGCAGCTGGCAGCGGTGGCAAGGCCGGCGAAGGTGTTGCTGACCATCTTCTCGGTGTCGAGCGCATACATGACAGCCTGACGGACCTTGACGTTGTTCCAAGGCTCCTTGGCGACGTTGAACATGATGAAGCGGGTGCCGAAACCCTGAACGTTATCGATCTTGCAGCCGGCGCTCTCGAGCTGGTCGACGGCGTCAGCGGTAACGAGCTCCATAACGAGCGTGGAGCCCTCCTGCTGAGCGGTAACGCGAGCGGTGGGGTCGGTCAGGATGCTGTACTGGATCTTCTTATCCTCGGCAGCATACTCACCGTTGTACTCGGGGTTGGGAACCAGGGTGATCTCGGTATCGGAGATAGAGTCGTACATCCAGGGGCCGGAGCCGATCGGCTGCTTGGCGCGATCCTCCTCGGTCTGGGTGGCCGGGGTAACGCGGACGATGGCCAGACGATCCTTGAGCAGGGAGAAGTTGGGGACCTTGGTCTTGACCGTCACGGTGCTGGCGTCCTTGGCCTCGATGGACTCGAAGGGCTGGAAGAACGGAGCATAGGTAGCGGAAGCGGCGCAAGCGGTGTAGGAGGCAACGACATCGTCAGCGGTGACCTCGGTGCCATCGGAAAACTTGGCGCCCTTGCGGATGGTGACCTCGAAAGTGGTGTCATCCACAGACTTGGGATCGTCGGTGGCGAGCTCGTTGAAGGTGCTGTAGTCGTGGTAATCGATGCCGTAGAGGCCCTCGACGACGTGCCAGTTAGCACCCAGGCCCACTGCGGAGCCGGTGCTGGCGGGATCGAAGCTGGACGGAGCGTAAGCGGAACCAGCGGTGATCACGCCGCCGCCACGATTGGCGGAATCGGTGGAACCGGAAGCGGAACCCTCGTCGCTAGAGCTGCCACCGCAGCCGGTGAGACCAAGCCCTGCGACAGCAGCGACGCTGCCGGTGAGGCCGAGGAACGAACGCCTGGACATACCCTTGTTGATGATGGCCATGTCTTCTCCTATCAATAGAGAATCTTACCCGGAAGCACCTAGACGTGCCCCCGCGCAACTTGCGGACGATATATACCTTACCTACCGACGAACCCAACTGAGGTGCCGCGCTCGGCGACCGATACATACATACGCTTGAACGGTATTTGCTACCGTTCACCGAATTCATTGACAAACGATTCGCCAGACAGTATGTATCGACGAGGTGAGATATCAGTCTTCGTCAACCCGCAGGATAGCAGGGTTGTTCACCATGGCTAGTCAAACGTTTTAGCGTTAATTAAACCCGAAATCGGCTGGTAATCGCCGTGAAATAAATGATTGAAAATCACGCAATCATGTATATCAGTTGTTTAGAGGCGTGTTTAGTTTTCGGATTGCTTTGCCGCCGCCTCGGCGCGCTCGGCATTCCATGCAACGAGCGCCTCGTGAACCGCTTTGGCGACATCGGCAGGAACGCCTCGAACTTCCGCGATCTCTTGCTCGCTCGCCGCGCGCAAACGCTTCATCGAGCCAAAATGGCGCATAAGGGCACGTTTTCTGGTGGGTCCCACGCCTGGAACGTCATCGAGTACCGAAACCGTCATGGCTTTATCGCGCAATTCGCGATGGAACGTGATGGCAAAACGGTGCGATTCATCGCGCACCTGTTTAATTAGATAGAGCGACGCGGACCCGGTCGGCAGCACGACGGGAGTCTCGTCCCAAGGCACGAAAACCTCCTCATCGGCCTTTGCCAAGCCACAAACTGGTATATCGAGCCCAAGAGCCTCAAGTTGCTTGATCGCAGCGGTCAATTGCGGCTTACCGCCATCGACAACGAGCAAATCGGGGCGCGAGCCAAAGCGCTCGTCGGCCATGCGCTCGGGAGCATAACGTCGTCCCAAAACCTCGGACATCGACACGAAGTCGTTTGCCTCGTCCAATTCGGCCTGAATTTTAAAACGACGATACTGACTCTTGTCGGCGCGCCCGTTGGTAAACACCACCATCGAGGCGACCGTAAAGGTGCCATGCAGTGTAGAGATATCGAAGCACTCGATACGCAACGGCGGCGATGGCAGCGCCAACGCACTTTCGAGCTCCAGGAGCGCTTGATTGGTGCGGTCGTCAGCGTACCCCGTTCGCATCATGTAGCGCATGAGGGCATGGCGCGCATTTTTGGATGCCATATCGAGCAGACGGTGCTTTTCGCCACGCTGCGGCCTATGGAGATGGCAGGAACGCTCACGCTTGCCCGCAAGCCACTCCCCCAGCGCCTCCGCATCCTCAAGCTCGACGGAAAGGTTGACCTCAGCTGGAATATCAGCCGTCTCGTCGTAATAGCGCTTAAGAAAGCCCGACTGGAGCTCTTCCTCGTCAACATCAAGACCCTTGTCGAGAATGAACTCGCAGGTGCGAACTGTTCGGCCCTCGCGAACGACGAAGACGCAAGCGGCGGAGATGGTCTCCTCGCGATAGAAACCGATGACATCTATATCGACACTGGAGGGAAAAACGACTTGCTGACGATCGTCCAGACCCCTGATGACCTCCAAACGACGTTTGACGCGTGCCGCGCGCTCAAAGTCGAGCGCCTCAGCGGCATCCGTCATCTCGGAGGTCAGCTCATCGACGACATCCTTGCGATGGCCCGACAAAAAGCGCTCGACACGCTTGACGTTCTTGGCATAGTCTGCCGGGGAAATCGCGCCGACACACGCACCCGGGCCGCGCCCGACATGGTAGTCAAAGCAGGGGCGCCCGTTTTGCGCGCAAATCATATTGACGATGTCTTCCTCGCCCTTGTGGGACTCGACGATACGGCGACAACGACGCCACTCCGCACAGGATGCGGAGCAGATGGGGATAACCTTGCGCAGCGTATCTATCGTCTCACGTGCCGCGCGGCTATCGGTATAAGGTCCAAAATAGCGCGTTCCCGGCTTATGACGCTCACGCGTGTATTTGATAGCGGGATACAGGTCGCCCTTTGTAATGGCGATAAAGGGGTAGCTCTTGTCATCCTTGAGGTCGACGTTAAAGTACGGATGGTACTGACCAATCAAATTGCGCTCGAGCACCAACGCCTCGTGCTCGGTCTCCACCACGATATAGTCAAAGCTCGCCACCAGCTGCATCATCAGCGGGATCTTCTGGCGCTCGTCCTGCAGCGTCACGTACTGACGCATACGGGCGCGCAGGTTTTTCGCCTTGCCCACGTAGATGACATCGCCCTTGGCGTCTTTCCAAAGGTAGCAGCCGGGCTGCGTGGGAACGCGCGAAACCTGCTCGGCAAGCGTTGGAATGTTGTCGTGACCGGCCACGCGCACCTACTTGCGACGAATCAGCGCCGAGACCTCGGGCATCTTAAGGACGACGGCAAGGCCAAAGGTAACAGCAAGCGAGACGACACCCGCAACGCAAACGTAGCCAAGAGTAATCAGAATCGAGCCGCCAAGTGCCCCGACAAAGTGCTCAAGCGCCCACATGACGCCGGCGCCTGCGGCAGCACCCAGGCCACCGAGCAAAAGGCCAAAGAAACCGCCATGCAGGATAGATTTAACCTGAAGACCACGCAGACGACGACGCAGCCACCACAGCGAGCAACCGACCAAGATCACGTAGTCGACGACATACGAAAGCGCGATTGCCGGCATACCGAAGCCCAGCACAACGCCAAACAGCAGAACCGAGCCGGCCTGGCCGATGGCGGAATACAGACAATAGCGGCTATAGGGCTTCATGTCGAGCAAGGCAGAGAAGCTCTTCTGCATCAGCACGACCACGCCGTAGAGCGGCAGGGAAAGTGCCAGGTAGATAAGGAACTCCGACACCAGCGCCACACCGGACTCATCGAACTTGCCAGCGCAGTAGATCATGTTGAGCGGACGCGCGAAGACAATCAGGTACAGCGCGAATGGAATCAGGAAGAACAGCATCTGGGCGACGCCACGCGAAATGCCCGTGCGGACGCTGTCGTAATCCTTCTCCTGTGCGTCGTGAGAGAGCTCGGTATAGAGCGCCGTCGAAAGCGAGGCGGCAATCAGCGCGTAGGGCAGCGTGTACCACAGGCGCGCATAGGCGATGACGGAAGGGCCAGTCTCGGGCTGGACCACCAGCGCGGCAGCGTTGGTGATAGAAGTCGAGACAAACATGCACACCGTGGCGAGCAGCGTCGGGATACCGAGCGCAATCGTCTGGCGCAGCGCGGGGTCCTTAAAGTCGATATGGATATGGGGATGCACGCCGTGCTTGCCAAGCGCGGGAATCTGACATGCCATCTGAACAAAGACACCGAGGGTCGTACCGGCCGCAATCAAGATGATGCCGGCACGTTCGCCAAACTGTGCGGACACGGGCGCAAAACCCATAAAGCTCGCAATGACGATCACATTGTTGAGGACCGGGGCAAACGTCGACCAGAAGTAGTCGCGGTGTGCGTTGAGAACGCCCGAGAACACCGAACCCAAACCATAAAACAGAATCTGGATGGCAAAGAAACGGAACATGAACGCAGCGGTATCCATGCTGCCGCCGTCACCCGAAAGGAACGATTGCGTCCAGATAAAGCCCGGGGCGAACACGGTCCCCAGCAACGAAATGCCACCCAGCACCAAAAGCAGAATGCCGAGCAGGTTGCCCACGTACTCGTTAGAGGCCTCGCGACCCTGCTCACGCCTCACGCCCATGTACACGGGCAAAAACGCCGTCACGAGCATGCCGCCCATCACGAGTTCGTAGAGCATATTGGGCAGGTTGTTGGCGACCTGATAGGAGGACGAGAGTAGCGACATGCCGATAGCGGCCGCCATTGCCCACGTGCGGATAAAACCAGTGACGCGAGACACGATGGTCAGGATGGTCATAAGCCCGGCGGAACGACCAACCGTGGAGTAGTCCGACGAGCCCATGTCGTCAGTGTCATCTCGCGATGAAGAAGCTTCGGATGAGGGTGTCTGAGGCGCAGATTCTTCTGCAAAATGAGCTCCGCGCTTCAATTCTTCCTGCGGCATCGCTCAGTCCTCTCTCGTAATCGCGGCAACTGTCGCCCCGCAAAATGCAATTAAATCATCAGGTGCAAGCTCGAGCTGATAACCACGCTTGCCTCCCGAAATAAAAATGGTATCCCAAAGGACACATGTCTCATCAATGAGCGTCCGGTAGCGTTTTTTCATACCGACCGGACTGCAGCCGCCGCGAACGTAGCCAGTCGCCGCAAGCAAATCCTTCACATGCATCATGGCCAAGGACTTCTCCCCCGCGGCACGCGCGGCGGACTTTAGATCGAGCTCGTCGGCAACAGGGATGCAGCACACGACGTGGTCGTTGGACGGCGTCACGCAGACCAAGGTCTTAAATCCTTGACCGGGCTCCTCGCCAAGCTGCTCCGAAATCGCGACCCCCAGGCCCGCCGACTCATCACCATCGTCTTCGTACGTATGTAGAACATAGGAAATGCCGGCGCTTTCCAGCTCGCGCATCGCATTGGTTTTTGGCGTCTTTACAGCCTTTGCCATGGCATATCCTTTCCCTCGCATTCGGACGCAAGGATTAAGTATATGTCCAATTCGGCTGCATACGTCACTTCGACACAGCAAGCGCCATCGAATCACAAGGAGTCGATGGCGCCCATAAACTGAATCGCCTATTTATTGAGCATCAAGTTGAGCCTGACGCTCCCGGTCACGCCTGAGCAACGGCGCCAAAAACTTGCCCGTATAACTCTGCGGACAGTCCGCAACCTGCTCCGGTGTGCCCGAAACCACGACGGTTCCGCCGCCGTTACCGCCCTCGGGGCCCATATCGATCAGACGGTCGGCAACCTTGATGACATCAAGATTGTGTTCAATCACCAGCACCGTGTTGCCCGCATCGACCAAGCGCTGCAGCACATCGAGCAGCTGGCGGACGTCCTCAAAATGAAGGCCGGTCGTCGGCTCATCCAAAATATAGAACGTCTTGCCCGTCTGGCGTCGATGAAGCTCCTTGGCGAGCTTCACACGCTGCGCCTCGCCGCCCGAGAGCGTCGTAGCGGGCTGGCCCAGGCTCACGTAGCCCAAGCCTACATCGTACAGCGTCTGGAGCTTGCGCTTAATCTGCGGGATATTCCCAAAGAAGGCCAGTGCCTCGGTGACGCTCATGTCGAGCACGTCCGAGATGGTCTTACCACGGTAGGTGACCTCAAGCGTCTCGCGGTTATAGCGTTTGCCGCCGCAGACCTCACAGGGGACATAGATATCGGGAAGGAAGTGCATCTCGATCTTAATTTGTCCGTCGCCCTTGCATGCTTCGCAGCGACCGCCGCTCACGTTAAAGGAGAAACGTCCCGGCGAGTAGCCACGCGCCTTCGACTCCGGCGTACTCGCAAACAGCGCGCGAAGATCATCCCACAGGCCAATGTACGTAGCAGGGTTGGAACGCGGCGTGCGGCCAATCGGCGACTGGTCGATATCGATAACCTTATCGATACACTCGATGCCCTCGATTTTCTTATACGGACCCACAGGGCGCGTCGAACGGTGAATGGCATTCGTAAGGGCAGGTGCGATAGTGTCGGTAACCAGGGAGCTCTTACCCGATCCCGACACGCCGGTAACGACCGTAAGCGTACCGAACTCAATCTTGGCGGTAACGTTTTTGAGGTTGTTGGCGCGGGCGCCCGTGATCTTAAGGCAGCCGCGACCGGGCTTGCGGCGTTCATCGGGAACCCGGATCATTCGTTTGCCGGTCAGATAAGCGCCCGTCATCGACTCGGGACACGCCATGATATCGGCAGGCGTTCCCGCCGCGACTACGTGTCCGCCGTTCACGCCCGCGCCGGGGCCCATGTCGATCACATAGTCGGCAGCACGAATCGTATCCTCATCATGCTCGACGACGATGACGGTATTGCCGATATCGCGTAGGCGCTCAAGCGTCTTGATCAGGCGCTCGTTATCGCGCTGATGGAGGCCAATCGATGGCTCGTCCAAAATGTACAGCACACCCATGAGGCCGGCGCCGATCTGCGTTGCCAGGCGAATGCGCTGGGCCTCGCCTCCGGAAAGCGTCGCCGAGGCACGATCGAGGGTCAGATAGTCGAGTCCGACATCGACCAGAAAACGCAAGCGCTCCAGGATTTCCTTGACGATGCGCCCACCGATAAATTGTTGGCGCTCGGTAAGCTCCAAGCCCTCAAAAAACTCGAGCGACTCGCGGCACGATAGGCAGCAGACCTCGTAAATGGACTTACCGCCTACGGTAACGGCGAGCATCTCGGGGCGCAGACGAGCACCATGGCAACTCGAGCACGGCTCCTCGCGGATGTACTTCTCCAAGCGCGCCTTGGTGTTCTCATTCGTCGTCTCGGTATAGCGCTCGTACAGGATATTGCGCACGCCCGAAAACTTGGTGTCCCACTGGCTGCGGCGCCCATCGAGCTTTTGATAGTCGACCGAAATCTTCTGGTCGCCCATGCCGTCTAAAAACGCGCGACGCACCCGCGGAGGCAGATCCTCCCACGGCGTATCGACGCTCACCTTAAAGTGTTTGCAGACCGCAGCGAAAATCTGCGGATAGTAGTTAGAGTTGCCAAACAGGCTGCCAAAAACCCCGTCGGCGATCGACTTCGAGGGGTCTTCGATTAGGGCCTCGGCATCGACCGTCTTCTTAAAGCCCAGGCCATCGCACTCTGGGCACGCGCCATAGGGCGCGTTGAACGAGAAATCACGCGGCTGCAGGTCATCGATGGAGTGTCCATGCTCCGGGCACGCTAACGCCAGCGAATACTCCAGCAACTCGCTTTCGGTCCCCTCGGGAGCGTCGCGGTCGGGCAGCAAGTATACGTTCACATTGCCGTGCGCCAGCGCAGTCGCCTGTTCAACGGACTCGGCAATACGGCCCAGCGAGTTCTCACGGATCACGATGCGGTCGACCACGACCTCGATATCGTGCTTGAATTTCTTATCCAAATCGATAGGGTCATCAAGCGAGCGAACCTCGCCGTCGACACGCACGCGGCTAAAGCCCTCGGCGCGAAGGTCCTCAAACAGCTTGGCGTACTCGCCTTTTCGCCCGCGCACTACCGGTGCCAGCACAAACGCGCGGCGGCCCTCCCCCGCCGCCAAGACCTTGTCGGCAACCTGGTCGGTCGTCTGGCGCTCAATGACACGGCCGCATTCGGGACAGTGCGGGGTGCCCACACGGGCGAACAGCAGGCGCAGATAGTCATAAATCTCGGTTACGGTGCCAACCGTCGAGCGAGGGTTTTTAGACGTCGTCTTTTGGTCGATCGACACCGCCGGCGAAAGGCCGTCGATTGAATCCAAGTCGGGTTTGTCCATCTGTCCCAAGAACTGGCGCGCATAGCTCGAAAGACTCTCGACGTATCGACGCTGGCCCTCGGCATAGATAGTGTCAAATGCCAGCGAACTCTTGCCCGAGCCAGAAAGACCGGTAATGACCACGAGTTGGTCACGCGGAATGGAAACATCGATATCACGGAGGTTGTGCTCACGGGCGCCGCGAATAACGATAGAAGAATCAGACATGGAAGCTCCTTGCCTCCTATTGCATCGAATCATACTGCCGATGAGTTTAGCGCACTCGACGCGCACAGATGTTCGTAATACAAGATTCGCAGACCTTTAGCTTTGCGTATCGGGTGCTTTGTTTCTCGAAATGCCGTGGAAAGGTTACAGTAATCTAATACTGAACTTAATTTGCTGTACCAGAGGAACGTCCATGACCGAAGATATCCCCCTTGAAATCACTTCGAGCGACATGGCCAATCTGCCCATATTCATCGCCGTCCTTATCGTGGCCGCCGTCGTCGTGCGCGTGTATTTTTCAATCAAACGCAACGAAAAGCCACCCATTGCCCGCGTCTTTTGGTGCGCGACGCTCCTCGTCCCGCTCGGCGTGGTAGCTGCATGGATTACGAATCAATTGCTCGTAAATGAGGGCAGCTCCCTATGGATCCTTTCTTATTCGGCGCTCGGTGCTGTCGCCGTCATGCTTCTTGTCGAGCCCTTGGTTTCGGGACTTATCGACCAAACCGACCTTGCGACGGGAACGGTTGCCTGTATTTGCCGTGACATCCTTGTCATCGCCGCTGTTTCAGCGCTCTCGTTCGTTTCACTCGAAATTGCCTGCAACGAAACGTTCTATCGCATTCCCGCCAACTCATTCGGGTTTTCCGTCGGGCTGCTCGCGACGGTTCTGCTCTCCCTTTATTTGCTGGGACAGCGTCATGGAGGCGTCATGGCTCTCGTGCCCGTCGTCTGCTGCATCCTTGGCATTGCCGAGCACTTCGTCATAACGTTTAAAGGCGAAGCCATCCTGCCAAGCGATATCTTGGCCCTTGGCACCGCAATGGAAGTCAGCGAGGGATACGAGTTTACCTTTACCGCCGGAATCGTAACCTCTCTCGCCCTGCTGGAGATTTCCCTGGGGCTTCTTTCGCTCATCCGACCGCGAAAGCTCCGTACGCCCACCCATGTCTTCCCCGCTATCGCCGCTAACCTCTGTGCTTTTCTGCTAGTGACCGTTGTGGGGCTCTCAGGCTTTTCCAACATCGACTTGGAGCAGGCGCTGGATTTTGGATTTGACCGTTGGCAGCCCATCACCACGTATGCGTCTCAGGGTTTTATCACTTCGTTCACCGAAATGGTCAACGAGTTGCCCATTGAGAAGCCCGAAGACTATACGCCCGATGAGGCGCAGAGCATCGAGCAGGAGCTCGCCGCCGTCTACGACAGCACATATGGCTCGAGCGAACAGCGCGCGGCGGCCGTTGCCCAGTTCAATGAAATCAAGCCGACGATTGTTGCCGTCATGAACGAGAGTTTTAGCGACCTTTCGTGCTTTGAGCAGCTCCAGGCGGCCGGGTACTCCGGCCCCGCATTCTACAACTCGCTTCCCGACACACTTGTTCGCGGCACCATGCTCGCTTCGGTCGCCGGTGGCGGAACGGCGAACTCCGAATTCGAATTTTTGACCGGAGCGACAACGGCCTTTGTCGGATTAGGCAAGATCCCCTATCAGCTGTATCAGATGAATGGCGTAAACAGCCTGGCAAAGGACCTTAAAGAGCTTGGGTATACCACTACCGCTATGCACCCGCAAAACCCCGTCAACTACCATCGAGATAAAATCTATCAGCAGCTGGGCTTTGGAGACTTTCTTTCAATCGGCGATTTCGAAGGTGCGCCCTATTACCATGCCGGCGTATGCGACTACGCCACCTACGACAAGATACTCGACCTGCTTAGAACCGACGAAGCGCCGCAGTTCATCTTTGACGTCACGATGCAAAATCACGGCGGCTACGACTATGGCACCGTTCCCGCCGAAGAGCTGACAAACTATTGGGTCGAGGGAGCCAGCGAAGGCGCCAACAGCGCGCTCAACACCTATCTCACCTGCATCAACGCATCCGACCGGGACCTCGAGTACTTTATCAACGAGCTCCGCAACATCGGCAGACCGGTTGTTCTTGTCTTTTTTGGCGACCATCAGCCGAGCGCCGCAACGACTCTCAACGACGAGCTGTACCCTCAGGAAGATACGGCAAGCCACGCTTTCCGTATCTATCAGTCGACATATCTCGTCTGGGCTAACTATGAGATCGCCGGCAATACCGAGCTCAACGTCTACGACACCGTCGGGGCAAACGAGATTGCAGCCATTACCCTTAATAAGATCGGCGCCCCGCTCACCAATTACCAAAAGGCCCTGCTTGCGACAAGGTCAGATGTGCCCACCATCAATGTCGCCGGCTATCTCGGTGCCGACGGGCTGCGCTACGACTTGGAATCGGAAGACAGCCCCTACGCCTCGACGATCGACAAGCTGCAGCGCATGCAATACCTCGAGTTCGCCAGCAAAGTTCAGTAAGCCCGCCCATTCGCTTGGGCCCATCGTATTGCAAGCACGCTCGGCCCAAACGCATCGCAAATGACTCCCGCTCGCAAACGAGGGTACAATGACGCTCGTGTCACATCGCGGGGCCCCGGCCCCAGCATATACAAAGGAGTCATACATGGGTTGCGAACACGCACAGGCCGCCGGCGGACAAACGTCGCCGTCGCAATTTGAGGAGAACACGCTGTCCGAGGTCAAGCGCGTCATCGCCGTGCTTTCCGGCAAGGGCGGTGTCGGCAAGTCATTTGTCACCGGTGCCATCGCCACCGAGCTTGCCCGTCACGGCCACAAGGTCGGCGTCCTCGATGCCGACATCACCGGTCCCTCTATCCCCAAGATGTTCGGTATGAGTGGACGCCACGTCCATGCCCTTGGCAACCTTATGCTGCCCGAAATCTCCGAGCACGGCGTCAAGGTCATGAGCTCCAACCTGCTGCTCCAAAACGAGACCGACCCCGTCCTTTGGCGCGGTCCGGTCATCGCAGGCGCCATTAGGCAGTTCTGGAGCGAGACCTCGTGGGGCCCCATCGACTACCTGCTGGTCGACATGCCTCCGGGAACAGGCGACGTCGCGCTCACCGTCTTCCAGTCGCTGCCGGTCGACGGCATCGTCATCGTCACGAGCCCGCAGGATCTGGTCTCGATGATCGTCGCCAAGGCGGTCAACATGGCCGAGAAGATGAACGTCCCCATTCTGGGCATTGTCGAGAACATGAGCTATATTGAGTGCCCCGACTGCGGCAAGAAGATCGAGGTCTTTGGCAAGAGCAAGCTCCCCGAGGTCGCAGAGCGCTATAACCTCGACATCTTGGGCCAGCTTCCCATTAATCCGGCACTCGCCGAGGCCTGCGATAAGGGCGAGGTCGAGACCGCGCTGCCCGATGGCATGTTGCCCAAGGCGGTCTCTGCCGTCGAGGCTATTACCCCGCACGAGACCGACGAGGCCTAAGTGAACGCGAGCGCCCTCTATGACGTCTTGGTAATCGGCGGCGGGGCTTCAGGCCTCGCCGCCGCCATTACGGCCGCACGCGCTGGCAAAAGCGTCTGCATCGTTGAGCGCGATGTCGCCTGCGGCCTTAAGCTCCTTGCGACCGGTAACGGCCGCTGCAACCTCTCCAACGAATCGATCGATCCTCAGCGGTATAACCACCCAGCATTCGTCACATCCGTCATGGGCCCCCAGCCCGAACAAGAGCTTATGGGTTTCTTCTCCTCGCTGGGCATCATGACAACCTCCGAGGAAGGCCGGCTGTACCCGCGCTCCCTTCGCGCCGAATCGGTGCGCGACGCGCTTCTCAGCGTTTGCGACCGCCTAGGTATCACCTTAATCTGCGGAGCCAACGTTGCCTCGGCGCACAAAGCTTCCGAAGGCTGGGCACTCCAAATAGACCGTCCAGCGCGGGCACTCAAGGCAAAAAAGCACGACGACCGAAAATCGGAGCTCCGCTCGCTTCGGAAAGCGCTCGCCGATGTCCCTCGCAAGAACGAGGCCCTGCAGGCACATGCCGTAATTATCGCCACGGGCGGCAACCCCACCGGTATCGCCGATACGTTTAGCCTCCCCCTCACTTCACTGCGCCCCATCCTCTGCCCCGTATCGGCAACGGTCGTTGGCGATCGGGCGGCATTCAAGACGTTGGATGGCCTGCGCGTCCGTGCCCGCTTGACGCTCGCCCGCAATCATAATGAGCTCTGGCACGAAGACGGTGAAGTGCTGTTTCGAACCTTCGGTATCTCGGGTGTCGCTGTCTTCAACCTCTCTCGTCGTATCCAGCACGGCGATACGATCCTGCTCGACGTTTTCCCCGACCTCTCCAAAGACGAGCTGCTCGATACGCTCAACCGACGCGTTGAACTGCTCGGCCGCTTTTCACCCCGCGATCCCCGTTGGCTCGACGGCATGCTCGCCCCGCAACTCTCCCGCGTCGTCTGCACAGCGTTCGAGCAGTGCCATCCAGGCTCCAACGATGTCATCCACCTGGTCTCGATCCTCAAACACTTTAAGTTGCTCGTCGAGGGAACAGCCGAGGAGCGCTCAGCACAGGTCACGCGTGGTGGCATATTTGTCGAGAGCATCTCAACACCCAGCCTACGCGCGCGCAGCGTTGTCGACGCCCCGCTTTACGTCTGCGGTGAAGCGCTCGACATCGACGCCGATTGCGGAGGCTTTAACCTTGCGTGGGCCTGGATCTCGGGCATTCGCGCTGCAAGCAGCCTGTAGCCGCGCAGTCTATAATCAAAAACGCATTCGGGCCGTCTGGGATACCGGACGGCCTCTTTCTTGCCTCTAAGGAGACCTCGATGATTGAAATCACCCAAGTCAACGCGTCGCTCGATGAAGCCGGCGATGAAAATGCCTGTCTCATTGTTGGCAAGCGAGTCGCCAAGTGCGTCCTACGTTGCAAGGACTCCGAGATCAAGTCCATCGAGCTCCACCGCAAGTCAATCGACGCTCGCAAAAAACGAGACGTCCATTTTATCCTGAGCTTTCGTGTTGAGCTGACTAGTCCCCACCTCGAGCGAGAAGCGATCGACAGCGTTGCCGAGCGTGACCGCTCGCGCGTACGCGCGATAGAAGACTATGAGCCTTCATTCCCCTCCCCCGCCTCCGACGCACCTCAAGAACGCCCTGTCGTTGTCGGCGCCGGATGCGCCGGCCTTTTCGCTGCGCTTACGCTCGCCGAAGCAGGTCTTAAGCCCTTGCTCATCGAGCGCGGCGACCCGGCATTTCGCCGCTCGCGGGCGATCGACCTCTTTCTAAAGGAGCGCATCCTCGACCCCGAGAGCAATATCCAGTTTGGTCTGGGCGGCGCGGGGACCTTCTCGGACGGCAAGCTCAATACGGGAACAAAAAATCCCGCCCATCGTCTTATCCTCGAAACCTTCGTCGAGGCGGGTGCGCCCCGCGATATTCTGTGGGATGCCAAGCCGCACATTGGCTCCGACATCCTTCCCAAGGTTGTCACCGCTATATCCCAGCGCATCGAGCAGCTCGGAGGTGTCGTCCGTTATCGAACGAAGCTCGTCGACATTCGCATCGACGCGTCTGGCGCCATCACCGGCATTGATGTCCAATCGTCCCAAGACGCCGCTTACGAGTCAATCGAGACAAAGCACCTCATCCTCGCCTGCGGGCATTCTGCTCGCGATATTTTTGAGCTCCTTAAGGACCACAACGTGGCCCTCGCACAAAAGACCTTTGCCATGGGCGTTCGCATCGAGCATCCGCAACGCGACATCGACCGAGCCCAATATGGAGCCTCGGCGGGACATCCAGCGCTCGGGGCGGCCCCCTACAAACTTGTTGCCCATCTTCCCAACGGCCGCAGCGTGTTCTCGTTTTGTATGTGCCCCGGCGGACAGGTTGTTGCCGCCTCTTCAGAACCGTGCCATCTGTGCGTCAACGGGGCCAGTCTCAATGCCCGCGACGGACGCAACGCAAATGCCGCCCTGCTCGTTAACGTCACGCCTGAGGACCTTCCCAACAATGACCCGCTCGCCGGCATCGAGCTCCAGCGTGCCTGCGAGGCGGCCGCCTATCGCCTGGGCGGTTCCAACTGGAACGCACCAGCACAGCTTGTCGGAGATTTCCTCGCAGGACGCGCCAGTAAGGCGCCCGGAAAGGTAAAGCCCACCTATCCGCTCGGTGTGACCTGGACGGCAATTGACGAAGCCCTGCCGCAGCATATCATCGAGTCGCTCCGCCTGGGACTTCCCCTACTCGGAAAAAAGCTACGCGGCTACGACTGCCCCGATGCCGTTCTTACCGGCGTGGAGACTCGTTCGAGCTCACCGGTCACTGTCACCCGAGACCGAACGTGCCATGCCGTGTCGACCCCGGGCCTCTACCCTTGTGGTGAGGGAGCTGGATATGCCGGCGGCATCATGAGCGCGGCCACCGACGGCATCCGTTGTGCCGAAGCCCTGATCGCAGACCTCTAACGCACGAATTCCAGCGCGCAAAAGACACAGGCCCCAAGCTCCACAGGGAACTCGGGGCCTGTTCACTATTTCTTAAACCGTGCACCCTGGCGTTTTCTGCCCGATGCGAACGTGGAACCCTTGCGGGCCTGCGAACGTAAGCGCTCGATCGTCTCGTCCTCAGACGCACCCTCGAGCATCGCCCGAATCTGAACGACGGCATCGCGCAGGCGCGCCGCCTCCTCAAAGTCCATGGCGGCAGAAGCGTTACGCATATCCTCTTCCATGGTTTCGACGATCCGCACGAGCTCGTCATGCGGCAGTTCTTCCAACTGCTCCGCAAGTGTCTGCTCGGGCGCCACCGTTTCCGGCACGCCACCCTCGCCCAACTCATCGGGCGTATAGAATGCGCCATGGCCGAGAGAGTCGCCCTTCGAGCGTCCCTTGGAACCCACGGTTTTTTCGGCCTCGGCAATAAAACTTGAGATGTCGTTGATGGCCTTGCGCACCGTCTTGGGCACAATGCCATGCTCTTCGTTATATGCCATCTGAATCTCGCGACGGCGCTGCGTCTCCTCGATGGCCTCTTTCATCGAATCGGTCACAACGTCTGCATACATGATGACTTCGCCATCGGCGTTACGGGCCGCGCGGCCAATCGTCTGAATCAGCGAACGGCGGTTGCGCAAGAAGCCTTCCTTATCGGCATCGAGAATTGCCACCAGTGAGACCTCGGGGAGATCCAAGCCCTCGCGAAGCAGGTTGATGCCAACGAGAACATCAATCTTTCCCTCGCGCAGCGTTCGCAGGATCTCGACACGGTCCATCGTCGCTGTATCGGAGTGCATGTAATTGACCTTAATGCCGGCATCAAGCAGATGGTCGGTCAGATCCTCGGCCATGCGCTTGGTGAGCGTGGTCACCAGTACGCGCTCCTTGCGGGCAACGCGCTCGCGAATCTCGTCCTCAAGATCGTCAATCTGCCCACGAACCGGACGCACATCGATCTTGGGGTCGAGCAGACCGGTCGGACGAATAATCTGCTCCACGTCGTTTTGGCTCACCCGCAGCTCGTAGTCGCCCGGTGTGGCCGAAACATAGATAAACTGGGGTATCCTTGCCTCAAACTCATCGAAGCGAAGCGGACGGTTGTCGAGCGCCGAGGGCAGGCGAAAACCATGCTCCACCAGGGTCACTTTACGCGATCGGTCGCCTTCGTGCATACCGCGAATCTGCGGCACCGTCACATGGCTCTCGTCGATGATGCAGAGCATGTCCTTGGGAAAGTAGTCAATCAAGGTAAACGGCGGCTCACCCGGCTTACGCCCGTCCAGATGACGCGAGTAGTTCTCGATGCCGTTGCAAAAGCCCATCGTTTCGAGCATCTCGAGATCATAGTCGGTGCGCTGCTGCAGACGCTGTGCCTCGAGCAACTTATCAGTCGCCTTGAGCTCGGCCACACGCTTCTCGCACTCTTCACTGATTGATTTCAGAGCGGCCTTGACCTTTGGCTTCTCGGTCACGTAATGCGAGGCCGGCCACACGGGAATTGCTTCGTACTCACGCAGCATTTCACCGGTGACCTCATCGATCTCGGCTATCAGTTCAACCTCGTCACCAAAGAACTCAAACCGCAACGGATGCTCGGCATAAGGCGGATACACGTCGACGACATCACCGCGCACGCGGAACGTGCCGCGCGCCAGGTCATAGTCATTGCGATCATATTGAATGTCGATAAGCGCATGGATAAAGTCATCGCGCTCGAGCGGCACCTTCTTGTCGACGTTTGGAGCCAGACCCGCATAGTCCTCAGGAGAGCCAATGCCATAGATACACGAGACCGATGCGACAACGATCACATCGCGTCGAGATAGCAGCGATGCGGTCGCCTGATGGCGCAGCATCTCGACCTCTTCGTTAATCGAGGAGTCTTTCTCGATATATGTATCGCTTTGCGGCACATACGCCTCGGGCTGATAGTAGTCGTAGTACGAGACAAAGTAGACCACAGCGTTGTTGGGAAAGAACTCTTTGAGCTCGCTCGCAAGCTGAGCGGCGAGCGTTTTATTGGGAGCCATGACCAGCGTCGGCTTCCCCAGGGCCTCAATAGTCTTAGCCATCGTGAAGGTCTTGCCCGAACCAGTCACGCCCAGCAAAACCTGATAGCGATCTCCGTCCCTCACACCCTGCACAAGCGACTCAATGGCCTTAGGCTGAGAACCTGCAGGCTCATAGGGAGAAACGACTTCAAACGGCACCTCAGCGCCCTCAACGCCAAAGCGCTTAAGTTCACCGCCAACGCGTTCTACTTCAAATTCCGCCATAGATACTCCTAACTCATATATCTGCAGTATACGCAGGCGGCAGGCATAGTCCTATACGAACCGATCGGGATAGAGGGTCTTATAGCGAACCCAGGCATTATTGACACGAATCAGATAAGCCTGAGTTTCAGGGAAGGTAATCGCATTATGGAGTGACGTGTTCTGCTGCGCCCATCCGTCGACATTGCCCATACCGGCGTTATAGGCGGCAATAGCGCTATCCGTCGACCCGTTGAAGTACGTTATGAGATACGAGAGGTACGCGCAGCCAAACTCGATATTCGTAGCCGGATCGTTAAGGTTGTCGGCCGAATACTCCCCACCGTCGACAAGACCCTTGGCGATCATATCCTGGGCAGTCTCGGGCATCAGCTGCATCAATCCCTGAGCACCCTGATTCGACTCAGCCTCGGGATCCCAATTCGATTCCGACTTAATGACAGCGCACACCAGATACGGATCCAGATTATGCGAAATACTCGATTGCTTTACATACGCCTCGTAGTCAATGGGATACAGCGGCTTAAAGAAAGCCGCGGGAGCACACGAGTAAACGAATGAGATAAGGCCGAAGGCAAAAACGGCAGCCAGCGGAATAAGGCGATACCACGCAAAGAAACGTGTCTTAGGCATCGGCATCCTCCTTATTCGCAGTGTCTATAAACCCATGGCATGCAAGCCATGAGTCAAGCTGCTCAAAGAGCGAATTATCGCCTGCGGCATTATCAATCACCGTTGTAGCGAGATTGCACAGCGCAGACTCATCGGGCTGGCAAGCAGAACGGGCATCGAAATCAGATGGCTCCATGCCACGCTGAATAGCACGCTCGCGACGAACTGACAAAGGGGCGCTGATGACCAGAATTTCATCAGCCAAGCCAAATGCATCCTCAAAACCAGTCGGAGCAGAAACCTCGACCACCGCAAAGGGATAACGGGGGGACGAAACCGTGCAGCAAACCGGATCAAGAATCCTCAGTGACAGCTGCTCAATGAGAACGGGGTGCACAATGCTATTGAGCCTCGCGACCGCATCAGGAGAAACAAAAGCTCGAGAAGCGAGTATGTTACGGCGAACGCCGCCCTCCTCGTCCAAAATATCCCAGCCAAATTCTTCCGCGAGGGCATTGACGATATCGGAGCCTGGCACATACAGTGATTTGGCAAGTTCGTCCAGATCGATGAGCATGGCGCCATGAGATTCGAGATAGCGGCAGGCAGTCGACTTACCCGAAGCAATATTGCCCAAGACAAAAACGGTAAACATCAAGTCCTCCCTAACGCCAATGGGAGTTATTATCGCGCAAATACAAAAGAAGGACTCAAAATACAGCCAAACAGTAAGACAAGCTAAAAGAAGGCGAGTTCTTGTATTACAGCTCTCTATAAAACGCAAAAAAGGGGGAGGCCGCGAGGCCTCCCCCTTCTTCAATCTCGATGACGGCTCGGTGCCGTCCACCGGTCAGCGGCG
>URKH01000035.1 GCA_900548255.1 uncultured Collinsella sp. | reverse complement strand
AGCAGGTTGACCACCTGCGCCTGAATTGACACGTCCAGAGCTGAAACCGGCTCATCGGCAATGATGATCGACGGTTTTACAACAAGAGAACGGGCAATACCGATTCTCTGTCTCTGACCTCCGGAGAACTCATGCGGATAACGGGAGCCGTGCTCCGGAAGCAGACCAACCTTATTCAGAATTGAAGCAACACTTTTTCTGATGAGTTCTTTATCCTTTTCTCCTCGTGTCTTTAAACCCTCGGAAATGATCTCCTCTACCGTCATACGCGGATTCAGGGAAGAGATCGGGTCCTGAAAGATCATGGACAGGTTTCTTGTAACATAATCACGATCCGCTTTGGAAAGCTTTCCGGAAATATTTTTTCCATTAAACAGGATCTCTCCTGATGTCGGATCATAAAGACGGATCAGAGTACGTCCCAGTGTGGTTTTTCCACATCCGCTCTCACCAACCAGACCGAAGTTTTCGCCTTTATAGATATCGAAGGTTACATTATTTAAAGCCTTTACCGTCTTTTTCTTGCCGGCCGGGAATTCCATACAGAGGTTTTTGATCTCTAGGATCTTCTCCCGTTCCTTCTGCGCGTTCTGTTCCATCCTATACGCCCTCCTTCCTATGCATACGTGCGATCCGGCGCTGAAGTGCTTCCGGCATTTCTACCTTCGGCGCATTCGGATGCAAAAGCCAGGTAGCAGCGTAATGAGTTTCACTCAGCTTAAAGAACGGCGGCTGCTCCTCAAAATCCACCTGCATAGCATACTGGTTTCGTTCCGCAAACGCATCTCCCTTTGGCGGGAAGATCATGTTCGGCGGTGTTCCAGGAATTGAGAACAGACGCTCTTTTGTCTCCATATCCGGCATAGAGGATAACAGAGCCCAGGTATACGGATGAGCCGGACTATAGAAGATCTCTCTGGCGGTTCCCACCTCCACGATCTTTCCTGCATACATAACACAGATACGGTCTGCCATATTGGCTACAACGCCCAGATCATGGGTAATAAAGATAACAGAAAGCTTCTGTTTTCTCTTGATCTCTTTGATCTCTTCCAGGATTTTAGCCTGAATGGTAACGTCCAGGGCAGTCGTGGGCTCATCGGCAATCAGAATATCGGGATCGCAGGCAAGGGCCATGGCAATCATGACGCGCTGACGCATACCGCCAGAGAACTGGTGCGGATACTCATTGACGCGCTTCTCGGGCTCGGGAATACCAACGAGGTCCAAAAGCTCGGTAGCGCGCTTGAGCGCCTCCTGCTTGGAGTAGCCACGGTGCAGACGAAGTCCCTCGCCCACCTGCTTGCCGATCTTATAGACCGGGTTCAGGGAGGTCATAGGATCCTGGAAGATCATC
Organism: uncultured Collinsella sp.; assembly: GCA_900548255.1. Classification (GTDB taxonomy): domain Bacteria; phylum Actinomycetota; class Coriobacteriia; order Coriobacteriales; family Coriobacteriaceae; genus Collinsella. The sequence goes on along the minus strand of URKH01000035.1, from coordinate 19,184 downwards.
GCGATATCGTTGCCGCGAATATGCTGCATTTCTTCCTCGGTCATCTCGAGGATCGAACGACCGCGGTAGCGAACGTCGCCGCCCTCAATCTTTCCCGGAGGCATCGAGATGAGGCCCATGATGGTCATGGCGGTCACGGACTTACCAGAGCCGGACTCACCGACGACACCCAGGGTCTCACCGCGATCGAGCGTGTAGGACACGCCGTCGACAGCGCGAACGACGCCATCCTCGGTGTGGAAATACATCTTAAGGTCATCGACCTCGAGCAGATGCTGGCCCTCGGGAACCGGCTGGTCCTTCAGGTCCACATAGTTCTTGTTCTTCTTCATCCTTATGCGTCCTTCATCTTGACGTCGAGGGCGTCGCGCAGACCGTCACCCAGCAGGGTGAAGGCGAGCACCGTCGAAAGAATTGCCAAACCGGGCATGATCATCATCCAGGGAGCAGTCAGAAGATACTGCTGACCGTCCTGAATCATGGAGCCCCACGAAGGCGTAGGCGGAATAACGCCCATGCCGAGGAAGGACAGAGCGGACTCGGTCAGAATGGCACCACCGATGTTCATGGTCGCGTAGACTACGATGGAAGCAACGGAGTTCGGGAAGATGTGACGCACGACGATACGAGCATCGGATGCACCCATCGCGCGCGCAGCGTCAACATAGTCGTTTTCCTTGACTGTCAGGATCGCGGATCGGAAGACACGGGCAATCGAGGGCCAGCCGAGAATACCGATGGCGATGAAAACATTCTGAAGACCACGGCCGATAACGGCGATCATGGCGACAACGAACAGCACGTACGGGAACGCCAGGAAGATATCCGCGAAGCGCATGATGATCGTATCCCAGATGCCGCCATAGAAACCGGCCAGGGCGCCCATGATCAGACCGATCACCGTGGAGATGGCGGTGGCCATAATACCGACGGAAAGCGAAACGCGCGCGCCGTAGATAACTCGGACGAGAATGTCGCGGCCAAGGGCGTCGGTACCAAACGGGTGCTCGGCACACGGAGCCAGCAGCGAAGTCTCGGCCATGGTCGTCGAGTCAGAAGCCGTCGGCGACCCGAGCCAGGGCTTAGCCCACAGGTCTGCGGTCAAGGCAACCAAAACGACGATGATAATCCAGCAGATACCGATAACGGCGAGCTTATTCTTGCGAAGACGCTTAAAAGCGTCGCCCCACAGCGTGCGGGACTTGGCGGGAGCAGATGCGGCCTTGGTGGCGGTAGCCTGCTCCTGAGACTGAGAATCAGTTTCCTGCATGAGACGTACCTCCCTTAGGCCTTATCCGACGGACCGCCGAGGCGGATACGCGGGTCGAGGAATGCATAGCTAATGTCGACGAGCAGGTTGATCACCATAACGACGACAACGATGAGCGTAACGCCGCCCATAACGATGGGCCAGTCGCGCATGCTAATGGCGCGGTAGACCTCAGAGCCGATACCGGGCCAGTTAAAGACCGTCTCGGTCAGGATGGCGCCCGAAAGCATGCCGCCGAAGTCGACACCAATATAGGTAACAACGGGGATGAGTGCATTCTTAAGCGCATGCTTGACGATGATCGCGCGATTGGAGAGACCCTTGGCCTTTGCCGTGCGGATATAATCCTGATTCATGACGTCGAGCAGCTGCGAGCGCATGATGCGGGCAGCATAGGCGGTCGAAACCGAAGCCAGCGTGATGGTCGGAAGCACATAGTGCATCCAATCCTGATACTGAGAGCTGGAGCCGCCGGCACCCGAGATCGGCATGGAGAATGCGCCGCCGGTGGCATCCTTAAGGATGACGCCAAAGAACAGCTGCAGCAGCATACCGAGCCAGAATGCAGGAACGGCAACGAGGATCGACGTGGTCAGCGTTACCAAAATATCCCAGAAGGAATAGCGCTTTACCGCCGAAATGATACCCGCACCGATACCCATGATTGCCTCGAGCACGATGGCGCACGCGGCGAGTTTAACCGTATACGGATACTTCTGGGCAAAGATTTCCGCAACCGGCAGCTTGCGCTGATACGAATTGCCCAGATCGCCATGAAGCAGACCATTCATGTAATTCAAGTATTGGTCCACAAGCGACGTTGGAACGGGATCGCCGTTCTCGTCAAGGATCGCGTTGCCGTCCTCGTCCGCCTGGACCAGGTGATAGCGCACGCGAAGTTGAAGCTCTACCTCGGGGGACAGAGCCTTGTCTCCACCGATCAGCTTGATCGGGTCTCCCGGCACAATATTCTGGAGGGCGAACAGAATCAACGTAACGCCCAAAAATACCGGGATGAACTGAAGCACACGTTTAACGATGTACTTACCCATACCACTCCCCTATCTAGGGATTAACCTAAATGGGATGCCGATCGCCAGACCGGCATCCCAAAATTACCATCAGCCAGTTTACCCCAGGTTAGGGAGAACTGTATGTTTCCCATGAGGTCTACGTAAATACTTGACCCTCATGGAAGCTGCAAAACTCTTAGGCGAGCTCAGCGGTACCCAGATCGGCGTGCTTCTGCGGATCGACATAGAGGTACTTGACGCGATCGGAGCCGACGATGGTGTGCGTGTAGAACATCACCGGGATAACCGGGCAGTCAGCGGCGACCATAGCGTCAGCCTCCTGCATCTTGGCGATGCGCTCGTCGTCGTCAACCGTGGCACGGGCCTCATCGACCTTGGCATCGAACTCGGGGTTGTTGTAACCAGAGCGGTTGTCGCCACCGAGGGAGTCGGAGTGGAACAGCGGGTACAGGAAGTTGTCCATGATCGGGTAATCGGCGATCCAGCCCAGACGGCCGAACTGATAGTTGAAGTTCTGATACTGCTCGAGCAGGGCAGACCACTCGGGAGTATCGGAGACGGCGGTGACGCCCACCTTGGCGAGGTCGCCGATGATGGACTCCATGATCTCCTTGTGGCCACCGTCCTGGTTGTAGGACAGGGTCACATTAATGCCACGATCGCCGTTAGCGCCAGCGGGAGCGACCTTGTCGAGGTACTCGTTAGCCTTGTCGACGTCATAGGCGCAGAACTCCCATGCGCCCTCCTTGTAGCCGGCGATTCCCGGAGGAACGATGCCGTCAGCGGGGGTACGGGTGCCCTTGAAGATGGTCTTGCAGATGGCCTCACGGTTGATAGCCAGGGAGATGCCCCTGCGCAGGTCAGCGTTGTTGAACGGCTCGGCCGTGGTGTTGCACGTCAGATAGTACGTGGAAGGCTCGGAGCCGAGCAGCATGCGCTCGCCATCACCCATGGTGTAGCCATCCTTGGACTCGCCGCGATCCTTCTTGGCGGCGTCGATCTGAGCAACGGGAACGTCGCAGACATCGAGGTTGCCGGCCTGGAACTCCTTGTAAGCGGTCTCCACGTCCTTGATGACCTGGAAGTGGATGGCGTCGATCTTGGCCTTGTCGCCATAGTAATCGTCAAACTTCTTGAGGTTGATCTCCTGACCATCCTCCCACTTGCCGTCCATCATGAACGGGCCGTTACCGACCGGGGCAAGGTAGAAGCTCTTGACATCGGACTCGGCGCACTCGGGAACCGGGGACAGAGCCGGGTGAGAGGCGACGAAGGGGAAGTCGGCGTAGGCGGAAGTCAGCTTGACGACGAGGGTCTCGTCATCCGGGCAGGTAACGCCGGACAGCTCGGTAGCATTACCGGCAAGCAGATCGTCATAGCCCTCGACCATGGAAAGGTGGTAGGAGACCTCGGAAGGACCATACTCGGTAGCGATGGCCGACTTAGTGTTGACCAGGCGCTCCCAGCCGAGCTTGAAGGACTTGGAGGTAACGTCGTCACCGTTGTGGAACTTGGCCTTCTTGATCTTGAAGGTGAACTCGGTGGCGTCGTCGTTAGCCTCGAAGGACTCGCAAGCCAGCGGAACGATCTCGCCCTTCTCGTTATCGTACTCCGTCAGAGCGTCGAAGAGCTGGTACTCGACCTGAGTGCCCTGATCCTCCTGGACGTTGTAGGGGTCGATGCAGACCGGGTTGTTGATGTAGAAGTTCAGCGTCGAACCGGACTCAGAACCGGAAGCGTCGCCGCCCTTCTTGCCGCATGCGGCAAGAAAAGCCATGGAGCTCGCAGCGAGGGTGCCGCCAACAAAGGCGCGACGACCCATAACGGGCTGGTGGAACATAGAATCAGCCATGCCATCCTCCTTATGAGATAGGACAAAGTGAATTCGGCCGGGCAACGTCAAGACAGCCCGATCGAACCATTCAAACGCGGTCCGCCGTTATGGCTGGTTATGCAGTGCGGACCAACGTTTCGCAATACAGTAGCGCATTTTATGCACAATATGGCGCTAATTCCGGTTAACGGTCGAGAATTTCTTTAGTTAGGCGAAGTATGTGGGGATATTTTGACTCTATTACAAGTCTGTAAACAAAAAGGGCCCCGCACATGCGGGACCCTTTACAAACGTATATACGCCGATGCTTAGTAGCCGACGATACCCTGCGGGAAGAAGAACATGCACAGAACGACACACACAGCAAAAACGACGGCCATAATTACCGTCAGGCGATCGAGGTTCTGCTCCATAACGCCCGTGGCAGAGCTGGAGTTATACAGCGAGCTGGCAATCATATCCGAAACGCCGGTACCCTTACCGGAGTGCATCAGGACGAGAATCGTCAGCGCCACGGCAGAGATAGCCCAAACGACAAACAGAAGAATCTGGAACGGACCCATAGATAAGCTCCTTAATAGAACAATTCAAACTCCAGTACTGTACCACAACCCCCAACACTCCCCCACCTGCCATTTAGGGACGGGTTAGAAATGGCAGAAATACCAAAAAGGGGGTCGTCCGGTTGTGGACAACCCCCTTACTAGAAAACGATAGTTGTTTTCTATTAGGCCTCGGTGGCGAGCACGCGACCCGTCATCTCGGCGGAAGGCTCAATACCAGCCATGGTGAGCATGGTCGGAGCGATATCGGAAAGACGGCCGTCCTCGATACCGGTGAGCTGCGCCTTCTCATCAACGATGATGAACGGCACACGGTTGGTGGTGTGAGCCGTGAACGGATGCTTGGAACCGTCGGAAGCAACGTCAAACATGTGATCGGCGTTGCCGTGGTCGGCGGTAATCAGCGCAAAGCCACCCTTGGCGAGAATCGCCGGGACAACCTTGGACAGGGCATCGTCAACAGCCTCGACGGCCTTAACGGCGGCGTCGAAGACACCGGTGTGACCAACCATGTCGCAGTTCGCGAAGTTCACGATGTAGAAATCAGCGCGATCCTCGTTGATGGCGGCGACGAGCTTCTCGGTAACCTCGGGAGCGCTCATCTCAGGCTGCAGATCGTAGGTAGCAACCTTGGGGGAAGCGACGAGCACGCGCTCCTCGCCCTCCTTGGGCTCCTCGATGCCGCCGTTGAGGAAGAACGTCACGTGGGCATACTTCTCGGTCTCGGCGGTGTGCAGCTGCTTCAGGCCATTGGCGGCGATAACGTCGGCCAGAACGTTCTCGGGGAACGTCTTGGGGAAGGCGACCTCGACGTCAAACGTCGGATCGTACTCGGTCATCGTCACAAAGTGCGAGAGCTTAATCTGCTCGCGCTCAAAGCCATCGAACTCCTTGTCCGTGAACACGCGGGTCATCTGACGAGCGCGGTCGGGACGGAAGTTGAAGAAGATGGCCGCGTCGCCCTCGTGGATGCCCTCGTTGTGGGCCGCGAAAGGCTCGACGAACTCGTCGCCGCGCGGATCCTTCTCGTAGTAGGCCTTGATACCGGCAACGGGGTCGGTATCGGCATCGGACGCGTTGACCATGACGTCGTAGGCGCGCTGGATGCGCTCCCAACGGTTGTCGCGGTCCATGGCCCAATAGCGGCCCGAAACGGTGGCAACGCGAGCGTCGCAACCGGTCTCCTCGGAGATCTTAGCCAGGAAAGCGCAGAACTCGCTCATGTAGCCGGCACCGGACTGCGGGTCGACGTCGCGGCCATCCATGAAGGCGTGGACGCGAACGGTCTTGACGCCATGCTGGGCAGCCATCTTGACCAGAGCCTCGACGTGGTTCATGTGAGAATGAACACCGCCAGGGCTCATAAGGCCCATGAGATGCAGGGTCTTGCCTTCGGCCTTGACGTCGTCCATAGCCTTGACGAAGACCTCGTTCTTGGCGATGGAGCCGTCCTTGATGGCGTTGTTGATGCGCGAAAGCTCCTGGAACACGATGCGGCCGGCACCGATGTTGAGGTGGCCTACCTCGGAGTTGCCCATCTGACCGTCGGGAAGGCCCACGTCCTCGCCCGAAGCACCGAGCGTGGTGTGGGGATACTGAGCGTACAGGCTATCAAGAAAGGGCGTCTTGGCAGCGGCGACGGCGTTCTCGCCATCGGCCGGAGCAAGGCCGCAGCCATCCATGATGATCAGGAGTGCAGGAAGATGACGCTGTGCCATATGTCCTACTCGCCTGCCTTGACGACCATAGAGGCGAAGTCGGCAGCCTTGAGCGAAGCGCCGCCCACGAGGGCGCCGTCAACGTCAGGCTTGGCGACGAGCTCGGCGATGTTGCCGGGCTTGGCAGAGCCACCATAGAGAACGCGGATGCCGTTAGCGAGCTCCTCGCCAAACATCTCCTTGAGGGTCTCACGGATAGCGCCGCAGACCTCCTGGGCGTCCTCAGCGGTAGCGGTCTTGCCGGTGCCGATGGCCCAGATGGGCTCGTAGGCGACGACGACCTGCTTGGGGCAGGTGATCTCAAGACCGGCAAGGCCAGCCTTGACCTGGTTCACGACGTGCTCGACATAGGTGCCAGCCTCGCGGACCTCGAGGGACTCGCCGCAGCAGAAGACGGGAACAAGACCGGCGGCAACGAGGGCCTTGGCCTTCTTGTTCTGATCCTCGTCGGTCTCGTGGAAGTAGTCGCGACGCTCGGAGTGACCGATGATGCAGTAGGTGCAGCCAGCGGACTTGAGCATGTCGCAAGAGGACTCACCGGTGAAGGCACCCTTGGCCTCCCAGTACACGTTCTGTGCACCGAGGGCGATGGGGGCAGCCTGAATGCGGTCATGAACCGTGGTGATGTCAATGGTCGGAGGGCAGACGAGCACCTCGACGCCAGCCGGAACCTCGGGCAGAGCCTGAGCCAGCTCGTCGGCGAGCTTGGCGGCCTCGGCGACGTCGTTGTTCATCTTCCAGTTACCAGCGATAAGAAGGGTGCGATTAGGCATCGAGAAGCGCCTCCACTCCGGGCAGGGCCTTACCCTCGACGAGCTCCATGGAAGCGCCACCACCGGTGGAGATCCAGCTCATCTTGTCGGCCAGGTTGAACTTGTTGACAGCCGCGACAGAGTCACCACCGCCGATGATCGAGGTGCAGTCGGCCTCGGCGACGGCCTCGGCGATAGCCTGGGTGCCGTGAGCGAAGTTGTCGAACTCGAAGACGCCCATGGGGCCGTTCCAGAACACGGTCTTGGCGCCCTTGACGGCCTCGGCGTAGAGCTCCTCGGTCTTGGGGCCGATGTCCATGCCCTCACGATCGTCGGGGATAGCGTCGGAAGCGACAACCTCGGGGACAGCGTCCTCGCCAAAGTGATCGGCAACGCGGTTGTCGATGGGGAGCAGGATCTTGACGCCCTTCTCCTCGGCCTTCTTGAGCATCTCGCCGGCGCGCTCGACCCAGTCCTCTTCCTTGAGGGACTGACCGACGGTCAGGCCCTGAGCCAGGAAGAAGGTGTAGGCCATGCCGCCACCGATGATCAGGGTGTCAGCGGAGTCGATGAGGTGATCGAGAACGCCGATCTTGGAGGAAACCTTGGAACCGCCGACGATGGCGACGAAGGGGCGCTCGGGCTCGGCGAAGATGCCGGTCAGCGTGTCGACCTCCTTCTCGAGCAGGAAGCCGGCGACGGCAGGCAGGTAAGCGGCGGGGCCCACGACGGAACCCTGGGCGCGGTGAGCGGTGCCGAAGGCATCGAGGACGAAGACGTCACCATAGGAAGCGAGCTTCTTGGCGATCTCGGGATCGTTCTTCTTCTCACGCTTGTCAAAACGGACGTTCTCGAGAACGAGGACCTTGCCCGGCTCGACGGCGGCGACAGCCTCAGCAGCCTTCTCGCCGTAGGTGTCGGCGACAAAGGCAACGTCGAGACCAGAGAGCTCAGCGAGCTTCTTGGCGACGGGCTCGAGGGACAGCTCGGGCTGGAAGCCGGTGCCCTCGGGACGGCCGAGGTGGCTCATGAGGATGACGCGAGCGTTGTGCTCAACGAGGTAGTTGATGGTGGGCAGGGCAGCCTTGATACGGGTGGTGTCGCCAACGACGCCATCCTTGATAGGCACGTTGAAGTCAACGCGGACGAGAACGCGCTTGCCGTCGACATCGATGTCGCGGACGGTCTTCTTGGTAAAGGCCATGTTTGCTTCTACCTTTCGTACGTGTCTGCCTCCCATTACGGCAGACGATTTCCTATAAAAAGGGCGCGACCCTAGGGTGTAAGCCCTATAAGGCCGCGCCCTTCTTTAGACGCTCAACGAGCTATTCGCTAAAAGCTAAATTAAGCAACGAACTTCTCGAAGTACTTGATGGTGCGGACCATCTGAGAGGTGTAGGAGTTCTCGTTGTCGTACCAAGAGGTGACCTGAACGAGGGTCTGGCCGTTGCCGAGGTCAGAGCACATGGTCTGAGTGGCGTCGAAGATGGAGCCGTGGGTCTCGCCGATGATGTCGGTGGAGACGATGTCGTCCTCGTTGTAACCGAAGGTCTCGGAGATGGTGGCAGCGTAGGCCTTCATAGCAGCGTTGACCTCGTCGACGGTGACCTTCTTGTCAACGACAGCGTAGAGGTTGGTGATGGAGCCGGTCGGCGTCGGGACGCGCTGGGCGGCACCGATGAGCTTGCCGTTGAGCTCGGGGAGAACCAGGCCGATAGCCTTGGCAGCACCGGTGGTGTTGGGGACAATGTTAACGGCGCAGGCGCGGCTACGACGCTTGTTGCCCTTGCGCTGCGGGCCGTCGAGCGGCATCTGGTCGCCAGTCCAGGCGTGAATGGTGGTCATGATGCCGGACACGATGGGAGCGAAGTCGTTCAGACCCTTCGCCATCGGGGCGAGGCAGTTGGTGGTGCAGGAAGCAGCGGAGATGATGTTGTCCTCAGCGGTCAGCGTCTCATGGTTGACGTTGTACACGATGGTGGGCAGATCGCTGCCGGCCGGAGCGGAGATGACGACCTTCTTGGCGCCAGCGTTGATGTGGGCCTGAGCCTTAGCCTTGCTGGTGTAAAAGCCGGTGCACTCGAGAACGACGTCGACGTCGAGGTCGCCCCAAGGCAGGTTGTTGGCGTCGGCCTCCTTGTAGATCTTGATCTCCTTGCCGTCAACGGTGATGGAATCCTCGCCAGCAACGACCTCGTGATCGCGAGCGTAGTTGCCCTGCGTGGAGTCGTACTTCAGCAGGTAAGCGAGCATATCGGGAGAGGTGAGGTCGTTGATAGCGACGATCTCGGAGCCCTCATGACCGAACATCTGACGGAAGGCCAGACGACCGATGCGACCGAAGCCGTTAATAGCAACCTTTACTGCCATTGTGTCTCCTTTCGTAAGGCCCCCGCAAGCTACAGCGCCTGCCGTTGAGGCCCACAAACTAACCACTCGCCTAATATACCTTTTTTTGGACTTGAATTTCACGAGAATGGTCGAAATTGAAAATCAAATTTACGTTAAAACGTTTTAAAGAATAAAATAGCAGTTAAATCCGTATATAAGTCGATACTTTAAACTACCTGTTTGCTTCAATGAGCTTTTCAAGCCTCAAAACTCGATGGTAGAGGGCCGACTTCGACAAGGGAGGGTCAGCCATCTCTCCCAGATCGCGCAGTGACAGATCGGGATAGCGCTCGCGCAGGTCGCAAAAGACCGCCAAGGCATCCGGAAGCGCATCGCGAAGGCCACGCTGCTCGAGCTCATCGATAAGCGCAAGCTGATGCTGGGCGGCACCCGCACTTCTGGTCTGGTTGGCGAGCTCGGCATTCACGCGACGGTTCACATCGTTCTTAACCAACTTGACCGCGCGCGCCTCCTCAATCTCGGCAACGCTGCGCTTGGCACCAATCAGCTTTAAAAGATGTTCGATCTCCTCGGCGCTCTTAATGTAGACAGCAAAGGACCCGCGCCGCGCGTTAACGCGCGCATGGACCCCAATCTGCTCCAATAGATCGCAAAGTCCCCGGGCATACTGCTCGCCCTGCACCGCGATCTCCAAATGAAAGTCGCCGCGGGGATCGGCCACGAAACCGCCCGCAATGAGCGCGCCGCGGATGTAGGCAAGCCTGCAGCAGGGACGAGCAACGATGTGCCGGGGAACACCGGCGACGAGCCCTCCCCTGCGGTCGAGAATGCCCAGCAGCACCAGAGCCTTGTCCAGGTCGGGTTGATCGGGCAGGGTAATGAGATAGTTACGGACCTTATGCAAGACCGATTTACGAACGGTGAATTCCGTTTTGAGCTTAAGGATGCGATGCGTCAGCGTGATCATCGTGCGCGCGACGGCGCCCGTCTCGGTCGCGACCGTCAAACGATACCGCCCGGAGCCGGCCAGCGAAAGTGTACCGCTCACACGCGTCAGGGCGGCAAGCGTCGACAAATCGCAGTATTCACATTCGGGTTCGCAGCGCGCGAGCTCGTCACGCACCTCGGCGGTAAACGACATGCAGGCCTATGCTTTCGTGTTCGCGCGCGACAAGTCGCGATGGGAAATGCTCACGTGATACTGGGCGCCTTCCAAATAACGCGCCGTGGCCTCGGCGATGGCAACGCTGCGGTGTTGACCGCCCGTGCAACCGATGGCGATAGAAAGCTGCGGCTTGCCCTCCGCGATATAGCCGGGCATGACCGTATCGAGCAGCTGCGTCCAGGCCTTCCAGAACTCCTGGGTCTTGGGATGGTCCAGAACAAAGTCGGAGACTTTCTTATCGAGACCGGTCATGGTGCGCATCTCGGGATCGTAGAACGGATTGGGCAGGAAGCGAACGTCGATCATAATGTCCGCCTCGACGGGCATACCGTGCTTAAAGCCAAACGAGAACACGTGAACGTCCATGAGCTGCTGGTCGGACAACTCGGAGAACGCCATGCGCAATTTGTTGCGCAGGGCAGAGGTGCGCAGGCGGCTCGTGTCGATAATCATATCGGCTCGATCGCGCACGCCCTGCAGCTGAAGGCGCTCGCGCTGAATGGCATCGGCCGTAGTCTCCCCCGGCTTGGCAATGGGATGACGGCGGCGATTTTCGCTGTAGCGACGAATCAGCACCTCGTCAGAAGCCTCCAGGAACACGATGTCGCAGCTCATCTCGCGCTCTTCGAGCGCGGCGACCGCATCGAGCAACTCGTCAAACAGTCCCTGGCTACGCAAATCGCAGGTGACGGCGAGATGCCTGCCCACGCCCGTATTGATGCCGACGAGCTCGGCAAGCTGGGCGATGAGACGCGGAGGTAGGTTATCAATGCAAAAATAGCCCATGTCCTCGAACACGTGCATGGCCTGTGTGCGGCCCGATCCGGACATTCCGGTGATGATGACGATATCGGGGATGCGCTCCGAGCGCTCCGCCGCATCCATGGCATCTCCCTTTTGCATGTGCTGCCTCCCAAAAACAAGCGCGGGACCCAGCAACCCGGATCCCGCGCGGTCAATTGCCTATATTGAGTATACCGCCCCGAGCGGATACGAGGCCTGTCTTACGCCTCAAGCGCAGCCTTGAACCAACTCGTAATACTCGTGGGGTGCGTGATGGCGGTGCCGACGACAACGGCCCAGGCGCCAGCATCGATCGCAGCGCGAGCCTCCTCGGGCGTGTGCACGCGGCCCTCGCAGATGATGGGAAGACCGGGGAATTCCTCGGTCGCCTGACGCAGGAGTGGCAGGTCGGGGCCATCGGCCATGGTGCAGTCGATGGCGGCGACGCCGTGAGAAAGCGTGGTGGATACCAGGTCAAAGCCCATATCAACCGCACGGCGAATGTCCTCGATGGTGGCACAATCCGCCATCAGGAGCACGCCCTCCTCGTGCAGCGGGCGGAAGGTATCCTCGACGGTCTTGCCATCGGGACGCGGACGATCGGTGGCGTCGATCGCCACGATATCGGCACCGGCAGCAACGCAGGCGCGAGCGTGACGCAGCGTCGGCGTGATGTAAACGCCCTCGTGTCCATCCTTCCACAGGCCGATGACGGGAACCTCACAGCGACCCTTAATAGCGGCAATGTCGGCAAGGCCCTGACAGCGAATGGCGGCGGCGCCGCCAAGCTCGCAAGCGCGAGACATTTGAGCCATGGTCTCGGGCGTACGAAGCGGCTCGCCCATATACGCCTGAACGCTCACGACGAGCTTGCCCTTTAGGGACTGGATCAAAGGATCAACGGTCATGTTCGACTCAACCTTTCTCAAAACAGCCTTCTGAGACACCGCACCTTGACGTTCAAACCGTCGCTCGCGTACCGAAGTACGCTTCGCTCCTCTTTCACGTCAATCTGCGGCACCTCAGAAGGCGCACTTGGTAGTTATGTTTACTTCAACGACGCAAGAAGGTGTTCGGCGGCACCGATGAGCGGAGCATCGCCCTCCAGAGAACCGATGAGGATCGGCGTGTCCTGAAGCGGATCGAGCGCCTGGCTGGCATAGCCCTCGTGCACCGAATCCTTCCACGTCTGCGAACGCCAATCGGGACCTTGGTGAATCACGCCGCCCGAAAGCACGATGACCTCAGGGTCCAGGATGTTAGCGAGCGAGCCCAAGCTGGCACCCAGCGCAAAGCCGGCATCATGGATGACCTCGGTCGCCTTTGCGTCGCCTGCACGGCACAGGTCGTTCACATCGCGACCGACCGAAGGACGGCTGGGGTCGACGTGGCCAAAGCGCTCATCGTACATACGACCAATGGAAGTGCCCGAAGCAACCGACTCCAGATGGCCGGAACGCCCGCAGGCGCAGGGAATGCCGACGGCAGCCGAGCACTCGATGTGGCCCATATGGCCAGCAGCACCATGGAAGCCCTGCATCACGCGGCCGTTCTCGACATATGCGCCGCCGATACCCGTACCGATGCCAAGACACAAGACGGAGAACTTGCCCTTGCCGACACCCCAGTGGGCCTCGCCCAGAGCATGAGCCTGCACGTCGCCCACAACGGCAACGGGAAGACCAAGGTCCTCGCGCAGACGCGGCCCCAACTGAACGCCGGACCAGCCGGGCATGATCTCATTGGCATACGCAATGGCGCCCGTCTTGGGATCGACGACGCCTGCGGCACCGATACCGACACCGAGAACCTCGACATCGGGATTCGCCTCAAGAGCGGCCTTGATAGACGCCTCGATACGCTGGAAGACGGCCTCGCCGCCCTCTTGGGCCTCTGTGGGAACCTCGGCCTCAAAAACGGGATGGGGCACACTACCGTCAGCCGGGTACTCCATGATGGCAGTCGCAATTTTAGTTCCGCCGATATCGACAGAGCAGACGTACTTGTTCTCCATGTCGCTCTCCTTCGGAGATAAAAACAACTACAGGAAATGCGCCGTCAGGCTAGCCGTCACAGCGCAGTAAAGGTTTTCCAGGTGTCCGAGATCGCCGAGAAACCGTGTGGCCATTGACCTAATGGGTCATGGCCACACGGTTGAGGTGCGAGGTCGGGTGCCTGGGAAAGCTTTACAGGAGACCGTTGTCCTGAAGGACCTTCCTAATCGCCTCGACGTTCTCGCCGGTCATGGCCTTCACCGGGCGCGGCATGGTCGGGCTGTCGAAGATGCCCATGAGGTTCATAGCGGTCTTGAAGGCGCCGACGCCACCGGCATAGCCCTGGACGCCCGAGGTGACATCCCAGATGTGGGAGATCTCGTTGAGGCGATCCTGCTCGGCCTTGACGGTAGCCCAGTCACCGGCCTGAGCGGCCTTCCACTGGCGCACGTAGCCCTCGGGCTCAACGTTGGCAAGGCCCGGGACAGAACCGTCGGCGCCACCGAGGTAAGCGCCGTCGACGACAACCTCGTGACCGGTGAGGATGCTCATCGGATGGCCGTTCTTCTCGTTCTCCTGAACGAGGTAGCGGAACGAGATGTCATCACCCGAGGAATCCTTGACGCCAGCAAGGACGCCCTCGGCGCCGAGCTTGGCAAGGAGCTTCCAGGGGAGCTTGGTGTGAACGCAGACGGGAATGTCATAGGCAAAGATGGGCAGGTCAAGCTCCTCGTGCAGGATGCGGAAGTGCTCCTCGACCTCGGTCATGCCCTGCAGGGCATAGAACGGGCAGGTGGCGACGAGGGCATCGGCGCCCAGCTCCTGAGCGACCTTGCCGTGCTCAATCATGCGCTCGGTCTCGGTATCGATGATGCCGACCAGAACAGGCACGCGGTGGTCGACGATGCGGACGGCCTCGGCGATGATCTGGCGACGACGCTCGTCGGTGGAGAAAACGACCTCACCCGAAGAGCCCAAGAAGAACAGGCCATCGACGCCGGCATCGATCATGCGGTTGATGCTGCGCTCAAAGGAGGCAACATCGAGCTGATGATCTTCGGTATCGGGAACAACGACGGGAGGGATAACGCCGGTGAATTTCTGAGTTGCCACAAGAATCTCCTTAGTTGTCTGGCGGGCGGCCCTATGCCACCCACTCTTGTTGGCAGTGTCCAGGCCGTCTAGGCCAAAGAACACGAGTAGAACGTTTGGTTAAAATAGTCTACGACTTCGTTTTCGAACGCATTGATGCGCTCGTGAGCGTATTTTGCATAGATGATATGCCTCCGGTCACACTCAAGACCGTTGAATACGGCAAACTGATCCTTGGGATCGCTCACGGTATCCATAAGCGATGTGCCCATGAGCACCGATCCGCGCACCCGAGACGACAGCACCTCGAGGCCGCCAGGAAGCGGATTGGCAACCGCCGTGCGGGCGAGGCCCCGCTCGTCCAGAGCAGAAACCGCCAGCGCGACTCCGCCGCCAAGACCCTCGCCCCATGCAAAGATGCGTTCGGGGTCCATGCCATCAAGATTGCGCGCGACCTCCGCCAACGCGCAGCCCCAACGGACGCGCCTGACAAAAGCGGGCGAGGTAATCCCCTGCCGCAGATCGCTGGGTCCAATCGCCTCATCGTCCAGCGCAAGCACGGCATATCCCATGGCCGCAAACCTCGTCATGTGATGCCATCCCCGCACGGGTCGGTCGATGTCGTGAAACATCAGACATAGCGGCACAAGCTCGGATGCTCGGGCGCGACCGGCAGGCTCGATCAAACGTGCGTGGACCACATCGCCACCAAGCTCAAAGGAAACCTCGGAGTAGCGGGCATACGGATTGGCGAAATCGATCGCCGTAATGGCCAGGCCTTGAATCTCAAGATCCATAGCACATGTCTCCAAATCAGAAACATCTGCCTGAACATCACCGTGCCAGTCCCGATATTCAGAGAGCCTTGACGAAACCGTTCCGGGAATCCCCACAAGGTCGGGGACAATCAGCTCGCCGACATTGCTCTCGCACTTAGACATGAGCCTTCCCTCCCTTGCAGAAAAACGGAATGATCAGATCGTCAAAATCCTGAATCTCCTCGTGGCCAAAGCCTTCAAAGAACTCATGACGCTTTTCACAGGTCAGGTTGTTATAGACCGCAAACTGCGTCGCTGGCGGACAGACGGTATCGGCTGTGCCGGTGCCAAACAGCACGGGGCATTTGACCATAGGGGCAAAGTTCTTGGAATCGAAGTACGCCAGCTTGGCATAGGCTTCGTCGATACGAGTCGAGTCCTCGTCAAACCAGCGAGACCAATAGCGCAGGCCCTCGTAGGCAATGTCGTCGGCATCCAAATCCCAGACCAGGCGGAAATCCGACAGGAAGGGATAGAGGATGGCGGCGCGATTGATAAGCTCGCTGTTAAGTGCACAGGTCGCAATGCCCAAACCGCCACCCTGCGACGCGCCGTTCACAAACACACGGGCAAGATCGATGCCCTCGAGCTCGCGAACGATGCGGCACAGGATGCGAATATCTTGGTGCAAGCGGACATAGTAGAGGTTGGCCGGATCACCGTCGATACCGGCGACGATATGGCCCGCGACCGTTGTGCCCTCAAATCCACCAATGTCCTCGGAGGGACCTCCTTGGCCGGGGCAGTCGAGGGCGATGAGTGCCATGCCCATGCCCGCAAACGACGCCTGCTCAAACCAGCTGCGGCTTGCACCCGGATACCCATGGAACTGAAGTACCAATGGCACGGGCTCGTCCGAGACGGGTTTAAGGTACTTGGCATGCAGGCGAGCGCCACACATGCCGGTATACCAGAGGTCGAAAAGCTGGCAGGTCACGGCATCGGTGACCGATGCCGCCTCGATCGCATAGTCGAGCTCGACGGCATCGGCCTCGGCCATGCGGTCATTCCAAAAGAGATCGAAATCTGATGGACGGGGCATGGCGCCTCGATATTCACCAAATTGATGTTGTAGCTCCTGAGCACTTGGCATGGCTCGTGAACCCAACCTTTCGAAATCGCAACGGAGGTGCGCCCGGCAAGGGAACCGGGCGCACGGGAGGGAAAGCGAGGCTACTCGCCGAGCTTGGGATGCAGCAGCGACGGCGCAGCGCCGAGCAGCATCTTGGTGTAGGGGTCCTGGGGGTGCTGGAAGACCTGCTTGGCCTCGCCCTGCTCGACGATCTTGCCGCCATTCATAACGATGATGTCGTCAGAGATATAGCGGACCGTCTGGATGTCATGGCTGATGAACACCATGGCCAGGCCGAGCTCCTTCTTAAGGTCGGTCAGCAGGTTCAGAATCTGCGCGCGGACCGAAACGTCCAGAGCCGAGGTGGGCTCGTCGGCAATGATGGCATCGGGGTTCAGCGACAGGGCACGGGCAATTGCGACGCGCTGGCGCTGGCCGCCCGAAAGCTGGCCGGGAAGAACCTCGGCGGCGGAGCTGGGCAGACCGGTGAGCTCCAAGAGCTCCTTGACGCGCTTCTCCTGCTCGGCCTCAGTACCCAGGTTGTGGACGCGCATGGGATCGAGCAGTTGCTCGCGAACGACCATGCGGGGGTTGAGTGCCGTGGCCGGGTTCTGGAACACGACCGAGATGACGCGACCCATGTGGCGACGGTCCTCGGCGGTACGTTTGGTAACGTCCTTGCCCTTAAAGTAGACCTTGCCGCTCGTGGGGGCCTGCAGGCCGCACATGACGTTGGCGGTGGTGGACTTACCGCAACCGGACTCGCCGACGATGCCGATCGTCTGACCGGGCATGAGCCTAATCGTTACACCCTGGACGGCGTGAACCAGGTTAGGGTGCAGAATCGAGCCGGTACGGGTCCTAAAGGTGACGTGGACGTCATCAAGGAAGATGATCGGCTCGACGCCGTTGACTGCGGTCTCGCTCATCTACATCACCTCCGCGTGAGGGGTCAAACCATTTGCCTTGAGCACCTCGTCGGGGAGCTCGGAATAGAAGTGCTCGGTGCCGGGCACGCGCTTGAAGACCGGACGGGTGTCCAGGCCAATACGCGGATGGCTCGAGCGGGGCGCGAAGCGATCGCCCTTGGGGAAATCGCGCGGGCTCGGAACGGCGCCGGGCACCTGGTGCAGGCGGCCCGAACCGCTCTCGATGGACAGGACGGAACCCAGAAGACCGCGGGTGTACTCGTGGATCGGGTTGGTGAGCAGCTCCTTGGTGGGCGCCTGCTCGATAACCTGACCGGCGTACATCACCGTGATGTTATGGGCGACCTCGGCGACCAGCGCCAGGTCATGCGAGACGAAGATCATGGCAAAGCCGAGCTTGGCCTGAAGGTCGTTGAGCAGCTTGATGACCTGCTTCTGGACGGTAACGTCCAGGGCGGTCGTGGGCTCGTCGCAGATGACCAGCTTGGGGTCGCGGGTAAGGGCCATAGCGATCAGAACACGCTGACGCTGGCCACCGGAAAGCTCATGCGGGTAGCTCTCGAGCGTACGCTTGGGGTCGAGGCCCACGAGCTCCAGGAGTTCCTCGGCGCTGCGGGTGCCGCCGCGCTTGGTGAGCTGCTTCATCTGGGCAGAGATGAGCATGGAGGGGTTGAGCGAGGACAGGGCGTCCTGATAGACCATGGCGATATCGGTACCGCGCAGGCCGAACCACTCCTTCTTGCTCATCTTGAGCAGGTCACGGCCCTCCCAGAGGACCTCGCCGGAAAGATGTTCGTCATCGTCGGTCAGGCCCATGATGGCCAGCGTGGTGATGGACTTACCGCAACCGGACTCGCCCACCAGGCCCATGGTCTGACCAGGACGGACGTCAAAGTTGACATGGTCGACGACGTTGATATCGCCGTGATGCTCAAACTGAATGCAGAAGTCACGGACCGAGAGAATCGGTTCGACAGACTCGTCGGGCACATGGCGATCGTCACGCTTGAGCTCGACATCGCGCAGGGCGCCAAGGCGAGCGGAGAGGGACTGGGCCTGCTCCTTGTAGGCGCGAACGGGGTCGGAGACCAGCAGGTCGGCCTCGCGACGCTTGGAGGAATCGGTCGGATCCAGGGCGGCGGAGGGAGCAGCGGCCATGGCGTCGGTAATGCCCTCGGAGAGGATGTTGAGCGCCAGGCAGGTGATCATGATGGCCAGGCCCGGGAACAGCGCCTGCCACCAACGGCCGGCGAGCACGCCGCCGCGGGCGTCGGCGAGGATGTTGCCCCAGGTAGCGGTGGGCTCCTGGATACCAGCGCCGATGAAGGTCAGCGAGGCCTCGAAGATGATGGCGTCGGCGACCAGGGTAACGGTGAAGACCATGATCGGGGCGATGCAGTTACGCAGAACATGCTTGATCAAAATCCACGGAGCCTTGGCGCCGGAAACGATGACCGCGCGGACATAGTCCTCGCCGTACTCGGACACGATGTTGGCGCGCACGATACGGGCAATCTGCGGAGTGTACATAAAGCCGATGGCGAAGATGATCGACGGCACGGAGTTGCCCAGGATGGAGACGAAGACGGCCGCGAGGGCGATGCCCGGGATGGACATGATGATGTCCAGGATACGCATGATCGTCTCGGAAACGGCCTTGCGCGAAACCGCCGCAAGGGCGCCCACGACCGAGCCGCAGACCAGAGCCATGGCAGTGGCGCCAAAGCCGATAATCAGCGAGTAACGACCACCGTAGAGCATGCGCGACAGAATGTCGCGACCCTTATCGTCGGTACCGAAGATAAATC
>URKH01000034.1 GCA_900548255.1 uncultured Collinsella sp. | reverse complement strand
AGCTGCGGAAACGCGGGGCCCGTTCAGGCTGTTGCGTTGAGATTGAAAATCAACCTTGATAAAACGATACACCACATACAGCAAATCCTTACTTGCCGTCGTCCTGCTGCAGGCTATCCTGCTCGCTGAGGCGCGCCTGCCTGCTGGCCATGCGCGCGGGCTTGTCGGGATCGGGTACGGCCGTGGGCATGGGCTCGTCGACATGGCCTCCCCACCAGCCGCCCACAAAGTTGAGCGTGTGGAACACATTGATCACGGCGCCGGGATCAATGTCGCACACCAGCTTGATAATGTCCTGACTCTCGTAGGTCGAGACAACGGCGTGCAGCAGATACATCTTTTCGCGGCTGTATCCGCCAATGATCTCGGCGCAGCTAATGCCATGCTGAAAATGGTCAACATAGGCTGTCATGACCTCATCTGCCTTGCGTGTCGTGATCTGCAGCGTCACACGGTCGTAGCGTCGGTAGAAACTGTCGATGGTCTTGGTCGAAATAAACTGGAACACGATGGAATACGCCGCATTGTCCCAGCCAAACATAAAGCCAAAGATCGCCAGGATAAAGCAGTTGAAACCAAAGATGACACCCCAGATGGTCTTGCCCGTGTGGTTGGAGACCCACAGCGCGATAAAGTCGGTGCCGCCGGTTGATGCACCGGACTTGAGCGCGATGGCAGCACCCAGACCCGAGACCACGCCACCAAAAATGATGAGCATGATCTTGTCGCCCAAAAACGGGGCGAAATGAAAGATGTTGAGAAACAGCGATGAGAGCACAACTTGCATCATCGAGAAGATTACGAAACGCTTGCTAATGCCGCTCCAGCATAGGAGCGCCACGGGGATGTTGAGCGCGAGCATGCCGAGCGAGATGTCGATATGAACGCCGCCAAGCGAGGTAACGCGATCGAGCAGGACCGCGACGCCGGTGAGACCGCTCGGAAGCAGATCGGCGGGCTGAATGAACGCCTGGATCAGAAATGTCTGGAGAACGGCTGATATGGTGACCGCCACAGCGGTAATAGCGCGGCGGACGATGGTAAGGCGGCCGAGCACGAGCACGCGGTCCGTGAGCTGATCGATGGCGTTCGCCACGTAGGCTCCCTTCGAAGGCAGATGTAGTTGTGGGGCATGTCGGCGATTGTAGCATGGAGCGACAGAGGGCGCCTCAATTCACCCTCTCTCGACAACCAAAACGAGCCAGCAGCTCCCCAACCAAAGAGCCAAATTCTAAGTGAGTAGACTTTTCGCGATCTACCAAGCACACTCAAAACAGCCACCTCTCCGACCTGCGGTTTTACTAAGGCAGATACGCTTTGTGCTCGGCATGTGCCAAAAAGTCTACTCACTTAGCCCGAATCGAAGCCAAACGGATCTAAATTGATGCCAAATTAAGCCAATCTGCAGCAAATGACGCGTGAACCAGTGCTTCTCGCGGTGGATTGACACTACAGAGCGGCCAAAATGTCGGTCAGGTTGTCGATGACGACGTCGGCGGCGGACTGGTCCAGGTTGACGCCCTCATGCGGACGCAGTGCCAGGACGCGGGCGCCGGAGCGCTTGCCAGCCTCGATGCCCAACGGCGAGTCCTCGATAACCAGGCACTCGGCGGGGTCAACTCCCAGCGCCTCCATGGCACGCAGGTAGATCTCGGGGTCGGGCTTAAATGCACTGCACTCGTGACCACTGATGGTGTAGTCCAGTACGTCGGCGATACCCGCAATCTCCACCAGCTCGTCAATCAACTCACGATACGACGAGCTCGCGATGGCACACTTCACGCCGCGCTCGTGCAGCTCACGCATCACCGGCTCCGTCTGCTCGTTGAGCAGCTCGGCATACGGAACGGGGTGGTCCGGGCTGTAGACTTGCTTGTACTCCACGCGCAGGCGCTCGCGCAGCTCAATATCGTCGGGAACCAGCGACTTCCAAATGGCAGGCTCGTTAGACCCCGAAAGATCGGGAATCTCGTCAAAGTGGAACCCCTTCTCCTCCATAAACGCCACGCGGCGACGGTTATAGAACCACTCGGTATCGACCAGCACGCCGTCCATATCAAACAGCACTGCCTTGATCATACGCATCTCCTCCCACCTGCCAAAAAGGGACAGGTTTATTTTGGTAGGTTTTATCTAGGGTTTTATGACGCAACGGACACGCCCCCAAAGCAAAAAGGGGACGGGGCGCAAACCCCATCCCCTCTCAATCAACCTGTAAGGTCTACTTACTTGTGATTAGTAGGAAAGCTTCCACATGTAGCGACGCATGGTCAGCGGGTGCTGACGGGCCTCGGCGATCTGGTTGCCGTACTCGCGCATAACGGCGAGGTGCAGCAGCGGGTTGAAGTAGGTAACGACGCTCGCGGGCACGGCGTCAGCCAGGCCGTAGTCCTTGGAGTCGATCAGAGCGACCTTGGCGCCCATGCGCTTAAGGAAGGTGAGGGCGCGGGCGTCCATCGGACGGGTGGCACCATCGGACATGAAGAAGACGTAGGGCTTACCCTCGGTGGAAACCTCGAACGGGCCGTGGAAGTACTCGCCGGTGTTGTAGGCGGCGGCGTCGATCCACTGCATCTCGGTAAACAGGAAGGCGGCGTGAGAATAAGCCATCTTCTCGGAGGCACCGGAGGCCATGAAGTAGATCATCTTGTCGTCCTTGAAGTCCTGGGCGAACTGCTTGGCGAGGCCCTTGGCGGACTGAGCGGCGTTCTCGCAGAGCTCGAAGACGTTGGTGAGGCCGGTGATCATGTCCTCGTAGTGGTCATAGCCCTCGGTCTGCTGAAGGATCTCGACAGCAAGAGCGATGGCGTAGCCGGGCTTCTCGCACTTGGCAGCGTAGTTGGCGTGGAAGCCGTGAACGATGACGTGGTCGGCGTCGACGGTCAGAGCGGAGCCAGCCTTGTTGGTGAGGGAGACGACCGGGCAGTTGTGCTTCTTGGCGGTCTTGTTGGCCTCGACGGTCTCGGGCGTGGAGCCACCGAGGGAGCAGGTGATCACGAAGGTGTGCTCGTTGACCCAGGAAGGCGTGTCGTAGTTGAACTCGTTAGCGGTGAAAATCTGAACGTTCAGCTTGTCCGTGTTGTTGGCCAGGAAGTACTTGGCAGGGTAAAGGTCGGACATGGAAGCACCGCAGCCGACGAAGGCGACGCTGTGGATCTCGTGGTTGGACAGGACGTCAGCGACGATCTGCTTAGGGAGGTTAAGGTCGATCTCGTACATCTGACACATTCCTTTCGATTTTTTGCGGCGCCACATTGCCGGGCGCTCGCAGGGTTACCGTGGTTTGGACCGAGTCGCCGGCCCGTTGAGGATGTGTCAAAGGAACTGTCCCTTTGACACATCTAGGGATGGAAGCCTGCCTGGGGTATGGGATGCCAGGCAGGCCCCCGGGGGAAAGCGGTTAGGCGCTTGGTCGCGACTAGGCCAGGATGCCGGCCGCGGAGAGGGCGATGCCGCCCACGATGGCGATCACGAGAAGCCAACCGGTGTTGACGTTCTTCTTGATGAGCCAGTACATAAGGCCAGTGAGGCCAAGGGAGATCATCTGGGGCATCATACCGTCCAGGATGTCCTGGATAACGACGGTGCCCTCAGCGAACTGCAGCGGGGTGGTGGCGCCGATCAGCGTAGCGATCATGCCGCCCACGGACATAAGACCTACGATGCCGCAGACATACATGAGCTTTTCCATGAGGTCGCCGCCCTGAAGCTTGCTCAGGTACTCGTGGCCGCCCTGATAGCCCATCTTGGCTGCGAACCAAGTGATCAGCACAGAGGGGACGATGGAGATGAGCATGGCCAGGATCGGGCCCATGATGGAGCCCTGCTGAGCCAGCTGAACGCCCAGGCCAAAGGCGATAACGCGGATGGTGCCCTGGAAGAGGGAGTCACCGATGCCGGAAAGCGGACCCATGAGGGAGGTCTTGACCGCGTTGATCGAATCGGGATCGAAGTTCTCGGGATCCTTGGCGTACTCCTCCTCCATGGAGGCGGCGAGACCTAGGACAAAAGCGCTCGTCTGCGGGGTGCAGTTGTAGAACGCCATGTGACGGT
This sequence comes from uncultured Collinsella sp., assembly GCA_900548255.1. Taxonomy (GTDB): domain Bacteria; phylum Actinomycetota; class Coriobacteriia; order Coriobacteriales; family Coriobacteriaceae; genus Collinsella. Next base: position 17,439 of record URKH01000034.1, on the reverse strand, counting down.
GGTAAGCCTCTTTCTTAGCAGCGAGCTGCTTGGGGTCGGACTCGTCCGGATAGAGGCGGTCGAGCGTAGGAACCATGCCGTAGAGGAAGCCCATGTTCATCTGACGCTCGTAGTTCCAAGAGGCCTGGATGGCCCAGGAGCGCCAGAAGAACTGGCTGACCTTCTTGTTCAGGGACACGTCCTTGGTTGCGGTTGCCATAGTGTGTTCCTCCTTAGTCTTCGTCGTCTTCGAGCGGATCGTAGTCGGAATCGGCACCGGCGGTTGCATGGGAGCCATTGAACTTGAAGCCCATGAAGACGATAGCCAGGCACACACCGATCAGAGCGACCGCGATGACGGACAGGTTGAGGTAGGCGGCGAGCAGGAAACCGATGAACAGGAACGGGGTCATACCCTTCTTGATCATCATGGTGAGCAGCAGAGCCAGACCGTAGGCGGTCATGATCTTGGTCGAAACGTTCAGACCAACGGACAGCCACTCGGGAACCATGTTGACGATGGCCTGAACCAGGTCGGTGCCAACAAAGACGGCCAGGAAGATCGGCAGGAAGTACATGATGGCGTACAGACCGGAGCCGGCGCAGATGTGCATACGGTAGGCGGTCTTGAAGTTACCGTTATCGATCGCGCTATCGGCCACATGGGTGAGGGCGGCGATGATGGAACGGAACACGATGCCGAGGAGCTGACCCAGGACGGCGACCGGGATGGCGATCGTCATGGCGGTCTCAGCAGAAGCATCGGTCAGGCACGCGAAGGCAGCTGCCACGATGCCGCCCAGGACCATATCGGGCGGAACGGCGGCGCCGACCTGCACCAGGCCCATGGACACGAGCTCGACGGCGGCACCGACGGCAAGGCCGGTGGGCACATCGCCCAGCAGCAGACCGACGAGCGTAGCGCCAACGAGGGGCTGCTCGAAGTTAAGACGACCGAGCAGGCGGGAGTCCCACATGCAGAACACGCCGACGAGGCCGACGAGCACCGCACTGATGAACGTATTCATACCCTTCTCCTTTCAGTCAGGCAAAAGCCTGGTTGATTACAGCTTGGCGTCGATGTCGACGCTCTGATACGTAGGGGTCTGCTGGACGTAGAGCTTGATGCCCATGTCGAGCAGCTGGTTGACGTCGGCCTTCTGGGTGGCGTCGAGGAAGACGGAGCTGTCCTTGCCGCCGATCTGATCGGCACCGTCGTGGTTGGCGGTGGCGCCCAGGTTGATGGCGTCGAGCTTGTAGCCCTGGCAGAACTGCAGCATCTCGGCCGTGTTGCCAAAGACGAACATGACGCGCTCGCCGAGGGTGTTGAGCTTGTCCATCTTGGCGAGGGCACGCTCGACGGTAAAGACGTTCAGGCGCACGCCCTGGGGCTTGGCAAGCTTGAGAGCGCCCTTCTTGATGTCATCGTTGGCGGCAGCGTTGTCGACGACGATGATGCGCTCGGCCTGGACCTTGGTGGTCCAGGTAAAGACGACCTGGCCGTGCAGCAGACGGTAGTCAAGACGCGCGAGGACAATCTTGGCGGGACCGGAGCTGTGACGGGACGCCTTGGCCTTCTTGGCGGGAGCCGCGGCGACCTCGACCGGTGCGTTGGGGTTGGTCAGACCGGTGCGGGCCTCGTTGATGAGGGCCGCGAGCTCGGCGCCCTTGACGGGGACGGGGCTCATAGCGAGCGTGAGCGCCAGCGGGATGTTGAAACCGCTGACAACCGTGAACTTCGTGCCGTTCTTGGAAAGCTCGACCATGCTGTTGTTGACCGAGCTGCCGAGCATATCGGTCAGCACATAGACGGTGTCGTCCGCGTTGAACGTGGCGATCATGGCGTCCACCTTATTGGTGATGGGCTCCTTGTCGTCACGAGCAAGCGACACGACGTGGACGTTCGACACGTCGCCGAGAACCATCTCGAGCGTGTCTTTGGCGCCTGCGGCCAGGCCGCCATGAGATGCGAGAATGATCTGATTCATCTTGCCTCCTCCTTTTCGTTATGGTCATTATAACGTCTTATACGTTGCTTATATTGCTAATTAGTATAAAGACCGTTCGCGGGTGAAAATCGACCGTTGACGGGTTTAACGTACTTGAAACGTTGGGGCTGGGTAGGCCGGCGCTGGCTGGATAATCCCAGGTCGGACGCCGTGCGCAATCCCTTATCGCACGAAGTACCAGGGGCTTTCCTGCACGGTGGGCTCCAGCGCGATGCCGGTGCGTTCCTTAAACAGATCCATGTCCTGCGATTTCTCCGTCCACCACGCGTTGGGCTTAAAGGTCATGCTCTCAATGACATGGCCGACAAACACACTGTTGCGCAGCTTGGAAAAGTCGGTGTTCATAATCACGATGGACGCGAGCACCAAAACGATGCCCAGAACTTTGATCGCGCCGGCGGGCTCGGCGTAGACACCAATGCCCAGCAGCACGGTGACGACCGTCTCGAATGACATTACGACGGGAACTTTCGACGTCTCGAGCCCCATGGACAGACCCTGCATATATAAGACATAGGCCACGGCTGTGGGGATGAGTCCAAAGCCAAGGAACAGCAGCAGCAGCTGTGGCGACATTGCCGCGGCGACATCTGGCCACGGAGCCGCGATAGCCGCCATAACCGCACCGCCAAAAACAAGGCCCCAAAACGTGACAGCCAGCGGGTGGACCGTCTTGGTTGCTATCCGGCTAAACACCGCGAGCGACGCGCCACAAAAGCCCGCAATCACGCCCGACGTGACGCCCCAAACCGAAAAATGAAAACCGGAAAGGTCGCCATCGGTCACTGCAAGCACACAGCCACCGATGTTAAAAGCGATGGCAACGAGCTTGTTGGGAGTCACATCCTCGCGATAAAGTACGCGGCCGAGCATGACGCCAAACACCGGCGAGGTGTAGAGCAGCACCGAGGCCGTGGACATGCCCACCTCGCCCATGCACTCGTAATAAAGCGTGTTAGCGGTGGCGAGGCCGATAATGCCAAGAAGCGCACAAGGAACAAGCTCTTTAGGACTTGCCTTGAACAGTGCCAGGGGACCCGATGCCTTTCCCTCACGAGCACCTCCCTGGCAACCCATGAATGCCAAGACCGGAGCCATTAAGACGGCGCCCGACAACAAGCGAAAGGCAGCCATACTCTGGGACGTAACGCCCATGGCCGAGATGCCGTTTACAAAGATTCCGATGCTGCCCCACATAAGCGCGGCGATCAGCACCAGCACATAGCCCAGATTGCTTTTCTTCAACGCAGCCTCCTCGGTATTGTTTCCAATATGTTTCACACTACGTTATAGTCGTTATATACATTTTTCAAGACACAAATCGGTGAGCGGAAAAGTGATCCGTTTTCCTCCGTCCCCAGCGGATTACTTGGCGGTTGCGGTGAAATAGTTCCTAAATAGATGCTTCAAGCCCCCCAAACAGGAACTATTCCACCACAACTTATGAGGACATCGAGCTGTTAGGCCGCTCTATCCCCTAGTAGTCCAGCTTCCACATGTAGCGGCGCGTCATGTAGTCCTTGTGGGTGACGGCAGAGAGCGCGCGCATGTACACGTTGTTGAGGATCGGGGCAAAGATCAGGTGGTTGAAGTACTCGCTCACGCTGTCCTTGATGTCGTTGAGGCCGAGCTCCTTGGCGTCGAGCTGATAGACGCGCTCGCCACCGTACTGATTGACAAAACGGATGCCGCGCTCGTCGTTGCAGCGGCTGCGGCCGACGCTGATGAGCTGGAACAGCGAGGTACGCTTGTCCAGAATCTCGAAGGGGCCGTGGAAGAAGTCGCAGGTGTTGATGGTGCAGGAGTCGATCTGCAGCATCTCCTGCACGTTGCAGATGCTAAAGACGTAGGCGGCACCAAAGAGCGGACCCTGAGCCATCACGTTGATGCAGGGCTTGTCGGCGTTCTGCTCGGCCCACTTGGCAGCAAGCGGACGGGTGTACTCGACGGCCTTTCGATAGATGGGGTCGACCAAGTCGAAGGCGGCCATAGCGGTCTCGTACTCGGCATAGCCCTCGGTCTGCTGCGTAAGCTCCATGGCGATCATGGTCACGACGGCGGAGTTGGTGCGGCCCATGCAGGACTCGTCGACGGCCAAGCTGTCGTACTGGATCTTGTAGTCGCAGACCTCAGTGAGGCCGGACTCGTCAACATAGATGGCGATGGTGCTGGCGCCGTGGTCCTTGGCGACCTGGGCGGCGACGATGGTCTCCTTGGTGCCGCGCATGGACACGACGACGGCCAGGGTGTTCTCGTTGACGTAGGCAGGGGTTGCGTGCACGAACTCGTTGCTGGTGTAGCTGGAGCTCACGACCTGCGTAGCCTCGTGCTCCATAAAGTACTGAGCAGGATAGTTGCCGCCGTTGGATCCGCCGGCGCCAATCCACACGACGCGCCTGATGCCGCCCTTGTCTGCCTTGTCAGCCAAAACCTGGGAGACGACATCCTTAACCTGTTCCTGAGTAGTCATCGTGCATCAGCCTTTCTTCTCGTTTGATGCTCTCGATGGCATACAAGTTATATACATGTTTTGGCTATGTCGACTAGTTGTATGCTATATTTGTCTTAGAAATTTTGCTGGTAAAGTTTTCGGCAATCCATTACCAGCGGTTTTGTTGTCATGTTGGATACATGCTTGGTTCAGTAAACATACAAGTTAGATATAGGTTGTTCGCATGAGCACTTCGTCAAAAAAGAACTTGGCCCAATACGAGCGTCTGGCGGGTACGCTGCGTGACCGCATCGCCGCCGGCACCTACGCACGCGGAGACAAGCTGCCGTCCGAGATGGAGCTCATGGACGAATCGGGGCTGTCGCGCAGCACCGTGCGCCACGCGCTTAAGGTGTTAGTTGACGAGGGCCTGGTGCGCACCGAGCGCGGACGTGGCACCTTTGTGGCCGACACGCCCGCGCTCCACGAGAACAACCTGGTGTTTTCGAGCTATACCAAGCAGGTCGAAGGCCGGGGCATGAAGCCCACCACGCGCACGGTGGACTCGGGCTTTGCCAAGGCAACGGGCAGCGTGGCCAAGTTCTTTGACGCTACCGTGGGCAGCAAGCTCGTCAAACTTGTCCGTCTGCGTTATCTGGACGATGCGCCACTGTGCCTGGAGACCACCTATTTGCCGCCAAGCTTTGGATCGCTCATCGATCGCGATATCAACGGTTCGCTCTACGCCACGCTGCGCCAAGAATTCCATCGCGCGCCGGCACAGGGGCATAAGACCTTTGAGGTGTGCTATGCCTCGCAAAACGAGGCGTTTTTGCTCAACGTTGAGCGCGGGCAGGCACTGATCCTTATCACTGACTACGTCTACGACACCGACGGCCGCCCGCTCCATGTCTCCAAGCGCATCCAACGCACCGACCGCGCCAAATACACCGAGCCCATCGGCTAACCACCACAATGGGGATAGGCACCTTTGTGGTGGTTTTAGGCGAGGAGGTCGGGGAACCAGGTTGGTTTGGGCTGGTTGGGGGTGCGCTCGGCCAGGACCAGCTCCATCCAGCACATGTCGTACCAGCGGCCGAACTTTTGGGCACAGCGGTCGAAAGCACCCACCAAGCGATATCCCATATGGGCATGGAAGTCCTGGCTGTTGTGCGTTAGATACTCGTCGTCCTTGTCGTGCGGCACGGCGATGAGCGCGCACATGTTGGTGATGCCCATCGCGATCAGGCACTGCTTGAGCGCATCGTGCAGCTTGCGGCCCAGCCCGCCGTGGCGCACGTCGCGTGCCAGGTAAATCGACGTCTCGACCGACCAGTCGTATGCCTCGCGGCTGTTGAGCGGACTCGCATAGGCATAGCCTACCGGACGCCCGTCCAGCTCCATCACCAGATACGGATAGCGCTTGAGCGTACGCTCGATGCGCCCGGCGAACTCCTCAACGCTCGGCACCTCGTATTCGCAGGTAATCGCCGTCTGGCGCACATACGGCTCATAGATGGCAAGCAACGCCGGCGCGTCTTCGGGCGTCGCCAGGCGAATCGCCGGCTCGGACATCTCGGTCATACAACCCTTCTCTCTCAAAAACAAAGGCCGCCTTGCGCCAAACCCAGCGCAAGGCGGCCCCTCGTCATTACATCAGGCTACAGGACAGCCGCCAGCGCGTCGATGTCCTCCTGCGTCGTGGCCCAGCTGGTGCAAAAGCGCACCACCGTGTGGGTATCGTCGTACTTTTCCCAGTACTCGATCGCCGCATGCTCGCGAATGCGGGCCATGTCCTCGTTGGGCAGAATCACGAACTGCTGGTTCGTAGGCGTCTCCAAGAAGAACTGGTAGCCGCTCTCGTGCAGCACACGACGCAGCGCCTGGGCCGTCTGAATCGCCTGTCGACCAATCTCAAAATACAGGCCATCGGTAAAGAGCGCCTCAAACTGCACGCCCGTCAGGCGGCCCTTGGCCAACAGCGCGCCGTGCTGCTTAATACGCGGAATGGGATGCGCCGGAGCGTGCATGCCGCAGAACACCACAGCCTCGCCGCAAAGCGCGCCGCACTTGGTGCCGCCGATGTAGAACACGTCGCACAGCTGTGCCAGCTCGGGCAGAGTGATGTCGCACTCGTCGGCTGCCAGCGCATAGGCCAGTCGGGCGCCATCCACAAACAGCGGAATCTCGCGCTTCTGGCACACCGCGTGAATCGCCGCGAGCTCGGCCTTGGAGTACAGCGTGCCGTACTCGGTCGATAGACTCACGTACACGGCGCCCGGGAACACCGTGTGCTCGTAGCTCTCGTTTTCGTAGAACACCTGGATATAGTTCTCGAGATCCTCGGCGTGCATCTTGCCCTCGTAGCCGGGGATGGTGAGCACCTTGTGGCCGCCAAACTCGATGGCGCCCGCCTCGTGGCAGGCGACGTGGCCAGTCTCGGCAGCAACGACGCCCTCGTAGGGCGCAAGCAGCATGTCGATCACCGTCGCGTTGGCCTGCGTGCCACCCACCAGAAAAAACACGTCGGCATCGGGGGCCTGACAGGCCTCGCGGATAAGCTGCTTGGCACGCTCGGTGTGTGCATCGGTGCCGTAGCCGGGCTGCGGCTCCATATTGGTGTCGACGAGCGCCTGCAGCACTGCCGGATGTGCGCCGTGAGAATAGTCATTGTTGAACGCGAGCATGGTAATCCTCTCTAGCCGGGCACGAGCCCGATGATTCAGATGGGGCTATTGTACGCCGCCCGGATAGGCAATGCGCGCGGCAAGGCACTCAAGCGCCAGCACCAAGGCAAAGCCGCAGCTCACGTCACTCAAAAAGTGCGCGCCGATCACGATGCGACCAAAGGCGACGAGCGCCGCGACCACAGCGGCGACCCAAAAGACCACACGGCGGCGCGACGGCTTTTCCTTAAAGGCCGACGCGGGAAGCCCGGCGAGCATAAGGCCGATCGCCGCGTGCGCCGTGTGTCCGCTCGCAAACGACTTAAAGCCGTCCTTGATCACGCCGGCGGCGATATAGGCCCACTTGTCGGGGTTGCCGATCACCCACCACGGCTGAAAATCGAGCCCCGGCGTGACCTCGATCACGCGCATGCGCGGGCGCGACCACAGCGGCTTGACGATCACGTTGAGGATAATGGCCTGAACGACCCACACGGCAAGCACCATCAACGCCCAGCGCGTGAGCTCGTCGGGATCGGTGTCGCGTGTGAGGCGATAGACGATAAGGTTGGCAACGATGACCAGCGCAAACGTCAGCACCAACTGAGCCGCGATGAGTTTGCCGCCGACCCGCAGGGATGAAACGATCTCGTAGCCGGCCAGGCCAACGTTGACAAGGACGCCGAGCACGGCGAGCCATTTGCTCCCTCTGGAATCGGGACGCACCGCGCGCACGAGCATAACGCCCGCAACGCTCGCCGTCAGCTCGAACGGCAGCTCGCCGGCGGCCTCGATAAAGCGACCGTACATGCTGCCGATGTTGAACAGCGCGGTCGAGATCTGGTAATCGAAGAAGCTGCCCACGCCCAGACAAAGGCACAGGACAACCGCGATAATGGCGACATCTTTCTTATAGATGTATCCGAACATGCTTTCCTTTCGATGGGGCTGAAATCAATCTGCGAGATGGCGGGGCAAAGATGACTTCGTCCCGCCACATCCCCTACTTGTTAGTCGTCGTCACTAGCGCCCAACTGCTGCAGCAGCATGAGCGCCGCGGCCACGGGGCCGGTGCCGTCGTTGGCATCGAGGCCACGGCCCAAGCCGCTGCCCGCACCGGCGCCCGCCTTGTAGGGTACTGACAGCTTGCGGCTCTTGGGGAAGTTCACCGCGCCATAGCGGGTCTTAAGCTCAAAGGCCACCTTCTTGGGCACGTCTACGCCCAAAAACGTGATGCGGCCGCCACTGAGCGTGACGCTCTCGAGCCCCAGGCGCTCGCCGCGAATGCGGATGCGCGCGCGATTGAACAGGTTGAGTCCCGCCAACGGCAGCTCGCCATGCGCGGCCTCGGTCTCTTCCTGCACCTCGTCGATGCTCTCCAGGTCCTCGGCCGTTGCGAGCTTACGGTACACGAGCACGCGCTGGTCCACCGCCGGCAGGTACTCCTCGGACAAGAAGTAGTCGGCCGGCAGGTTAATACCCACGCTCGCCGCCTCCACGCCGGCGTCGTCATCGCCGCGCGCCTCGGCCACGGCCTGACCCAGCATCTGCGTAAACAGGTCAAAGCCCACGCTCGACAGGTTACCGTGCTGCTCGGCACCCATGAGCGAACCGGCGCCGCGGATCTCCAGGTCGCGCATGGCGATACGCATGCCGCTGCCCAGGTCCTGGAACTCGGAAAGCGCGGTCAGGCGTGCCGTGGCCTCCTCGGTAAGCGGCAGCTCGCCGGGGAACATAAAGTACGCGTATGCCTGCGTGGCTGAGCGGCCCACGCGGCCCTTGAGCTGGTAGAGCTGCGCCAGGCCCAGGCGCTGCGAGCCCTCGATGATCAGTGTGTTGGCGGTCGCGTTGTCGATGCCGCTCTCCACGATGGTCGTGGCGATGAGCACGTCGATCTTTTTGGTCGCAAACTCGATCATCACGTCCTCGACCTCGCGCGGGCTCATCTTGCCGTGCGCCACGCCCACGCGCGCCTCGGGCGCGGCCTCGTGCACGCGCGCCACGGCGTCGTCGATGGTCTTGACGCGGTTGGACACGTAGTACACCTGGCCGCCGCGACCCACCTCCAGGCGAATCGCCGCGCTCACCACGTCGGGATCGTACTCTCCCACGTGCACGATCACGGGGCGGCGCCCGGTCGGCGGCGTGGTGATCAGGCTCATGTCGCGCACGCCGCTCGTGGCCATCTGCATGGTTCGCGGAATCGGCGTTGCCGAAAGCGTGAGCACGTCAATCTGCTCGCGCAGGTTCTTGAGCTGCTCCTTGTGCTGCACGCCAAAGCGCTGCTCTTCGTCGATGATCACCAGGCCCAGGTTCTTGGGGTTCACGTCGGCAGAAAGCAAGCGGTGCGTGCCGATGAGCACGTCGATCGTGCCCTCGGCAAACGCCTTGAGCGCGCGCTTTTGCTGCGCCGGCGTGCGGAAGCGGCTGAGCACTTCGACCTCGAGGCCAAACGGGGCAAAGCGCTCAAAGAACGTCTCGTAGTGCTGCTGGGCCAGAATGGTCGTGGGGCAGAGCACCATGACTTGGCGGCCGGAGTCCACGCACTTAAACGCCGCGCGCAGGGCAACCTCGGTCTTGCCGAAACCCACGTCGCCGCACAGCAGGCGGTCCATGGGCTTGGGCGCCTCCATGTCGGCCTTGATGTCGGCAATGGCCTCCAGCTGGTCGCGCGTCTCGTCGTAGGGGAAGCTCTCCTCCATCTCGATCTGCTCGGGCGTATCGGGCGGACAGGCGATACCGGTAATCGAGGAGCGGCGCGTATACAGATCGACCAGGTCAAACGCCAGCTTTTTGGCGTTCTTGCGCGCCTTATTGGTGGCACGCGTCCAGTCGGCGGTGTTGAGCCTGGTCAGGCGCGGCTTGTCGCCGTCGGGGCCGACATAGCGCGTGATGCGGTCGACCTGCTCGAGCGGCACGTAGAGCTTGTCGCCATCGGCATATTCCAGCAAAAAGTAGTCGCGTTCCTTGCCGCCCACTTCCTGGCGCGCGATCTCGCTAAAGAGCGCGATGCCGTGGGTAGCGTGCACCACATAGTCGCCCGGCTTAAACGGGAAGGTGATCTGCGTAATGTCAACCTTGCGGCGGCTGCGCGCGCGATTGGCATCCATGCGGGCGTTGAGGTCGGCGATCGAGAACACTGCCAAATTGGCGTCGGGCACCACCACGCCCTGCGGCAGAGCGGCATCGACAAAGGTCACGCGCCCGCGCGAGATGGTGGGCACGGCGGCACCGGCGGCAGCCTGGGCGGCACCCGCCTCGAGCGAGCGGGCGTTGAGCGCGTCGGCCTTGCGCTCACGAATGGAAGCATGGGCCTCCTGGCGAACAGCACGGTCGGCAGAATCCGCCGCTGCCACGCGCACGCGCTCGCCAATGACGCCGGCGTTTTCGGGGGCGGCCGTCAGCGATTCCTCAAAGGTAATGCCCTCGTCGCCAAAGGTGAGCTCCATCGACTCGCGCGCACCGCGGTCGGGGATGGCAAACACGCAGGCATAGCGCTTGCCCACGACCTCCTGGATGCGCGTCATAAAACGGTTGTCCGAGCCTGCGATGGCCGGCTGCTCAATCTTGAGCTCGGCCGTCACCGCACCGCCGGCACGGATGAGGCTCACATAGTTCAGGCGCTGCTGGGCACCAAAATCGAGCTGTTGGGCGCGCACGTACAGACCATCCAGGCGGTCAATCCCTGCCTCGCCGGCACGGGTCTCAATATCCTCGTAGGCGCGCAGGCAGTCGTCGAACAGCGAGCGCGGCTCGGACAGAACCACGAGTGCCTTGCCGCTCACGTGCGCCAACGGGCTTACGGTCTGGCCGTACATCACCGGCAAAAAGCGGTCGAGCTCGGGCGTGACGATACGCGCATCCACCATCTCGAGCAGCGCCGCCAGTTTGCTGTCGTCCTGGCTGGCGCGATAGAGCGCCACGTGCATGTTGTGGACGGCACCGTCGGTAAGCGCCAGCTCACGGCAGGGGAAGATCTCGATGCTGTCCTCGTTACCGATGGTCTGCCCCGTTGAGCTCACCATGCGGCGGATGCGGTCAATCTCGTCGCCAAAGAACTCAATGCGCACGGGCGCTTTCTCCTGCGCGGGAAACACCTCGACGGTGTCGCCGTGAACGCGGAACAGACCGGGCGCGTCGGCGGCGCCGGCATTGGTGTAGCCCATGCCCACCAGGCGCTGCGGCACCTCGTCAAAAGGAATCTCCTCGCCCACCGCAAAGGTCGTGGACTCCCAGTAGTGGCTCTCGACCGGCGGCACGCAGCGCAGCAGCGCACGGGCCGAGGCAACCATGATGCAGTTGTCCCCGCGCACGATGCGCCCCAGAGCCTCGCAGCGCTGCGCCACCACGGCATCGTCGGGTGCCTGCTCGCGCCACGGATAGTCCTTGCGCTCGGGAAAACGGCACACGTGCGCCAGGCCCACGTAGGCGGCAAGGCTGCGCGCGGCGCGATCGGCCGCATCCTCGCCACTCACAATGTAGACCGTCGGGCGCGGACGGCGCGCAAACTGGGCGGCCGCCATAAGCGTGCGGCCCGACTGCGACACGGCCAGCGTCACGTCCTCGCCGGCATCGAGTCCGGCCTCGACGGTCTGCAGCGCCTCGGCAGTGTAGAGCTGCGCGGCTATACGGTGAATGAGCATGCTGTTCCTCCGGCATCGCAACGCCAAAAGCCCGCCGGGGCAAGCTCGGCGGGTCGTACGTCAAATACATTGTCTGTCATGGTAGCGCATGGAGAGGACTCCGGCTCAAGGGCAAACCCAGCCCCGCAAAAAACGCCAGACGAAGATGCGTTCCGCCCTACCCCGCTACGCGCACGCTGGGGCACAAATCTGCCAGCGGACACTCGTCACACTTGGGTTTGCGGGCGTCGCAGATCTCGCGACCGAAGGTGATCCACTGATGGTTGACCGACTCCCAATACTCGTGCGGCAAAATCTTGAGCAGATCCTGCTCGGTCTTGAGCGGCTCCTTGGCATGCGTCTTGGGACTCAGCATCAGGCGGTGCGCAATGCGGTTGACGTGCGTGTCCACCGCAATGCCCTCCACGATGCCATACCCCACGTTGAGCACGATGTTCGCCGTCTTGCGTCCCACGCCCGGCAGTTTGACGAGCTCCTTCATGTCGGCCGGCACCTCGCCGCCATAGTCGGCGACGATCATCTGCGCGGCCTCCACGGCGTGCTTGGCCTTACTCTTATAAAAGCCGAGCGACTTGATGGTGTCCGCCACGTCAGCTACGCTCGCCCCGGCCATGGCCTCGGGCGTAGGCCACTGGGCAAACAGCCGCGGCGTCACTTTGTTGACCTGCGCATCGGTCGTTTGCGCCGAAAGCAGCACCGCGATCAGCAGGCGGAAGGGATTCTCGTGGTCCAAAAAGCACTCGACCGGGCCATAGCGACGGTTGAGGCGCTCACACACCTCGATGGCGCGCTCGCGGGGCGATGCTGCTTCTCGCCCGTGGCGCGCTCGCGCTTGGCGGCATTGGTCTCGCGTGGCATAACGACTCCTCGGCTCAACGGCACAATAAACTTATGGGCACAATTGTCCCACGTCCGAGACGTTTACGCTTCCAAGAATGCGCCGGTCTGACGACTCCACAGGCTCGCGTACTCGCCGCCCGCCTCGACGAGCTGCACATGCGTGCCGTCCTCGACGATCTCGCCATCCGCCAGCACCACAATGCGATCGAGCGCCGCCACGGTGGACAGGCGGTGCGCCACCACAATGGAGGTACGTCCACGCATCAGGTTTTCGAGCGCCTCCTGCACCAGCGCCTCGGACTCGCTGTCGAGGGCAGAGGTCGCCTCATCGAGCACCAGAATCGGCGCGTCGGTTAGGATGGCGCGGGCGATAGCCACACGCTGACGCTGGCCGCCCGAGAGCTTAACGCCACGCTCGCCCACCATGGTGTCAAAGCCACGGGGCAAGCGGTCGATAAACTCCAGGGCATTGGCCAGGCGCGCCGCCTCACGAATCTGCTCATCAGTGGCGTTGGGACGACCGTAGGCAATGTTTTCGCGAATGGAGCGGTGAAACAGCAGCGCCTCCTGCGGCACGTAGGCAACCTGGCGGCGAAGGCTCTGCTGCGTACAGCGCGAGACGTTCTGGCCGTCCACGAGCACGCGGCCGCCCTGCACATCGTCCAAGCGCAGCAACAGCTTGGTAAGCGTCGTCTTGCCCGAGCCCGATTTGCCCACCAGGCCCACGCGCTGGCCCGCCGCCACATGGAGCGTCAAGTCGTCGAATACGCTCTCGCCCGCCGCGGCGTCACGATAGGCAAAGCTCAAGTGTTCAAAATCAATCGCGCCCTCGGCCACCTTAAGCTCGGGAGCATGCTCGTCGTCCGCCACCAGGCGCGGCTCGTCCAGCACGCGCGTCATCTCGGCGGCGTCACCCAGCGCGCGGTTGATACGCTGCATCATGGAGCTCACGTAGTTCAGACGCATGGTGAGGTTATACGTGTAGGTAAAGATCATGACGAGCGAGCCGGCCGAGATGCCAAACCACGCGTTGCCGCCCGCCACGAACACACTCACCACGGCCATGGTGATGACGATAAGACCCGAGGTCGTAAAGTTGCGCTGCATCATGGCGTGCATCGAGACCGTCTCGGCATCGCGCGCAGCGCGGTCGGCGGTATCGAACAGGTCGCGCTCAAAGTCCTCGCGCCCACAGGTCTTGACGGCCAGGATATTCGTGACCGCGTCGGACAGCACGCCCGACAATTTGTTCTGCGCGGCGGACGTCGCGGCCGAAAGCGGCATGATGCGCTTGTACATAAGCCAGACAAACGCGATGTAGACGACCATAATGCCCACCAGGATCACGGTAAACGTCGGCACCACCGGAGCGAGCGCCGCCACCGTGCAGACAACCGAGGTGATGGTGGGAATGAGCGAATACACCGTCACGTCGACCAGCCCCGTATAGCCGCTCATAAAACGGCTTGTCTGGCTTACAAGCGATCCGCCAAAGCGGCTGGTATGGAATGTCATGGATTGGTTGGAGAGCGTGTCGAAGCATAGGCGCGCCAGGTGATAGTTGCCTGCGATCTCGAGCTTGTAGACGGTGTAGTCCTGTAGCTTGGAGAGGATCTGACCCACCAGGTTAACGAGTACGAGCGCCAGGATATAGGGGCCGAAGACCTCAAACACCTGGTCACCCGCCACGGGGCCGGCCTGAACGCGGTCAACGATAAGGGCCATCACGTAGGTGTTGGCAAACGTGAGCAAAAAGATGTAGCCCGCCGACGAGAACACCGAGAGAAAGACAATCAGCGGCTGTGTGCGCGTGACGTCCCAAAAACGCTGAAGCGTGCGGCGAACGGTGGAGCGTTTGAGCGGGCTGGTGCTTCTCTGAGACATGGGCTTCCTTTCGCGTCTGATAGGGCGAAACGCCATTGTTGCACATTGGAGCACGCTTCAGACAAGTGCGATACGAAAACCGGTGGGGCGCCCGCGTTTGCGCCGGTGCCCCACCGTCTTGTTGCAATTAGTCCTCGTCTTCTTGGTCCGCGAGAAGGCTCGCGGACGTGAGTCCCAAGATCCCATCGGCTTGGCCGGCGTCTTCCAGCGCGTCGATGTCCTTGAGCTTGCGCTCCATGACGTTGGTGCGCGTGGTGATGATACCCTCGACCGTTTTGCCCGCGGTCTCGATCTGCTGCTGGGCGCGGCGCAGCGCCTTTTGATAGCGCGGCAGCTCGGCCTTGACAGCGGAGAGCACGCGCAGTACATCGTCGGTGCGTTTTTGCAGCTTAAACGTTTGGTAACTCATCTGCAGGCTGTTGAGAATGGCCGCCATGGTGCTAGGGCCGGCAACGTTGACATGATAGTCGCGGCCCAGGGTCTCGATAAGCCCGGGGCGGCTGACGACCTCAGCGTACAGCCCCTCAAACGGAACGAACATGATGCCAAAGTTGGTGGTCACGGGCACGCTCAGATACTTTTCGCAGATGTCCTTTGCCTCACGCTTGACCATAGCGTCAAGCGTCTTGCGCGCGGCGGCGACGGCATCCGCGTCGCCCGACTCCTGGGCATCGAGCAGATGCTCGTACGCGTCGCCCGGGAATTTGGAGTCAATCGGCAGCAGTACGGGGTCGCCCTCGTCTACCGGCAGCTTGACGGCAAACTCAACACGCTCCGAGGCGCCGGGCTTGGTGGCAACGTTTTCCAGATACTGATCGGGTGTGAGGATATCCGCCAGGATCGCGCCCAGCTGCACCTCGCCCAAAATGCCGCGCGCCTTGACGTTACCCAGCACGCGCTTAAGGTCGCCCACGCCAGTGGCGATAGATTGCATGTCGCCCAGGCCCTTGTACACGGCCTCGAGCTGGTCGCTCACCTGCTTAAACGATGCAGACAGACGGTCGTTGAGCGTGCGAGAGAGCTTCTCGTCCACCGTCGCGCGCATCTGATCGAGCTGCACGTTGTTGTCTTTGCGGATGGCGCCCAGCTGAGCATCGACCGTCTCGCGCACCTTGTCCAGGCGATGCTCGATGCCCTCGCGATTGGCGCCGAGCTGTTGGGCCGTCTCACGGCGCAGGTCATCCATCCGGTCACCAGCTTGCGAGAACTCGCGTGCGATGGCCAGGTAACGTTGCTGCTCCACGGCCGCATCGGTCGTCTGCTGCTGCGCGATGGCATTGGCCGTGCGGCGTGTTTCGGCCAGCGCGACGTTCAGGGCATCGAGCGCGTTGTTGGCCTGCTCGAGTGCTGCCAGCGTTTCCGCGCTACTGTCGCCACGCTCCCGCAACTCGGCACGAAGGCCCTTGAGCTGCAGGGCACAGGCCGCAGCGACCCCCACCGCCACCAAAGCAATCACAATAAGTGCAATATCAATTGCAGACATAAACTCCGCCCAACAAACCCAATCGATCATCAATCAAAACCGCGATCAATCTTACCCCGCCACACACACCGGGCGCCCGGCCCCTTCTTGGGCGCCCCTCTCCTCCGCATATTCCATAATGCGGCGCGCCGTTTTCCTGCTCACCTTTGAGTCATCGCCGGCCAAGTATGCGTATACGTTTCCTTTATTCAGGCGCAGAGCACGGCAGAGGCCATAGCGCGTTACACCCGATTCCTCCAATGCTTCCAGCGTTTTCTTTCTCATCAGGGCGTTCACCCTTCTATCGGCCGCCGGCTTTTCCTTCACCGCTCTATACGCACGCCAAACGTTGGCATAACGATTAGGGAGCTCACTTTTGGCGCATAGAGACGCCATGCTACCCGCTTGACCGTACAAGGATAAAACGTCTCGATAATCCCGTTCCATCCACGAGCCCTCGGATAAACCCAGAACGTATTCGGCTTTTCCTTGCGCCAAAGCGAGCAAAAACAGAGCCTCCGCCACGCGCGGCGCATCCGTCGTCGCCTGCTCAACCAATTTTCTAAAACTCAGCGACTGCTGTCCGGATAGCTCTCGGCAATAGCCTTTTAAGAATCCCTCAAAGGTCAGATTCAACCGAGCACCTCCTTTTTGTATTACCTGTATCCCTTATTATTATTCATCTTCAATAATACTATTCAGTCGCACGACAGGACCCACAGGATGCAAGGATTCCACTCGTGGCGATAATCCCTACACCCTAGAAGTCCTAATGCGACAAACGCTAGCTCTCCCAGCCGGCGCGGATGGTTGTTATGACGTCATCTAGGCGCTGGCCCAGGGCCGCTAGATGTTGGAGCACCTCGTTGGGCGATGCACCGTTGAGGATGCACGTGAGGGCATACGACGCCAGAAAGATGGCCGCAAGCCCCAACGGGATGAGCACGATCATCGCCAACGTACGCAGGCGCTGGGCCCAGCGACGGCGACGCGCACGATGCTTGTCGAACGCGAGCTCCTGCGCATATGAATCTTGCTGTACGGAATAGGCCTCTGGCGCCGATTCACACCCGGGCACAGCTGCAGGTACAGCAGCGGGCACGACGTTTTGCACGGGCGCCTGGTTGGCAACCCCTTGCATTTGCATCTCCATGAGTCGTTGCTGCTGACGCAGCATGCGCTCAGCTTGTTGCTGCGGAGTCTCAAGAAACAGATCCATGCTGGCCTCCAAAATCGGAGCATTCGACGCTTACGACCAGCATCCCGCACCGCCATGGCCGCGACAACGCAATCGCCGGCAATAGCCACAAAGTTTCTTTTGCTCAAAAGCTGTCGAAAAGCTCAACAACTCCCCTACCAGCACTTTCTCTGAGCTTTTTTCGCCAACAATCTTTTGGCCTTCCACCCTTACGCCAACTGACCAAAATCTAACCAATAGCTTGACGAAAATTGTGGAGACCGGGACCCCACAAAAACGTGCCGCCCCAAAAAGGGGCGGCACACAACCTTTTTTATCAGCTTTTCT